>NZ_CP077080.1:4505475-4805840 GCF_019141525.1 Pseudomonas alvandae
CAACGCCGCCGCATCATCGAGCAAAGTCACACAGTGAGGATTGCCGATGCGCACGAACTGGCTGTAGCCCCACGCCCTGTTCAACGCATGAAGCGCTGGTACACGGCTCAGTTCGCACGGGCCGAACATCACGTTTTCGACACCATGGGCAGCCACGGCCCGTGGTCCGAACAGCGGCGCGCCCAGGTCCAACCAAAAACCCTGGACACCTTCGAATTCAGCAGCGCGAACCGTGGTCTGCACCGGTGAGACGTCTTCAGTTTTGTCGTGATGAACCTGCAGCAGACATTCACCGTCGCCCACCAGCAAACCTCGCTCCTGCAAGGCCATGGAAAAAATCGTCAAGCCATTGCCGCTACGCTCGGCCAGCGTCCCATCGGTATTGATGATCAACAGATCAAACGGCGGTGCGTCCTGGAACGGGCCGATCAGCAGGCCGTCACTGCGATGAGCCTTGGCATCCGGCGGCGCTTCGCCCGGCGCCCATGCACAAAAAGCCTGCACGGCGGCAGCGCTCCAGGTTTCTCGGGTTTGCGCAGCCTGGGCAGCAGACGATGGCAGGTCGATCCCCAAGGCACGGACTTGCCGTGGCGAAACGACGCCATAGATATTGCCGCGTGCATCGTAGAACTGTGCCATGGACAAACCCGGATCGATCAACAAGGGCCGTTACTGTATGCCGGCGAAGACTACGAGGGCAAAGCTTGCCGGACACCCTGGCATTCGCGTCGGCACCTTGAGGTCGCAGTGAGGTCAGTGGATATGCAAGCATAGGCGCCTGCTCGCAACACCGTACCGCACGAAAGCCAAGGATGTTTCATGACCGCGATTACCCCTCCACCTACCTTTGCTCCAGGCCGCCTGGAACAGATGTCCACCCGCATCGCCTACCTCATCGCCGGGATCGGCATCGCCGCCTGGGCGCCGCTGGTGCCTTACGCCAAGGTGCGGGCGAACCTGGACGAAGGCACCCTGGGGTTGCTGTTGCTGTGCCTTGGGGTCGGGTCGATCCTGGCGATGCCGATTTCCGGTGCGCTGGCGGCACGGTTCGGCTGCCGTCGGGTGCTCAGTGGCGGCACGCTTTTGGTCTGCCTGGCATTACCGTTGTTGGCAACGATGAGTTCCCTGCCATGGCTGGTGGCGGCGTTGTTTTTGTTCGGCGCCGGGCTCGGCACCGTGGACTCCACCGTGAACCTGCAAGCGGTCATCGTCGAGCGCGCCAGCGGCAAGACCATGATGTCGGGTTTCCACGGCATGTTCAGCCTCGGCGGGATCATTGGCGCGGCCGGCGTCAGTGCGCTGCTCGGCCTCGGGCTTTCGCCGCTGGCGGCGACGCTGGCGGTCAATGCCGTGCTGTTGGTGGCGCTGTTCAAGGCGGCGCCGCACCTGCTGCCCTACGGCAGTGAAAGTTCAGGTCCGGCGTTTGCCATTCCCCACGGCGTGGTGCTGTTTATCGGCATCCTGTGCTTCATCGTATTCCTGGCCGAAGGCGCGGTGCTGGACTGGAGCGCCGTATTCCTGGCTAGCGAGCGCGCGGTGGATACCGCCTATGCCGGGTTGGGTTATGCCGCGTTTGCCTTGACCATGACCGTCGGCCGGCTGACCGGCGATTCGGTGGTGCATCGCCTGGGCGCCAAGCGCGTGATCATCTACGGCGGGTCGATCGCGGCGACGGGTTTCCTGATCGCCACCGTCGCACCGATGTGGCAAGCGGCGCTGCTGGGTTATGCATTGGTCGGCGCCGGGTGTTCGAACATCGTGCCCGTGCTGTACACCGCCGTCGGCAAACAGACATTGATGCCCGAAGCCATCGCCGTGCCGGCCATCACCACCATCGGCTATGCCGGCATCCTCGCGGGGCCGGCATTGATCGGGTTTGTTGCCCATGGCAGTAGCCTGGGTATTGCGTTCGGGTTGATTGCACTGTCGTTGGTGGCGGTGGCGGCCAGTGGGAAGGTGTTGAAGGTCTGAGGTCTTGCAGATTTCCCCGTGGCGAGGGAGCTTGCTCCCTCGCCACAGGGGTACGCCTCAACCTTGGAGCTGGATCAAAACCCCACGCTCGCCTGCACAAAGAACGTACGCGGCGCGCCGACGTAGATGCCCGAGTTGTTGTCGCTGGAACGGGTGTAGTACTGGTGATCGAACAGGTTCTTGACCCCGGCGCCGACTTTCAGGTTCGACAATTGCTCGCCGAAGTCGTAACCCGCCCTTACGTTCCAGAGCATATAGCCAGGCATGTCGCCATACCGGCCGTCAGCGTTACCGTCGGTGATGTAGTTGTCGCTGAAGCTGCCGTCAGGATTGACACTGTTGCCCGGTGAACGCTGCTTGGACTGGGCGAAGCCGTCGAGGTTGTAGGTCCAGCGATTGACGTCGTAGCGCAAGCCCACGGTGGCCACCTGGCGAGAGTAGAACGGCAGGTCGCGGCCCTTGAAGCTTGGGATATCCCCTTCATAAGTCGCGCGGGTGTAGGTGAAACCAGCACTGGCGGTCAGGCCCTCGAGGCGCGGGTCGAGCGCGGCCATGTCGTAGTGCACCGAAGCCTCCAGGCCCTGGTGCTTGGTGGCGCCCATGTTGGTCCAGCCGACGTCGTTGCTGATGTACTGCAATTCGTCATCGAAATCGATGTAGAACAGCGTCACCTCGCCGCCCCACACGTCATCGTTGTAGCGCGTGCCGATTTCGTAGGTCTTGGCCTTTTCCGGGCTCAGGCCATTGGCGGTGTTGTTGCCTTCACCGCCCTGGCCCAATTGGAAATACTGCAGGCTGCCAAACGAAGTTTCGTAGTTGGCGAACAGCTTCCAGGCATCGGACAGGTGATACATCACGCTCAAGGCCGGCAGCGGTTCGTTGCTGTCGATGCTGCGGCGCTTTTCCTGCACGGGATTGCCAGCGGTGTCGAGCACCGGGCGGTCGTGCCATTCAGTGCTGATGCTTTCGAAGCGGATGCCTGGGGTGATGGTCCATTTGCCGACGTCGATCTTGTCATCGATGTAGACCGCGTGGGCTTCGGTGCCACCGGTGCGGTCCTGGTAGACGTGGCCATCGGAACCCGGGCGCACCACCGGCTCGTTGTTGCGCAGCGCCAGGCGGCTGGCCTCTTCGTGCATGCCTTCCTTGAGGTAGCGGTAACCGACACTGGCCTCCTGGGTGGTGGGCCCAAAATCAAACACATGGGAAACCCGAGGCTCGATGCCGAAGGTGTAGTACGTGCGCGGGTAGGAGACCAGGTTGCGCTGGTCCCGGTTAGCGATGGTGCTGCCGCGGTAGCTGTCGGAGTAGTAGGTCAGCACCTCGGCCTGGGTGCGATCGCTGATCTCGCGAATCCACTTGAAGGACACGTCCTTGCGCCGGCCGCTGAAGTTGTCCCAGTCGCGGTCGGACTGGTACGGGTCGGCGTCGTACTGGGCCTGGGTCAAGCCGCCAGGCATGTCGGCCTTGGCGTCGTAGTAATGGAAATTCAACGAGAAGTCATCGACATCGGTCGGCGCCCAATGGGTCTTGAGAATGACGTCGTCGATGTCGTTGCCGTTATTGCTTTTGCGAAAACCGTTGCCGTTGACGCCGGAATACAACAGCGCCACGCCCAGGCCGTTGTCAGCGGTGCCGCCGAGAAACGCCGTGTCGATGTGCTTCCAGCCGCCGCGCTGGGATGTTTCCAGGGTGCTGCCGATTTCCCCGGTGGCTTTTTCAGGAATGGCGCGGGTGACAAAATTGATCACCCCGCCGACGTTCTGCGGCCCATAGCGCACCGACCCGGCGCCGCGCACCACGTCGATGCTGTCCAGGTTGCCGGATGAAATCGGCGCCATGGACAGTTGCGGTTGGCCGTAGGGCGCGAACGCCGCAGGTACGCCGTCGATCAACACCGTGGAGCGTGGCGACAGGCGCGAGGTGAGGCCGCGCACGCCGACGTTCAGGGAAATATCACTGCCACCCGTGCCGTTGGCGTCCTGCACTTGCACACCGGGCACGCGACGCAGCACATCGCCAACGTTCATCGCGCCCTGCTCGACCATCGCCTCGCGACGGATCACCGTCCGCGCGCCGGCGTGGTTCTGCACCACTTCGGCATTGGCATCGCCGAGCCAGTCGCCAACCACCTGGATGTCGGTGGTGCCCAGTTCCAAAGGGCCCGCCGTGGGCGCCGGCAGAATGGTCACCGAGCCTTCATCGATCTGGTATTGCAGGCCGCTGCCCCGTAACAGTTGGCTGAGCGCCGCCTCCGGGGACAAGGTGCCCTCCACCGCCGGGGCTTGCTTGCCGGCCACCAGCTCAGGGCTGAAAAATACTTGCAACGAGGTCTGCTGGCCCAGCTGGCTCAGCGCCTGGCCCAAGGGTTGCGCCTGGATATGGATGGCTGTGGCGACCTGGTCGGCAAAGGCCTGGGGCAACCCGGCGCTGACAGCCAGGCTCAGGGCCAGCGGCAGCCAGCGTACGGGAAGGCGTTTGTTGTTTTTGGCGAAAGTTTTCACGTCGAACCTTGTCCTGTCGAATCGCAAGAATACGCGTCTGTTAATGCAAACCAGTTGCAGTTGGACAAGAAGACGAAGAACTCGAAAAAAACCTGAATCTATTTCGAAATTATTTCCTGGCTGCCGTCATCCAGCGTGCGCACGACCACCGGCAGGATGTTCGGCAAGGCCTTGAGCAGCGCCTCGGGATTGTCCGAACGAAACACGCTGGTCAGGCGCAGGTTGCCCACCGATGCACTGGCAACCCGCAGGGGCTTGGTGCGATAACGGGACACTTCCTCGGCCACTTCACTTAACGGCGCATTGTTGAACACCAGTTTGCCGTTGCGCCATGCGGTGACTTCACCGGCATTGATCGCATACGGCGCCGCGACCTTGCCCCGGGCATCGATCCGGGTGCCGAGGCCGGCCGTGAGGTTGACGGGCCTGTCGCGACCCTGGACCCGGACGCTGCCCTGCTCCACCGCCACCCGGGAACCGTCGGCATCACGGCGCACATCGAAGCGCGTACCGGTGACCGTCACCTGGCCGTTGCCCGCGTCCACGGTGAACGGACGTCCCGTGTCATGCTCAACGCTGAACAGCGCCTCGCCCTCGACCAGTTCCACCCGGCGTTGGTGATGGGCGAACTGGACACGCACGTGGCTACGGCTGTTGAGGTCGATCGCCGAACCATCCGGCAAGGCGACATGCCGACGCTCACCCAGCGCGGTGGCAAATTCGCCGCTGTAATCGCCCGCAGCGTCCAGGCCACTGAACAGCCCCAACCCGACCGTCACCGCGAGCAACCCCGCGGCCACGGCAAAACGCAGCAGCGGTCGGCGCTTCGCACGTTCGGCGGGGCGCTCGCACAACGCTTGCAGACGCTCCTTGGGCAGCAGATCCGTCGCGCTCCAGATGCCTTGGAGCAGTTGAATCTCGTCGCGATGGTTGGGATGTTCGCTCAACCAGGCATCGAAACGCTGGCGCTCCTCGACGCCCATCACCGGGTTTTGCAAACGCACGAACCATTGCGCCGCCTCGTCGCGAACCCTGCTCTGCCCGCACGGGCATTCACGGCTATCCATCATGGAAGGGTCCTGTGGCTCAGGTGGAAGAAGACGACGGGTCATTGTCCTGGCCCGTCCAGGCGATCCCGCAGATGGCGCAGGGTGCGGATCATATACTTTTCCACCATGTTTTTTGACAGCCCCAGGCGTTCGGCGATTTCCGCCTGGGTCAGGCCCTCGATCTTCTGCCAGACGAACACCGTGCGGCAGTTGGCCGGCAGTTCGGCCAGTGCTTGCTCGATGGAGTCCGCCAGCTGGATCGCGTGCATGTAGTGCTCCGGGTCGCTCGCAAGCGATGGGGTGTCGAACGCCACTTCCTCCAGGGCGCCCCGTCGATCTTCACGCCGATAGCCGTCCACCGCAATGTTGCGCGCCGTCTGGTGCAGGTAGGCCCGTGGCTGCTCCACTTGCGCCGAATCGGATTCGAGCACCCGCACGAAGGTATCGTGGGCCAGGTCCTCGGCCTGCTGGCGATTGCGCAGGCGACGGGTCCAGGTGCCGATCAACTCTTCGTAATGCTCGAAAAAGCCGGGTCTGCGGGGCAGCTTGGGGATCATCGCGGCGCACTGTGGGGACGGGATGTGAATAGTAATGGTTACTATTAATAGGAAGCAAACGCCGCCCGACCGGCTGGCACCAAAATAAAAGTGTGGGAGCGAGCCTGCTCGCGAAAGCGGTGTGTCAGTCAATAATTTTTATCGACGGTCGGTCCGCCTTCGCGAGCAGGCTCGCTCCCACAGGAGCAGGTCAGAACCGGCACACCGCCGCCGCTCCCGTGTCGGTCGGCATGACATGCTCGGGCGGCACTACTACGACTTCGCCGCCTTGGCGGGTCACGGCCAGGATCAGCTCATCAAGCACATCGGGTGCCTGCTCGTCGCCCGTCTCGTCGATCAGCAGCCGGCCTTTGTCCAGGTCGAGCTGCCCAGGCACCTGGCGCTCCGCCTCCACCAGCAACAGCGCGACGCGGCCTTCCCAGGCGGCCTTGGCGATCTCCGCCAGTTTGTCCAGCGAACGCCCCTGCCCCACCGCGACGCCATAACGATTCAAGCTGTCGACAACGCGGTCAGCGTGGCTGTGGGCCATGAGTTTCGAGCAGTGGACACGCAACTCTTCCAGACTGAATCGCGAAGGATCACCCTCGATGCCCTGCGCCAGTACGTTCGGGTTGTGACTGACGGCACGGAACACCGCCTGGTTCTCCGGCAGGGCCACCAGAATCATCGGCAGGCCCGACGGTTGCGAATGGTATTGCAGGATGGCTTTGTCCGCGGCGCGGAAGAACCGTTCGCGGTCCAGGTTGATTTCGTCCTGCTTACCGCCGCCGGCGGCCTCATGCATCATCGCATCGCCGCGTTCGCCGCTGCGGCTGAAACCATTGGGAAAGCCCTGCTGGTCACCCGGCGTGAGCTCGTCACCGAGCGCCTCGTTCTGGTTGCGCGGCACCTGTTCGGCCAGTTCGATTTTTTCCAACTGTTCCGAGGAGCCTTCATAGAGCCAGACCTCGTTGCGGGTCAGGCACAGCGCTTGATAACGCTCGGTGGACTGGACCAGGCGCAACAACGGCTTGAGGTAAGGATGGCTGTTGGCGAAGGCGCATTGCGGCACGCGCTGGCTCACCGAGATGACTTTGAAATAGTCACGGGCGCCAAACACTGCGATGCCGTCGCGGTTGGAATTCCAGAACCCCTGGTCCTCCACCAGCGCCAGGAATGGCTCGAGCAAAGGCGCGCAGTCCATGTCCGGGTGTTGCTGTTCCAGTTGGGTCTGCAGGTCGCGCACCAGGTTCTTGTAGCGGATCGGGTCCTGGCTGCGCTCGGGGAATGTGCGGTGGGTGGGCATGTACAGCGAAAGGCTCGGCTGTTCCTCGAACGCCAGGAGCTCGGCCAGTACTTGCCGGCTGAAGGGTTGATGAGCGGTCATGATCGCCTCCTTATTCTTTGCCACGAGCCTCTTGGTTTTCGAGGAAGTCTTCCTCCAGCATCGCGTCCACCATTTCGGGTGGCGCTTCATCGGTGGGTGCAGTCACACGCCCCATCGACTCGACGGCGGGGTTGAGCTTGCCGATCTGATGATCGAGCGCGTGCAGCATCTTCTCGGCGGCGCCCTCCACGGCCAGTTCGAGGCTCTCGGCCTTGTGGCTGACCGACATCGGCGAAAGTCCTTGCATGCGCGCCTCGATCTGGCAGCGCTTGTCGGCGGCGCCGCCCTTCTGGGCGTTTTCGTCGCTGACGTGGATTTCGATGCGGGCCAGTTGGTCTTCGAAACGCTGCAGCGCCTCCACCACCGTACTGCCAACCCACTCCTGCAGACGGGCACTGCCTTCGATATGGTTACTGTTGACTTGAACTTGCATGATCGACTCCTTTGCAAAAGACGGCTGGCGCCGCCTGTTGTAGGTAGAAGAAGATCAAACGGGCGAAGTTCCCGGCGCGGGATGACTGGAGCCTGAGCGGCTGATGATGACCTCTGTGGGAGCGAGCCTGCTCCCGCTCGGCTCTGTAGGAGCTGGCGAAGCCTGCGATCTTTTGATCTTTGATCTTTGATCTTTGATCTTTGATCTTTGATCTTTCGCTCCAGAATGCATTGGCAGTGAAAAGATCGCAGCCTTGCTTCGCTCGGCAGATCCTACAGCGCAACCCAGCGGGAGCAAGCTCCCTCGCCACGGGGGCTACGGTGCTGCGGCTAGCGTGGAGGCTGGGGCGGCTCGATGTCATCCAGTGCTCGATTGGCCAGTAGCGTTCCCAGCTCGATCAATTGCTGAAGCCCCAACGCCACATGCCGCCGCGAGCCTTCCAGGTCGAAGGCCAGGTCGTTCGCCATGGCGTTGGCTGAGGCCAGGGTTTCGCTGAGGGTGGTCAGTATGGATTCGGTGTTGAGCCCCTCGGCCACGGTAAAGATCTGGCCGTCCTGGGTGTCGGGCTTGACTGGCTTGTTGGGCGATAAGTGGATGTCGAGTGCTCGATCGGCCGCTTCGCGACGTTCTGCTGAGTCGAGGCGGGTGTAGGCGGAGAGATCTTCGGCTTTTCTTGGGGGGTTGGGGGTGTTCTTGACCATCTTGAAACTCCTGACTTGATAGTGAGCTCACCCACCTCGTGACCAAACGAGGGTGGTGGGCTATACGCAGGTTGGTCAACCGGGAAGTCAGGCACCCGGCGCACTCGAGAGTGCCCCGCGCACAGCCCGCCGCAAAGCATACCGACAAAAGCGCCGAGATGCTGAGTTGCGCATGTGCGCCTGACTTCAAACAGGTGACCAAACCCGGTCGCTGATTTTGCAGCGACGGACAAAGCCTATCCCCACCGCTTCCGAACCACCAACCGACACGACTTGTCAGAAATTTCCGGCTCGCCACATTTTTTGTAGGAACACCCCCGCCACGGGTTTGCGTGTTCAGCCAGGTTGATCTCATAAAAAAAGACCCGCACTAGGCGGGTCGTTTTTTTGTTTTGGAGGAGATCAGAACTGCGGCGTGTACTTCACCGTGAACATCAAGTTACGCGGATCGCCAAAGTTGTTGTTGCCATTGAGCTGGTTGTAGGCCGGCGTGATGTAGGTCTTGTCGAACAGGTTGTTGGCATTGAGCGCCAGATCGATCTCTGACGTCAGCTTGTAGCCGACACGGGCGTTCCATACGGTGTAGCCCGGTACGTCATAGTTGAGATCGTAGACCTGCGTATGGCTTTGGGTGGTGAAGCCCAGGCCGGTGCTGACACGGCTCCAGTCGCCGGTGAACTGGTAGTTGCCCCAAACGCGCAGCATATGTTTCGGCGTCCAGGTACTGAAGATGCTGCCTTCGTTGGTCGGATCTTCGAGGTATTTGGTCGTGTTGTAGGTATAGCCCGCGAACAACTGCAAGTTGTCTACCACTTCACCGCTGATTTCAGCCTCGATGCCCTGACTGCGCACCTTGCCCGAGGCTGTCGAGCAACCGAAGCCACCACACCCCGAACCGCCGTCATTGACGGCACGGTTTTCATGATCGTAGCGGAAGACAGCCAGGGAAGTATTGACCCGACCGTCCATCAACTCACCTTTAAGACCCACCTCGTAATTGGTGCCGACGACGGGCTTAAGCACGGAGCCGCTGGCATCAACGTTAGTCTGCGGCTGGAACACATCGGTATAGCTGGCGTACACCGCCCACTCACGGCTCAGGTCATAGACGATACCGGCATAGGGCGTGACCACGCCGGTTTCGGTTGAATAGCTTGGCGTGTTGCGTGTAATTCCGGCTGCGTTTTCATTTTTCGACTTGTAGCTGAAGTCGTACCAGCTGACCCGGGAACCCAGGATCAGAGTCAGGTCGTCTACCGGCTTGACGCGCCAGGTGCCGTACACGCCTTTCTGGCGCACGTCGTACTTGCTGAGGACGCCCAGGCCGCCCGCAGCGATCAAGCTGTCGTAGCTGATGTCCGGGCGATCATTATCAATGTCGAAGATCGAGTCGCTGGTGTTGTTGAAGGTACGGGCATATTTATCATCCGTCTCCAATTGCGAGAAGTTGCCCCCCAGCATGACCTCCTGTTCCATCGACAAGGCTTCGAACTTGCCGGTCAGGTTCATGTCGAGACCGGCCTTGGTGGACTGGAAGTCGGTCAGGAAGTCGGCATATTGCACGCCACTGCCATCGGGCAAGAGACCACCGCCTCGTTGGACCCGCTGGTTCTTCGCCTGGTTATCCTCGCTCATGTACACGCCCCCCACCTTGAAGGCCCAGTCCTCATTGAAGCGATGCTCCAGATCGGCATAGTAGGTGGTGACATCGATTTCAGAACGGTTCCAGCGCGCGCCGGTGTAGGTGGAGCGCGACACGTCCGGCATCGAGCCATCGGCGTAGCGCGGCAAACCACGGATGTTGCCGCGCGACTCGCCATTGGATTGGCTGACCGCCAAGCCCAGGGTGGTGTCTTCGCTCAGGTCAACGTCCAGCGCGCCGTACAGCGAATGGGTCTTGCTCCAGGCATGGTCAACGAAGGAATTGCTCTGGTCTTCGTCGAGGACGATGCGGCCACGGACATTGCCGGCGTCGTTCAGCGGGCCGCCAGCGTCCAGTTGCAGGCCGTAGTGATCCCAGGAGCCGGCCTTGCCGGTCAGGGTCACGGTCGGTGCGCTCTGGCCACGCTTGCGCACCAGGTTGACGGCGCCGCCGGGGCTGCCGGTGCCTTGCAGCAGGCCGGAGGCGCCACGGAGGATTTCCAGGCGGTCGTAGAAAATCAGGTCCTGGGTCGCCCAGTTGCCCAGCGAATAGGTGTTACGCGGAATCGGCACGCCGTCGTACTGCCAGTCGTCGATCTGGAAACCGCGCGACGACAGGATCATGCCCTGGCCGACGCCCTGCAGGCCGACGATGCCGGTGGTCTGGTTGACGGCGTCCTTGAGGTTGACCAGGTTCTGGTCATCCATCTGCTTACGCGTCATCACGGTGATCGACTGGGGAATTTCCTTGAGGGTGTGGGTGCCCTTGCCGATCGTCACGGCATTGCTGGTGTACGAGTGGCTGCCTTCGGTCGTCGCATTCAACTGTTCGGCGTTGATCGTCGTCGCGCCCAGCTCCAGTCCCGCGCTGGCGGAGCCCTTTACCAACATCAGCGTGTTGCCCTCGAGGCTGTGGCGCACGCCGGTGCCCTTGAGCAACTCGGTGATGGCGGCCTGCGGGCTCATCTTGCCGCTGACGCGATTGCTTTTCAGGCCGGCCAATTCGTCGGCGTTGTAGATCACTTGCTGGTTGGTCTGTTGGCCGAACGCTTGCAGCGCCTGCGGCAGCGGCTGCGCAGGGATGTTGATGCTGACGTCCTCCGCCATCACCTGGGCGCTCAAGGACAATGCACCGACCAGACCCAGGCCCGACAACACCCGGCGCGAACGCAGGCCGCGAGACATGACAAGTGCCTTGAACAGCGGTTTCAACTCATGAATTGCCGACATCGTGCTCTCTATTATTGGTAGAAGTGAAAAGTCCATGGGGGCCGAATGGCCTGCCGTTCGCCAGCACGGTTTAGCGGCTGACCGGCCCCTCCCCGGGCACGGTCATCCGGCTGGACGACAGCGAAATTTTTCCTGGACACAACCGGCGCCTGGGCTGCCCTGCCCGAGCCGATTTGCCCGCATACCCTAGTAAGACGCAGCACCTGGGAAAAACCGGAATGAGTTTATTTATCATTCGCGAAAAAAAATAAAAAAAGCCGGCGCTTGTCGGCGCCGGCCTTTTGTTCTTGCCCTGTCAACTACCTTGCGCCGCCTTGGCGGCTTGCAGTTGCCGAGCCTGCTCAGTCAGGCGAGCCTTTTCCTCAGGGCTCATCGCCTCCATGCGCAGGCGTGCCTGGGCGATTTTCTCCAACTGCCCCGGGCTGCTCTCCTGCGACCGCAAGGCCGTCGCCAACGAAGCCACGGTCGGATGATCGAAGACCAGCCCCGGATGGATGTCGCACTGCAGCAGCTTGCGAATGCCGGCCACCAATTTGATCACCAGCAGCGAATGACCGCCGGCGGCGAAGAAGTCGCGGTCGATGCCCAATCTTTCAATTCCGAGCAGTTGCGCCATGCGCGCAGCGAGCAATTGTTCGAGTCCGTCACGGGGTCCGGCGCCCTCTTCCTCGCCCGTCGCGACTGCCAACTGCTGCAACGCCTGGCGATCGATCTTGCCGTTGGCCAACCGAGGGAAGCGTTCGATCAGGTGCCAATGCTGCGGCACCATCACGCTGGGCAAGCGTGCGTTCAGTTGCGCCCGCGCGGCATCCAGCACTTCCGAAGGCAAGCCTTGCGATGCCACGATAAATGCCAGCAAACCCTGCTCGGCCGGTAGCACCAGCGCCTCGCCCACCTGCGGCACGCGCAGCAGCTCGGCCTCGATCTCCGCCAGCTCGATGCGGAACCCGCGCACCTTGACCTGCTGATCGCGCCGCCCTTGCAGCTGAATCCCGCCGGCCGGGCGATAGCGCGCCAGGTCGCCCGTGCGGTACAGGCGCTGCGCCGGATCGAACGGGCTCTGGATGAACGTCTGCCCGTCGGCCTCCGCATTCAGATAACCCCGGCACAACTGCGCGCCGCCCAGGTACACCTCGCCCAGCACGCCCACCGGCGCCAGCCGCCGCTCGGCGTCCAGTACGTAGACTTGGTTGTTGCCCAGCACCTGGGTCAGCGCCGAGCAGTCATCGTCGCCCTTCAATGACAACGGATGAATCATGACTCCGACGGTGGCCTCGGTCGGCCCGTAGTGGTTGAACACTCGGCAATCGCTGCGCAATCGGGCGATGCGTTCAATCAACGTCGGCGCTATCGGCTCGCCGCCGAGCATCAGGGTGCGCGGCAATGTCGCTTGTTCGCTGTCGAGCAACGCCGCGAGGTGCGACGGCACGATCTTCAGGCAATCGATTTGATGCTGGCGCATGAACGTGGCGAACAACGCGCCGTCCTGCATCTGCTCATCGCTGGCGACATGCAGGGTCGCGCCATTGAACAACGCGCCAAACAGCGCCGTGTTGCCCAGGTCCGCCGCCACGGTGGAGCTGAAGGCCACGTGTCTGCACTGATCCAGCGCCAACGCCTGGCTGGCCTGGGCGGTGTAGTTGAGCAATTGCCGATGCTCGATCACCACGCCCTTGGGCACACCGGTGGAGCCGGACGTGAACAACACATAGGCGATGTCGTTGCCCTTGGTCGCCAGCGCCGGCAACGTCGCATTCGCTGGGCTGAGCCCGGCCAATACCAGCGCTGTATACGGCTGGTCCTGCCACGCCGGCATATGCGCCGCATCGGTGAGCACCACCGCGGCGCCGGCCTGTTCCACCATCAACGCCTGGCGGGCCTGGGGCCATTGGGTATCCAGCGGCAGGTAGGCCGCGCCGATGCGCCAGCTCGCCAACATGGCGATCACCAGCTCCGCCGAGCGCGGCAAGGCCAGGGCGACAATCGAACCCTCGCCCAGGCCTTGGTCTTGGATGCCGAGGGCCACGCGCTCGACCTCTGCGTTTAGCTGACCGTAGCTCAAGGATTGATGGGCGTCGGTCAGCGCGATAATGTCCGGCGTCCGCAGCGCCAGATCTGCAATACGCTGCGGCAGATAGCGGTTATCGGCCAGCGCCTGCATCGGCGGGTTGATCGACCGCAGGCGCGATTCCTCGCTGCGGCCCAGCAGGTTGAGCTGCGCCAGCGGCGTTTGCGCATCCGCAGCGATAGAGGCCAGCAGCACATCGTATTGTTCCAGCACGGCGCTGGCGGCAGCTTGCGAGTAACGAGCGTCGGCGTAATGCAGGTCGATCGCGACCAGCTGCTGGGCATCGTCCAATTGAACCTTCAGCAGCAGCTCAAGCGGATCAGTCTGCACAAGCGAAGATCCCGTCCACTTCAGACCGCCGTCGCTGTGGACGAAACTTGCCCGAGCGACCGCGAAACCATAGGCCGGATGCGCCGCGTCCGGCGCCAGTTCCGGCACCCAATATTCCTGCCAGGTGCGGTGGGCTTCAAGCCGCGTCGCCAACGCTCCCAGCCACTCGCTGAACGGTGCACTGGGGGACAACGGTACGCAAAGCGGCAGGGTTTTCTCGAACACGCCAATGGCATTGGCGAAGTAGTCGTAATCGCCGCGGCTGTCGTGACGGATGCCCACCAGTGCCTGGTCGGAACCGCTCAGGCGGCCCAACAGCAGCCACCACGCTCCCTGCAATAAGGTCGACAGCGATTGCCCAAGCTCATCGGCCAAGCGCTGCAAAGCATCGCGCCGGGCCGGTTCCAAGGCCAATGACACACGCGCATCGGCGGTCCCGCTGCCGGCGCGGCGTGCCGCCAGCCACGGCGTGTCGATCTGCGTCTGCAAGCCTTGCAGATGCTGCTGCCAATAGGTCCTCGCGGTGGCGGCATCTTCATCCAGCACCACTTCGCTGCGCCATTCCAGGTACTGGGCGAACTCGCCCGGCGCTTCGTCTTCCGATACCTGGCCCGCGTAAGCCTGGCGTACCTGTCCAAGCAGCAGGTCCATCGATGGCGCATCAGCACTGTAGCGGGCGATACCCAGCAGCAGTTGCCATTGCCGTGGCGCCAGACGATAAAGCACCGCCTGGACGCCGGCCGATTCGCCGACTACGAACGCCTGGCCCAGGGTTTCGTTGATCTGCGCCTGGACCTCTTCAGCAGGTTGCTCGCTTGGGTTTATCGTCAACGGGAAGCGCCCGGCCTGGGCCACCTGACGCAGGCCGTGGAAACCGGCGACCTTGACCAACCGTGCCAGCAACATCGGCTGCTGCGCCGCCAGTGTGTCGAAGGCGCCGTGCAATCGTTGCGGATCAAAGTCGCCATCGATGATCACGCTCACCCAGCGCAGGGCCTCGCCACAAGTCACCGTGCCCGACAATTGTTCAAGCGCCCGCTGCTGCTCGGGCGTCAGGGCGAAACCCGCGTCCTGCGTGTCCATCATCACCTCGTTCATGCTCCGGTTTCCTCGGTATTGAATGCGCCCCGGGCAGATTGCCCAACGGTCGCTGGCCGTTGCAGGCTGGCGTGGTCGTACATATCGCCCATAGCGACGACGATTTTGCGAGGTCCTTCGAATGGGTCGCGGGCGTGGGCCACCAGCATGTTGTCCAGCAGGATCACATCGCCTTTCTGCCAGTCGAAACGCACCGCGCAGGCTTCGTACAACTCGCCGATACGCGCCATCACCTCGTCTTCGATCGGTGTGCCGTCGCCGTAATAGACGTGCCTAGGCATGCGCTCCAGGCCGTACATCGACAACAGGTCTTGGCGCACGTCCGGCTCCAGCCAGTAGATGTGATGCAACTGCACTTGGTTGAAGAAGGATTTTTCCCCGGTGATCGGGTGTGTGATGATCGCCGGCCCCGGCGTGCGGGTCTGCAATTCGTCGTTGTCGAGCCAGCGCCACTGGATACCGCCGGCCCGGCATCGGGCTTCCACTTCGAGACGATTTTCGGTCTTGAAGAAGTGCTGCCACGACACGTCGAGCTTGTCGGTGAAGGTGCGCACGTACAGCAGCCCTTTGTCCTCGAACTTTTCGCGAAGGTCCGCCGGCAGTTTCTCGTACATCAGGCGGCAGTCCACCACCGGGGTCGCGCCGCCCACGGGCGCGGCCTGCTCGCAATAGAACATCTGCTTGCGCGGCCAACGGTCCTGGTGGGAGCTCTCGTTGTGGAACAGGATCATCTTGCGTTCCGGGTACGGCGTGGAGCGGTAGGTGTTCTTGCCCCCTTCCTTCTTCGGCAAGTCGCCGTACTGGCCGTACAGCCCCGGTTGAATCGCTTCGGCGAACGCTTCGAAGCCCTGGATGCCGTCCAGCGCGAATCCACGAAACAGAATGCCGGCGTGTTCGGCCAGTTTCTGTTCGATCAAGGGTCGGTTCTGCCGGATCCACTCGATGACGTCCAGGTGCGGCTCGCCGGGCTCCAGCATCAGCGGGAAACGTTGTGGCGCTGCCACCAGCGATTCACGCACCAGCGCCGGACGCGGCCGCGCGGCCGGTGTCGCCGAGCGCTTGAGGAACTTGCCCAGTTTGTCGGCCTTGGGCCCCGGGACGTTGGCAGGCGTGGCGGCTGTCGCCACGTTGTCGACTGGCATGCTGATAGCTCCCAATTGAATGTCCTGATCAGCGACGATCTGTTCCAACAGGGTCGTCCAGGCCCGGATCAGGTAATGGACGCGCTCATGTCCGAACAAGCGTGTGGCGAACTGCCAATTACCGCGCAATTGCCCTTCTTCTTCGTCAACGAACAATGCCATGTCGAATTTAGAATGGTTCTGCAGCGCCGGCAGGAACTCCACGCTCAAGCCCGCCATGGAACGCGTGCGCACCGGCACGTTGTTCATCACGAACAACACCTGGAGCAACGGGTTCATGCCTTTGTGACGAGGCACGCCCGAGGCGTCGACGATCTGGTCGAACGGCAGGTCCTGATGCTCCAGCGCGCCGAGCAGATCGTCCTGGGCCTGGGCCAGGAATCGTGTGAACGTCACGCCCGCATCGAAGCGCGAACGCAGCGGCAGGACGTTGACGAAGAAGCCGATCAGGCGCTCCAGCTCAGGTTGCTCGCGTCCGGCTACGTCAGCACCCACCACCAGATCCTGCGCGTTGCAAAGGCGATGCAATAACACCTGGAACGACGCCAGCAGCGTGCTGTACAGCGTGACGCCGGCCTCACTCGCAATGCGCCGCAATGCCGCGCTGAGGTCGGCAGACAGTTCGAACTGCAACGCATCGCCCTCATACGACGAGGTCTGGCCGCGAGGATTGTCCAGCGGCAGGTCAAGCCGACCGTTGTAACCGTCGAGTCGCTGCTTCCAATAGTCGGCCTGGCGCGCCAGCACGCCTTGCTCTTCCAACGCCTGCTGCCACAGGGCGAAGTCATGGTATTGAACCTCCAGCGGCGCCAGCGGCATCGGTTCGTGGCGCGAAGCGGCTTCGTAGATCTGCACCAGTTCGTTGATCAACAACCCCATCGACCAGCCATCGGAAATGATGTGGTGCATGGCGTACAACAACACGTGCTCGGTCGGGCCCAGGCGCAGGATCCGCCCACGCAGCAGCGGCGCCTGTTCCAGGTCGATCGGGGTGCGCGCATTGTCCAGCGTCGCCTGGGCCACGTGTTCCTGCCGGGCACCGGGCGAAAGCTCGGACAGATCGACCAGCGGGAAATCCAGCTGGACTTCGTCGGCGATCACCGCCAGCGGGTCGCCTTCGTCGTCCTGGACATACGCGGTGCGCAGCACAGCGTGACGGCGCGTCACTTCGGCAAAACTGCTCATCAGCCGCTCGACCGACAACTCGCCGCTCAGGCGCAGGGCCATCGGCATGCCATACGCCGACGTGCCGCCGGACAGCTGCTCGGCGATCCACAACCGCCGTTGCACCAGCGACAGCGGCGCCGATTGCCTTGGCCCATGGGCCTTGAGCCGGACCTTGCTGGAGTCGCCTGCGCGCACGGTTGCGTCAGCGGCCTCGCTCATCAGCGCTGCCAATGCGCTGAGCCGTGGATGATCGAACAGATCACGCAAGCTCAGCGGATAATCCGTGAGTTTGCGCAGCCGGGAGATCGCCTGGGTCGCCAGCAATGAGTGACCACCGCGTTCGAAGAAATGATCATTGCGGCCAACCTGTTCTACTTCCAGGACTTCTCGCCAGACGTCGGCGACCTGTTGCTCCAGTTCGCTTGCGGGTGGCGCGTAACCGTTTTGCGTCCCCCCGGTTTCCACGCCCGGCAACGCCTTGCGGTCGAGCTTGCCGTTGGGGGTCAGCGGCAGGTGATCGAGGAACAGCCAGTGGGCCGGGATCATGTAGTCCGGCAGGTGCTCCTTGAGTCGGGCCTTGAGTGAATCGCGCAGGGTGTCGGCGTCCAGCGACGCCACCACATAGGCGACGAGTTGCTGCCCGCCCGGCCCCTCCTGGGCGAGCACGGCGACTTCGTTGACCTCGGGCTGTTGCAGCAGTCGCGCCTCGATTTCCCCCAGCTCGATACGGAAGCCGCGGATCTTCACCTGATGGTCGATGCGGCCCTGGTATTCGAGGACGCCGTCGGCGCGATAGCGGCAAAGGTCGCCGGTGCGGTACAGGCGTTCGCCGGTCGTCGAGAACGGGTTGGGCACGTATTTCTCGGCGGTCATCGCCGCGCGGCCGAGGTAGCCCCGGGTGATACCGGCGCCGCTCAGGTACAGCTCAGCCGACACGCCTTGGGGCACCGGTTGCAGGTTGGCGTCCAGCAGGTAGCTGGCGGTGTGCTTGAGCGGGCGGCCGATGTTGGCCGTGCCGCCAGGGGTGCGGCGGGTCCAGGTGGAATAGGTGGTGTCTTCGGACGGACCATAAAGGTCATAGACATGCTCAACCCCCTGTGGGAGCGGGCTTGCTCGCGAAGGCGTTCCCTCAGTTAGCCCATCATTGACTGACCCACCGCTTTCGCGAGCAAGCCCGCTCCCACAGGTGAGGGGTGTTGGGTAGAGAGCATCCACCAGGCTTTGCTTCAGCGGCTCACCGGCCAGGTTGATGATGCCATGGACATGCTGAACCCCTTGTGGGAGCGGGCTTGCTCGCGAAGGCGTCCCCTCAGTTAGCCCATCATTGACTGACCCACCGCTTTCGCGAGCAAGCCCGCTCCCACAGGTGAGGGGTGTTGGGTAGAGGGCATCCACCAAGCTCTGCTTCAACGGCTCGCCGGCCAGGTTGATGATGCCATGGACATGCTGAACCCCTTGTGGGAGCGGGCTTGCTCGCGAAGGCGTCCCCTCAGTTAGCCCATCATTGACTGACCCACCGCTTTCGCGAGCAAGCCCGCTCCCACAGGTGAGGGGTGTTGGGTAGAGGGCATCCACCAAGCTTTGCTTCAGCGGCTCACCGGCCAGGTTGATGATGCCATGGACATGCTGAACCCCTTGTGGGAGCGGGCTTGCTCGCGAAGGCGTCCCCTCAGTTAGCCCATCATTGACTGACCCACCGCTTTCGCGAGCAAGCCCGCTCCCACAGGTGAGGGGTGTTGGGTAGAGAGCATCCACCAGGCTTTGCTTCAGCGGTTCACCGGCCAGGTTGATGATGCGCACGCTTTGCGGGATATCCCCGCTGCGCTGCAACGCGGCGATGGCCGAGGGCACGGTATTGATCAGGCGCACCTGGTCGCGGGCCGGCAGGTGCGGCAATTCCAGGGCGTTGCGGGCAATGATCAGCGAGCCGCCGTTGGCCAGGGTCACGAAGAGCTCCCATACCGACAGGTCGAAGCACACCGAAGTGGACGCGAGTACGCCTTGGATGTCGTCGCGGCTGTAGACGGTTCTGGACCAGTCGATCAGCGCCAGGACGTTGCGGTGGGCGATGGCCACGCCCTTGGGTTTGCCGGTGGAGCCGGAGGTGTAGATGACGTAGGCGAGGTTGTCTGGGGTGACCGCTGTGTCCGGTGCGGTGAAGGGATACGAGCTCAACTCAACCCGGTCCAGCATCAACACTTCGGTCTCAGCTGGAACCGTCAGCGTCTGCGCCACTGCCTGCTCGGTCAGCAACACCCGCGCCCGACTGTCATCAAGCATGTAGGCAACACGTTCGGCCGGGTAATCCGGATCCAACGGCACGTACGCACCGCCAGCCTTGAGCACCGCCAGCAGGGCGATCAGCAACTGCTCCGAACGCGGCATCGCCACGCCTACGCGCACTTCCGGGCCGACGCCCAGTTCGATGAGCTTGTGGGCCAGGCGATTAGCGCGGCCGTCGAGTTCGCTGTAGCTCAGACGAACATGATTAAACGTCACCGCCAAGGCATCCGGCGATGCTTCGGCCTGACGAGCGATCAGTTGGTGAACGCAGACGTCCTGTTCGAACGGCGCATCCACCGGATTCCAGTCATGAGTCAGGCGCTGGTGTTCATCGAATTCCAGCATCGACAGCTCACCCAACGGGCGCTCGCCCTGAGCGGTCATCTGCCCGAGCAACTGAGCCAAATGCGCCGCCAATCTTTCCACCGTGGCCGGGGCGAAGCTCGCCAGTTGATAACTCACGTGCACCGACAACTGCCGCTCCAACCCCACCAACAGCGTCAACGGATAGTTGGTCTGCTCCTGGGTGATTGGCGAACCAAAGCGCAAACCGTCCGGCGCGCCCTGCTCCAAGGCCTCGGCAATCGGGTAGTTCTCGAACACCAGCAGACTGTCGAACAACGCGTCGCCGCCCTGCCCGGCCCAACGCTGGATATCCAGCAACGCGGTGTGCTCGAATTCGCGCAGGGCAAGGTTTTGGGCCTGCACCGCTTGCAACCAACTGTCCAGCGACTGCTCGGCTCGAGGACTGGCGATCACCGGCAAGGTGTTAATGAACAGGCCGATCTGCTGCTCGATGCCGGGCAAGTCCGCTGGGCGACCGGCGACCGTCGCTCCAAACGCCACGGTGGGTTTACCGGTGTAGCGCTGCAACAGCAGCAGCCACGCCGCCTGCACCAGCGTGTTCATGGTGACTTTCGAAGCCCGGGCGAAGGTTTCCAGGCGTCGGGTCAGTGCTTCGTCCAGCACTTGCACATGATCGCCATAACCAACACCAGCCTCCGTCGGTTTGGCCACCGCATCGGCCAGCCGCGTTGGTGCTTCCAGGCGTATCAGCGCAGGCTTCCAGAACGCCTCGCTGGCCGCCGCATCCTGGCGCTGCAGCCAGGCGATGTAGTCTCGATAACGTCCGCCGGACACGGCAACGGATTGCCCGCTGTAGCGTTGCAGCACTTCGCCAAGCAACCGCGAATTGCTCCAGCCGTCCATCAAGATGTGATGGCTGGTGTAGATCAAATGATAGCGATCATCCGCGACCCGCACGACCACCAACCGCAACAATGGCGCCGCTTCCAGGGCAAACCCTTGCTGGCGCTGGGCCGTTGCGAGGGTTTCCAGGTAGCGAGGCAAATCAGCCTCCATGCGTGCGTCGTGCAACTGCAACGCAACCTCCACACGCTTGTGCACCACCTGCAACGCACGCTTGAAATCGCCGTCCCAGACAAAACCGCTGCGCAGCACGTCATGGGCGTCGGTCGCCGCTTGCCAAGCCTGGCGGAAGCGTTCGACATCCAACCCTTCGACCTCCACGCGCATCTGGTTGATGTAGTGGCCGGCCTGTTGCTCATACAGCGTGTGGAACAGCATGCCCTGCTGCATCGGCGACAGTGGATAGAGGTCCTCCACGTCTCGGGCCATCAGCGGCAAGGCGTCCAATTGCGCCTGGTCGAGCCCGGCCAGGGGGAAGTCCGACGGCGTGAAGCCGTGGCGCTGGGTCTCGCAACAGTGGTCGATCAAGTCCTGCAATTCGCGAGCGTAATCCACGGCCAGTGCCTGGATCGTCGCTTCGTCGAACATCTGCGTGCTGAAGGTCCAGTCGATGCTCAACTCGCCGGCATAGACGCTGCCGTTGAGGGTCAACCAGTTATCCAGCGGCGCCAACGGACTCTGCGCGGCGCCCGCCGACTCGCTGGCCGGGACAAACAGCCCGCCGGCCTCTTCGCTGAAGCCGCTGTCGAACTGCCCCAGATAATTGAAGGTGATACGCGGCACCGGCAGTGCCGCGAGGGCACGACGCGTCGGTTCATCGCCCAGGTAGCGCAACACGCCAAAACCAAGCCCTTTGTCGGGGATGGCCCGCAGTTGTTCCTTGATTGCCTTGATCGAGCCTTCGGCGGTCGCCGTCGGGGTCAGACGCACCGGGAACAGGCTGGTGAACCAACCCACGCTGCGGCTCAGGTCCAGATCATCGAACAGCGCCTCGCGGCCATGGCCTTCCAATTGAATCAAAGTCGAGGCCTGGGCAGTCCAGCGGCCGATCACCCGCGCCAGCGCCGTCAACAGCAGGTCGTTGACCTGGGTGCGGTAGGTCGCCGGTGCTTGCTGCAACAGTCGTCGGGTCAGTGCTTTGTCCAGCCGCGTCTGCACTTGCGCCCCATGGCACCTGCGCAAATCACTTCCCGGGTGGTCGCAAGGAAGGTCTTGGCGAGCGCCTTCCAGTTGCGCCTGCCAGTACGCGACTTGGCCCTGCAACGCCGCACTGCCGGCATGGGCCTGCAACCGTTGCGCCCAGGCCTGTGCAGACGTGGTCTTGGCTGGCAACGACGGTGCCTGGCCGGCCTTTAGCTGGTCGTACGCCTGTTGCAGATCCTCCAGCAGAACCCGCCAGGACACGCCGTCCACCACCAGGTGATGGATCACCAGCAACAGCCGCTGGCTGCCATCGGCCAGGGTCGCCAGAACACCGCGCAGCAGCGCGCCGCTGTCCAGTTCCAGGCTGCGCTGGGCGCGTTCGGCCAGGCGTTCGAGGGCCTGCGCATCCGCGACTTCGGCGGTCCACAGCAAGGGTGAGTGCTGCCAGAGTGAACGCTGCTCCATCAAAGTCTTATGGCGAGCGATCCAGGCGCCGTCCTCATGGGTGAAGGCCAGGCGCAACGCATCGTGATGTTCGACCAAGGCCTGCAACGCTTGCTCCAGATGCCCGGCGTGCAACGCTCGCACGCCCTTGAGCAACACCGACTGGTTCCAGTGATGAGGCTCGGCCATGGCCTGTTCGAAGAACAACTGCTGGAACGGCAACAGCAGCGCCTCCCCTGTCACCGGGCCCTGGTCGATCACCAGCCCGCCGTCTCCGGTTGTCGCCACGCCGGTCAAACCCTGGATGGTCTGGTGCAGGAACAGGTCCTTGGGGCTGAAATGGATACCGGCCTGACGGGCCCGGCTCACGACCTGGATGGAGATGATCGAATCGCCGCCCAGCTCGAAGAAGTTGTCGGTCACGCCCACGCGCTCCCTGCCGAGCACGCTTTGCCAGATATCCACCAGCGTCTGTTCCTGCGCGGTCACGGCTGCGACGTAGGCCTGGGGATGGGCGCTCGGCTCGGCCTTGGGCAGCGCCTTGCGCTCGAGCTTGCCGTTGGGGCTGACCGGCATTTTTTCCAGCCACACCCAGTGTTGCGGCACCATGTAGTCGGGCAAGGATTGGCTCAGATGTTCCCTGAGGCGCGCTTGCAGCGCCTGGCGAACGGCGTCATCGGCGGCCAGCAGTTCCGCGCGCGCCGGCACCACATAGGCGACCAGCAGCGTGCCGTCCTGGGCCAGGACCACGGTTTCGCGCACCGCCTCGTGCTCGGCCAGGCGCGCTTCGATTTCGCCCAGTTCGATGCGCAGGCCACGGATCTTCACTTGATGGTCGATCCGCCCGGCATATTCGATCACACCGTCAGGGCGATAGCGCGCCAAGTCGCCGGTGCGATACAGGCGTTGGCCATGGCCGAACGGCCCGGTGACGAAGCGCTCGGCGGTCAACGCCGCGCGTCGGTGGTAACCCCGCGCCAGCCCCTCGCCCGCCAGATACAGTTCGCCAATCACGCCCACCGGCACCGGCGACAACTCATCGTCGAGGATGTAGGTGCCGAGGTTGGCGATCGGCTGGCCGATCGGCACGCTGTCGCGCTGCTCGTCGACACAGGTCCAGTGCGTCACGTCGATGGCCGCCTCGGTCGGGCCGTAGAGGTTGTACAGGTTGGCGTTGGGCAGCTTGGCGAACACCTGCTGCTGGGCATCCACCGGCAACGCTTCACCGCTGCAGACGATTCGCTTGAGGCTGGTGCATTCGGCCACGCGCGGGTCCTGCACAAACGCCTGGAGCATCGACGGCACGAAGTGCAGCGTGGTGATGCCCTGGGCCGTGATCAATTCGATCAACAGCGCCGGGTCGCGATGGGCGCCCGGCGCAGCCACCACCAGCGTCGAACCGGTCAGCAGCGGCCAGAAGAACTCCCACACCGACACGTCGAAGCTGAACGGCGTCTTTTGCAGCACGCTGTCCGAGGCATCGAGGCCATACGCCTGTTGCATCCAGCACAGCCGGTTGACCAGGGCGCTGTGGCGATTGCCCGCGCCCTTGGGCTTGCCGGTGGAACCGGAGGTATAGATCACGTAAGCCAGGTTTTCGCCGTGGACTTCGACGTCGGGATTGCCGTCGCGGCTGGCGTACACACCGTCGTCGGGCAAGTCCAGCACCAGGCTGCGCAGCCCGTCCGGGATCGGCAAGACATCCAGCAAATGTTGCTGGGTCAGCAGCAAACCAATGCCGCTGTCTTCGAACATGTAGGCCAGGCGATCACGCGGGTATTCGGGGTCCAGCGGCACGTAGGCGCCGCCGGCCTTGAGGATCGCCAACAGCCCCAGCACCATCTCCACGGAACGCTCCACCGCGATGCCCACCAGCACGTCAGGACCAACGCCCTGGTCGATCAAGCGATGGGCCAAGCGGTTGGCCCGGGCATTGAGTTCGCGGTAGCTCAGGCGTTGCTCGCCGAAGACCAGCGCAGGCGCGTCCGGGGTCCGGCTCACCTGTTCCTCGATCAGGCTTTGCACGCTGCGCTCGAGCGGGTATTGCTGCGCCGTCGCGTTCCAGTCAATGAGCATGTGCCGGTGCTCGTCCGCGTCCAGCAGCGACCACTGCGCCACCGGGCGATGCAGATCGTGCGTCATGTCATGCAACAGGTTGAGCCAATGCCCAGCCATGCGCTCGATGGACACCGGCTCGAACAGATCCGTCGCATAGGTCAGGGCCGCGTGCAGGCCTTGCGAGCTCTCGACGGTGTCCATGCTCAGGTCGAATTGCGCGGTGCGCTGCGTCCAGCCCAGGGGTTCGACGCACAGGTCCGGCAAGGCATTGGCGAACGCCGAATCGGCTTCATTGCGGTGGTTGAACATCGCCTGGAACAACGGGCTGTGGCTGAGGTTGCGCTGCGGTTGCAAGGCATCCACCAGTTGCTCGAAAGGCAGGTCCTGATGCATCTGCGCGGCCATCGCCGTTTGCTTGAGCTGTTGCAGCAGCGCGGCGCCGGTCAGCTCACTGTGGAACTCGCTGCGCAGGACCTGGGTGTTGACGAAGAAACCGATCAGTCGCTCGGTTTCCAGCCGTTGTCGGTTGGCGATCGGCACGCCGACGCGAATGTCGGCCTGGCCGCTGTAGCGGTGCAGCAGCGCCTGGAACGAACCGAGCAACAGCACGAACAACGTGACGTTTTCCCGTCGCGCCAGGGCCTTGAGACCGGCGCTCAACGCCGCGTCCAACACGATTGGCAAGCGTGCGCCGCGCAGGCTTTGCTGCGCCGGGCGCGGATGGTCGGTGGGCAGTTCCAGCAACGGTTGCTCGCCACCCAGTTGCCCGGACCAATAGGCCAGTTGACGATCCCGCTCACCGTCCGCCATCCATTGCCGCTGCCAGACGGCATAGTCGGCGTATTGCACCGCCAACGGTGGCAGATGCGCTTGCTGGCCTTGGACGAACGCCGAATACAGGCTCATCAGGTCATCGACCATCACCTGCAAGGACCAGCCATCGGAGACGATGTGATGCAGCGTCAGCACCAGGATGTGGTCCTGTTCGTCCACTTCCAGCAGCGCCACGCGCAGCAACGAATCAGTCAGCAGATCGAACGGGCGGTGGGTCTGTTGTTCGATCAAGGCCTGGATGTCGCGCCCTTCCAGGCGCTGCTCGACGAAATCGACCTGCCCCTGCCCGCGAATGACTTGGCAGGTGCGCCCATCCTCTTCGACGAACAAGGTGCGCAAGCTTTCGTGATGCGCCACCAGCGCGGCGAAACTCTGGCGCAGCGCCTCCTTGTCCAGCGCGCCGCGCATCCGCAGGGCCGTGGGGATGTTATAGGCGGCGCTGTCCGGGTCCATTTTCCAGAGGAACCACTGGCGTTCCTGGGCAAACGACAGCGGCAGTGGCGCATCGCGAGGCACCGGCACCAGCGCCGGAGCCTGTTCGCCGGGCGCGGCCTCGAACGCCGCGACGAACGCCTGCAAGGTGCTGTGTTCGAACAGGCTGCGCAGCGGCACCTCGATGCCCAGCACTCGGCGGATCCGCGAAACCACTTGGGTCACCAGCAGCGAATGCCCGCCCAACTCGAAGAAATTGTCCTCCAGGCCCACGCGCTCAAGCTTGAGCACGTCCTGCCAGATCGCCGCGACTTGTTGCTCGGCCTCACTACGAGGCGCCACGTAGGCCTGTTGCACGTCGCTGGCGTCGGGCGCCGGCAGGGCCTTGCGATCGATCTTGCCGTTGGGCGTCAGCGGCAATCTTGCCAGGAACAACAGGTGCGCCGGGACCATGTAGTCCGGCAACTGCGCCTTGAGGGCGGCCTTGAGCGTGGCGCGCAGCGACGCATCGAGCTCCGGCACTTCTCCGCTGGCAGGCACGACGTAGCCCACCAGTTGCGCACCGGTCGGGCCGTCGTGGGCGACTACCACGGTTTCGCGCACGCTGTCCTGGGCCAGCAAAGCGGCTTCGATCTCCCCGAGTTCAATGCGCAGGCCGCGGATCTTCACCTGATGGTCGATACGGCCGAGGTATTCGACCACCCCTTCGGCGCGATAACGGGTCAGGTCGCCGGTGCGGTACAGCCGTTCGCCGCAGGTGGAAAACGGATCGGGCACGAAGCGTTCGGCGGTCAGCCCCGGGCGCTGGAAATAACCACGGGCCAGGCCGGCGCCACCGATCAGCAGCTCACCCGGCGCGCCGGGCGGGTTGAGCGTCAGGTCGCTGCCGACGATGTACAGCGCCGTATTGTCCAGCGGCTGGCCAAGGAAGGGCCGGTCGCGCTCGGGGCTCAACGGGTGCACCGCCGACCAGATGGTGGTTTCGGTCGGCCCGTAGAGGTTCCAGAGCTTCGGCGAAAGTGCCAGCAGTCGCTGGGCCAGTTCCTGGGGCAAGGCTTCGCCGCCGCACAGGAAAGTCCGGCCTGCCAGCACCGAGGCCTGCTCGTGATCGAGCAGCATGCGCCAGCTCGACGGCGTCGCTTGCAGCACCGTGACGTCGTGTTGTTCGATCAGCGCCAGCACCGCTTGCGGATCCTGGTGCACGTGCTGCCCGGTCAGCACGATGCTGGCCCCGGCGCAGAGCGGCCCATAGATTTCCAGGCCGAAAATATCGAAGGAGAAGGTTGTCAGCGACAGCATGCGGTCGCTGGCCACGAGGCCTGGCTGGGCGATCATGCTGGTGATGAAATTGCCCAGCGCGCCATGGCGAACCATCACGCCCTTGGGCTTGCCGGTGGAGCCGGAGGTGTAGATGACGTAGGCCAGGTGCTCGCCAGTCAGCGGCACCACCTGGCAGGTTTTCGGAGCGTCTTGCAGTGCGGCGTCCGGCTGGTCCAGCAGCAGGGTCCGGAGCGTCGGCGGGATCGGCAATCGCCCCTGCAAACGGGCCTGGGTCAGCAGCAGCCCGATGCCGCTGTCCTCGATCATGTAGGCCAGGCGATCCTCGGGATACGCCGGGTCCAGCGGCACGTAGGCGGCGCCGGCCTTGAGGATCGCCAGCAGGCCGACAATCATCTCGACGCTGCGCTCCACCGCGATGCCCACCCGCTCGCCAGGGGATGCGCCCAGCTCGATCAAGCGGTGAGCCAGTTGATTGGCGCGGGTGTCCAGTTGCCGGTAGCTCAGGGATTGTCCATCGACGGTCAGCGCCAGTGCGTCAGGGGCTCGATGCGCCTGGTCAGCGATGCGCTGGTGGACGCACACGGCTTCGGCGCCGTGATCGGCGACGCGCAGCCATTGCTGTTGCGTGAGGCGCTGTTGCGCCGGGTCGAGCAGCGGCAATTCGCCGACTCGCAGGCGGGGCGCATCGACGATGCCTTGCAGCAGGTTTTGCCAGTGCTCGGCCAGGCGCTCGACGGTCTGCGGTTCGAAGAGGTCGGTGGCGTAGGTCAGCTCTGCGGCGACGCCCTGCTCGGTTTCGTAGGTGCCCAGGGTCAAGTCGAACTGGGCGGTGCGCCCTTCCCATGTCAGGTCCTCGACCCGCAGTTGCGGCAGCTGCACCTGCCGACGGCCCGCAACATCGGCGTTCTGGTGGTTGAACATGACCTGGAAGATCGGGCTGTGGCTGAGGCTGCGCTCCGGTTGCAGGGCTTCGATCAGTTGCTCGAACGGCAGGTCCTGATGGGCCTGGGCCGCCATGGCCGCTTGCTTGACCTGGGCGAGCAATTCATCGAATGGCATCTGCCCATCGACGTGGGCATTGAGGACCTGGGTATTGACGAAAAAGCCGATCAGCCCTTCAGTCTCGACCCGGTTGCGATTGGCCGTCGGCACGCCGACGCGGATCTGCGGTTGGCCGCTGTAGCGGTGCAGCAATGCCTGGAACGAGGCGAGCAGCACCATGAACAGGCTGGCGCCTTCACGCTGGGCCAGTTGCTTGAGGGCGCTGGCCAGTTCCGGCGCCAGCTTCACGTCCAGCCGCGCGCCACGAAGGCTTTGCACCGGGGGGCGCGGATGATCGAACGGCAGCTCCAGCACCGGTTGCTCGTCGCCGAGGGTCTGGACCCAATAGGCCAACTGGCGTTCGCGCTCGCCGGCTTCCAGCCAATGGCGCTGCCAGATGGCGTAGTCGGCGTATTGCACCGGCAGTTCCGGCAATGCCAGCGGCTGGCCGCCGGTGTCGGCGGCGTAACAGCGCACCAGTTCATCCACCAGCACGCGCATCGACCAGCCGTCGGCGATGATGTGGTGCTGGATCAACACCAGCACGTGGTCGTCCTCGGCGATTTTCAGCAGCAAAACCCGCAGCAACGGCCCTTGGCGCAAATCGAATGGACGTGCGGTTTCGCCTTCGACGTAAGCCTTGATGCCCGCCTCCTCGCTGACCGATGAACCGACGGGCAGCGCCTCGACAGCGATGCTCAGGGGCAGGTTTCGGTGGATGACCTGCACGGCTTGCTCGCCATACTCGGCGAACGTGGTGCGCAAGCTTTCGTGGCGCTCGACCAGGGCATTGAAGCTGCGCTCCAGGGCCGGCACGTCCAACTGGCCCTTGAGACGCAAGGCGCCGGGAATATGGTAGGCCGAACTGTGCGGGTCCATTTGCCAGAGGAACCACTGGCGCTCCTGGGCATAGGACAGCGGGATGTGCTCAAACCCGGAACGCACTTCGGGGATCGGCAGGTTGGCCGGCGAGACGCCCTCCTCCAGCATCTTCTCCAGGTACAGCCTGCGTTTGTCCAGCGGCAGAGTGATAAAGCGTTTGGCAACCCTCAAAGCAACACTCTTGTCCATCAGACTTCCTCCATTTCATCAAGCAGGGCGTCCAGCTTGTTCAGTTTCGCTTCATTGATTGGCCCGTCGGTGCTGTCGAATTGCGCGACGAAATCTTGCAGGACGGGGTGCTGGAACAGCAGTTGCGGGGTCAGGCTCAACCCCAGTTCGAGGGCCATGCGCGAGACGGCGGTGACCGCCAGCAGCGAGTGGCCGCCCAGCTCGAAGAAGTGATCGTTCAGGCCCACCCGCTCGACAATGAGCACCTGGGCCCAGATCGCCGCGACTTGCTGCGCCAGTTCGCTGACCGGCGCTTCGTATGCGCTTTGCGAGCGCCCGGCCTCGATGCCCGGCAGGGCCTTGCGGTCGAGCTTGCCGTTGGGAGTCAGCGGCAGGTGATCGAGGAACAGCCAGTGGGCCGGGATCATGTAGTCCGGCAGGTGTTCCTTGAGTCGGGCCTTGAGTGATTCGCGCAGTGTGTCGGCGTCCGCCGTGGCCACCACATAGGCGACCAACTGCTGCCCGCCCGGCCCTTCCTGGGCCAGCACCGCAACTTCGTTGACCTCGGGCTGCTGCAACAGCCGTGCCTCGATTTCTCCCAGCTCGATGCGGAAGCCGCGGATCTTCACCTGATGGTCGATACGGCCCTGGTATTCGAGCACGCCGTCGGCGCGATAACGGCACAGGTCGCCGGTGCGGTACAGGCGTTCGCCGGTGGTGGAGAACGGGTTGGGCACGTATTTTTCGGCGGTCATCGCGGCGCGACCGAGGTAGCCCCGGGTGATGCCGGCGCCGCTCAGGTACAGCTCAGCCGACACGCCTTGGGGCACCGGTTGCAGGTTGGCGTCCAGCAGGTAGCTGGCGGTGTGCTTGAGTGGGCGGCCGATGTTGGCCGTGCCGCCAGGGGTGCGGCGGGTCCAGGTGGAATAGGTGGTGTCTTCGGACGGACCATAAAGATCATAGACATGCTCAACCCCCTGTGGGAGCGGGCTTGCTCGCGAAGGCGTTCCCTCAGTTAGCCCATCATTGACTGACCCACCGCTTTCGCGAGCAAGCCCGCTCCCACAGGTGAGGGGTGTTGGGTAGAGAGCATCCACCAGGCTCTGCTTCAGCGGCTCGCCGGCCAGGTTGATGATGCGCACGCTTTGCGGAATATCCCCGCTGCGCTGCAACGCGGCGATGGCCGAGGGCACGGTGTTGATCAGGCGCACCTGGTCGCGGGCCGGCAGGTGCGGAAGCTCCAGGGCGTTGCGGGCGATGATCAGCGAGCCGCCGTTGGCCAGGGTCACGAAGAGCTCCCATACCGACAGGTCGAAGCACACCGAAGTGGACGCGAGCACGCCTTGGATGTCGTCGCGGCTGTAGACGGTCTTGGACCAGTCGATCAATGCCAGGACGTTGCGGTGGGCGATGGCCACGCCCTTGGGTTTGCCGGTGGAGCCGGAGGTGTAGATGACGTAGGCGAGGTTGTCTGGGGTGACCGCTGTGTCCGGTGCGGTGAAGGGATACGAGCTCAACTCAACCCGGTCCAGCATCAACACTTCGGTCTCAGTTGGAACCGTCAGCGTCTGCGCCACTGCCTGCTCGGTCAACAACACCCGCGCCCGACTGTCATCAAGCATGTAGGCAACACGTTCGGCCGGGTAATCCGGATCCAACGGCACGTACGCACCGCCAGCCTTGAGCACCGCCAGCAGAGCGATCAGCAATTGCTCGGAACGCGGCATCGCCACGCCCACGCGCACTTCCGGGCCGACGCCCAGTTCGATGAGCTTGTGGGCCAGGCGATTAGCGCGGCCGTCGAGTTCGCTGTAGCTCAGGCGCGTGTTGGCGAAGGTGACTGCCAAGGCATCCGGCGATGCTTCGGCCTGACGAGCGATCAGTTGGTGAACGCAGACGTCCTGTTCGAACGGCGCATCCACCGGATTCCAGTCATGAGTCAGGCGCTGGTGTTCATCGAATTCCAGCATCGACAGTTCACCCAGCGGGCGCTCTCCCTGCGCGGTCATCTGCCCCAGCAACTGCACCAGATGCGCCGCCAATCGCTCCACCGTTACAGCCGAGAAACTCGCCCGCTGATAACTCATGTGCACCGACAACTGCCGCTCCAACCCCATCAACAGCGTCAACGGATAGTTGGTCTGCTCCTGGGTGATCGGCGAACCAAAACGCAAACCGTCCGGCGCGCCCTGCTCCAAAGCCTCGGCGATCGGGTAGTTCTCAAACACCAGCAAACTGTCGAACAGCGCGTCGCCGCCCTGCCCGGCCCAACGCTGGATATCCAGCAACGCGGTGTGCTCGAATTCGCGCAACGCGAGGTTCTGCGCTTGCACCGCTTGCAACCAACTGTCCAGCGACTGCTCTGCCCGAGGACTGGCGATCACCGGCAAGGTGTTAATGAACAGGCCGATCTGCTGCTCGATGCCAGGCAAGTCCGCTGGGCGACCGGCGACCGTCGCGCCAAACGCCACGGTGGATTTACCGGTGTAGCGCTGCAACAGCAGCAGCCATGCCGCCTGCACCAGCGTGTTCACCGTAACTTTCGAAGCGCGGGCGAAGGTTTCCAGGCGTCGGGTCAGCGATTCATCCAACACGTGCACGTGATCGCCATAACCCACACCAGCGTCCGTAGGCTTACCCACCGCATCGGCCAACCGTGTCGGTGCTTCGAGGCGCTGCAGCGCAGGCTTCCAGAACGCCTCACTGGCCGCCGCGTCCTGGCGTTGCAGCCAGGCGATGTAGTCCCGATAACGTCCACCGGACACAGCAACGGATTGACCGCTGTAGCGTTGCAGCACTTCGCCAAGCAGCTGCGAATTGCTCCAGCCGTCCATGAGGATGTGGTGGTGGCTGTAGATCAGGTGATAACGCTGCTCATCGAGACGTACGATCATCAGCCGCACCAGGGCCGGCGCGCTCAGGTGAAGTCGCTGGCGCTCGGCATCGGCCAGGTCCCGTAGGGCCTGATCAGGCACTACATCTCCGCGCAGATCATGCAGGCTGTAAGGCAGCTCCAAATATTTGCTGACCACTTGCACCGGCGCCGGCAAATCGCCCTGCCAGACAAACCGCGTGCGCAGGATGTCATGGGCATCCACCGCCGCCTGCCAGGCCTGGCGGAAGCGTTCCGGGTCCAGCCCTTCAATGTCCAGGCGCAGTTGGTTGATGTAGTCGCCGCCCGCGTCGCCGTACACGCCATGGAACAGCATGCCTTGTTGCATCGGTGACAACGGATACAGGTCGACGATCTGCTCGGACGGCAGCGGCAGTCCATCCAGTTGTGGCTGGCTCAGGCTCGCCAGCGGGAAGTCCGACGGCGTCACACCGCTGTGCTCGCCCCGGCAGCAATGCTCGATCAGCCGCTGCAACTCCAGCGCATAATCGTCGGCCAGGGCCTGGATGGTGGATTCATTGAACTGCTCGCGGCTGAAGGTCCAGCCCAGGTTCAGTTCGCCGCCGAACACCTGGCCGTTCAAGGCCAGCGCATTGGACAGCGGTGCTTCGGCGTCCAGCTCATCGCCGGCGCCTTCATCAGCCGGGATGAACAAGGCACCGTCGGCCTCGCTGAAGCTGGCGTCGAACTGGCCCAGGTAGTTGAAGGTCAGGCTCGGCGTCGGCAACCCGGCCAGGATCGCCCGCGTCGCGTCATCCGCCAGATGGGCCAAGGCACCAAAGCCCAGGCCCTTGTCGGGTATCGCCCGCAGTTGCTCCTTGATCTGCTTGAGGCAATCGCCCAAGTCCGCCCGTGGCGTGAGCCGGGCCGGGTACAGGCTGGTGAACCAGCCGACGGTGCGGGTCAGGTCGACGTCGTCGAACAAGGCTTCGCGACCATGGCCTTCGAGCTGGATCAGCGCGCTGTCGTGGCCGGTCCAGCGCACCATCACCCGGGCCAGTGCCGTGAGCAGCAAGTCGTTGACCTGGGTGCGATAGGCCTTGGGCGCGTCTTGCAGCAGTTGCCGGGTCAACGCGGCGTCGAGTCGCGTACGCACCGTCACCGCCAGGCGGTTCTGCTGGCCGCCGGCAGGGTTATCCATCGGCAACGAAGCATCGACGTCTTCGAGCTGGGCCTGCCAGAACGCCAGTTCCTGCGCCAACCGGTTGCTGCGGGCATGCGCTTGCAGGCGCTCGGCCCAGACCTGCGCCGAGGTGGTTTTCAGCGGCAATCGCAGCACCGCTCCGCTGGACAACTGGCGATAGGAGCTTTGCAGATCCTCGAACAGGATTCGCCACGACACGCCGTCGATCACCAAGTGATGCATGGCCAGCAACAAACGTTGGCTGCCATCGGCCAGCGTCGCCAGGACCGCCCGCAGCAAGGGGCCCGCTTGCAGGTCCAGGCTGCGCTGGGCCTCGTTGGCGATGCCTTGCAAGGCCTGCGCATCAGGCGCGTCCACGGTCCAGAGCAAGTCTTCGGATTGAGTGTCCGCAGGACGGTAAACCGCCCTCCAGCCGTCGTCCTGCTCGGTGAAGCTCAAACGCAGGCCATCGTGATGTTGCAGCAGCGCGTTCAACGCCTGGTTCAGAATTGATGCGTCCAGGTGCTGGGTCGGCTTGAGCATCACCGCCTGGTTCCAGTGATGACGCTGCGGTATCGCTTGTTCGAAGAACACCCGCTGCACCGGCAACAGCGCCAGCTCACCCGTCACCGGCCCCTGGTCGATGACTTGCGCGGCCTCGCCCTGGCGAACCACGGTCGCGAGCATTTCCAGGGTCTGGTGCTGGAACAGGTCCTTGGGCGTGAAATGCATGCCGGCCTGGCGAGCGCGGCTGACCACCTGGATCGAGACGATGGAATCGCCACCCAGCTCGAAGAAATTATCCCGCAGGCCGACGCGTTCAAGCTTGAGCACGTCCTGCCAGATCGCCGCCAGTTGCTGTTCCAGCGCAGTGCGCGGCGCCAGGTAGGCGTTCTGGGATTGGCTGGCATCAGGCTTGGGCAGGTTCTTGCGGTCGAGCTTGCCATTGGGGGTCAGCGGCAGGCGTTCGAGCAGCAGCAGATAAGCCGGGACCATGTGCGCCGGCAATGTCGCCTTGAGTTGCTCGCGCAGGTGCTCGGCGAAGTCTTCGCGGGAAGATTCTGCCGCGACTACATAGGCCACCAGACGCTTGCCGCTGCCGGCGGTGCCTTCCTGGGCCACGACCACCGCTTCGCGCACGCCATCAAGGGCTTGCAGGCTGGCTTCGATTTCACCCAGCTCAATGCGGAAGCCGCGGATCTTCACTTGGTTATCGATGCGATCCAAGTAATCGAACGTGCCGTCGACGCGCTGGCGCACCAGGTCTCCGGTGCGATACAGCAAGCCCCCTGCGCTGAACGGATCGGCGACAAAGCGCTCGGCGGTCAGCCCCGGCCGGTTCAGGTAACCACGGGCCAATCCCGTGCCGCCCAGGTACAGCTCACCGGCCATGCCTTGAGGCAACAGGTTCAGGTCGGCATCGAGCACGTAGGCGCTGCGGTCGCCGATGCGGCTGCCGATGGGCGCGTAGGCAGCACCACACGACACCTCGCGACCGGCCTTCCAGATCAGCGGCGTCACCACCGTTTCAGTCGGGCCATAACCGTTGATGATGTACTCGGGACGCAAGGCGCGCTTGACCCGTTCGAAACTGGCGTTGGGCACCGCGTCGCCGCCGAAGCAATAGATGCGCACCTTCGGTGGGTTGCCTTCGCGCTCGGCGTGCTCAGCGAGTTGTTGCAAATAAACGGGCGGGAACGCCACCACCGTCACGCCGTGCTCGTGCATGGCGTTGTAGGTTTGTTCCGGGGTCCACAGGCTGTCATCGCGGATCAGCAGCGACGCACCGTGGGTCAGGCTGGTGAGCCAGCGTTCGTGGGCACCGTCGAAAGCGAACGACATGAAATGGAATTCGCAATCGCTGTCGCGCATTTCATAGCGCTCGCCAATGGCCTGGCAGTGCATCGCCAGCGGGCCGTGGGCCACGCTGACGCCCTTGGGGTTGCCGGTGGAGCCGGAGGTGTAGATGACGTAAGCCAGGTTGTGCGGGTCGGGTTGAACCGTTGGCGCGCTGGTCGGCAGCTCGCGCAGGTCTAGGCGGTCCAGCTCCAGCAACGGCAACGACTCATCCACGGGCAACTGCGCCGATACCGAGGAGTCGCTGATCAGCAGCGCCAACCCGGCGTCCTTCATCAAGTACGCCAGGCGCTCACGGGGATAGCTGACGTCCAACGGCACGTAGGCACCGCCCGCCTTGAGCACTGCCAACAGCGTGACGATCACCCCTTCGCTGCGCGGCAGGGCCACGCCGACGCGGGTTTCCGGGCCGACGCCGCGGCTGATCAAGGCGTGGGCCAGTTGGTTCGCGCGCCGGTCGATCTCGCCGTAGCTGAAATGTCGGTCATTGAAAATCACCGCCGTGCGCTGCGGGCGCTCGGCCGCCAGCGTAGCGATCCGCTGGTGCACGGGAATGTCCACCGGGTACGACCGCGGGCGGTTGTCGGCCTGTTGCCGGGCGTGTTCGACGCCGTTGGCCAAGGCGATTTCACCCAGGTTGCGCCCGGCGTCCTGGCTGAATTGTTCGAGCAGGTGCAGCAGATGAGCACTGATGTGATCAATCATTTCGTCGGCGAACTGCCGGCGCTCGTAGCTGTAGTGCAGCGCCAGTTGTTCACCGAGGGTGACCGCGACGCTCAGGGCATAGTGCGTCTGCTCACGGTTGGCAACGTCGCCGAACGTGACAGCGCTGCCGGTGCCTTGCTGCAAGGCCTGGGCAATCGGGTAGTTCTCGAACACCAGGAGGTTATCGAACAGCGCCTCGCCGCCCTGCCCGGCCCAACGCTGGATGTCCGCCAACGGCGTGTGCTCGAACTCCCGCAGGCTCAGGTTCTGTGCCTGCACCGCTTGCAACCATTGGCCGACCGTCTGGTCCGGACGCGGGCTGCCGATCACCGGCAAGGTGTTGATGAACAGGCCGACCTGCTGCTCGATGCCCGGCAGATCCGCCGGCCGACCGGCCACGGTCGCGCCAAATGCCACGGTCTGGTGCCCGGTGTAGCGTTGCAGCAACAGCAGCCAGGCCGCTTGCACCAACGTGTTGACGGTGATTTTCTGCTGGCGGGCAAACGCTTCCAGCGCTTGGGTGCGCCGCGCGTCGAGCGTCAGGAAATGATCACCGTGGCCGCTCTCGCCACCGCCCGAGGCGGCGCGGGCGAGTCGGGTCGGCTCCTGCAACGAGGCCAGTTGTGCGCGCCAGAAGTCCTGGCTGAGCTGGCCGTCCTGGCGTTGCAGCCAAGCGATGTAATCGCGATAACGTCCAACACTGCTGGCCGGCACGCGCCCGCTATAGCGCTGCATCACCTCGCCGAGCAACTGCGAATTGCTCCAGCCATCCATCAGGATATGGTGATGGGTGTAGATCAGGTGCCATTGTTCGGCGCCGGTCCGCACCAGCACCAGGCGCAACAGCGGCGCCTGGCTCAAGTCGAAACCTTGCGCGCGCTCGGCCTCGGCCAGTGCGGCGAGGGCCTGGGCCGGGTCGGCCTGCTCGCGCCAGTCCAGCACGGTGAACGGCAACTGCACCTGCTTGTGGACGATCTGCAGCGGTTGCGCCAATTCTCCCTGCCAGACAAAGCCGCTGCGCAAGATGTCTTGCGTCGCGACGGTGGCCTGCCACGCCGCACGGAACCGCTCGGCATCCAGGCCTTGCACGTCCACCCGCAACTGGTTGACGTATTCGCCGGCCGCCTGCTCGTACAGCGTATGGAACAACAAGCCCTGCTGCATCGGCGACAGCGGGTAGACATCGTCCAACTGACCGGCCGGCACCGGCAGATGATCGAGTTGCGACTGGGTGATCCGCGCCAGTGGGAAATCCGACGGCGTGGCTTGCGGTTCAGCCAGGTTGACGCAATGGTCGATCAGCGCCTTGAGCTCGACGGCGTATTGATCGGCCAGTTGCTGCACGGTCGCGTTGTCGAACATCTCACGGCTGAAGCCCCAGATCATTGCCAGCTCGCCGCCATGCACCTGCCCTTCCACCGTCAGCCAGTTGGCCAACGGTGCCGTCGGGTCCTGGGCGACGCCACTGCCTTCGCCGGACGGCACGAACAGCGCCGCTTCATCGAACTGGCGGTCGAACTGGCCGAGGTAATTGAAAGTGATGCGCGCAGGCGCCAGATCCGCCCACTGCGCTTGCACCGACGGCGCCGCCAGATGACGCAGCACGCCGTAGCCCAGGCCCTTGTCCGGGACGCCGCGCAGTTGCTCCTTGATGGTCTTGATCGAGCCGCCGAGGTCGCCGGTGGCGGTCAGCTTGACCGGGAACAGGCTGGTCAGCCAACCCACCGTACGGGTCAGGTCGATGTCGTCGAAAAGGTCTTCGCGGCCATGACCTTCGAGCTCGATCAACGTGCCCGCCTGCCCGCTCCAACGGCTGATGGTGCGAGCCAACGCGGTGAGCAGCAAGTCATTGACCTGGGTGCGATAAGCCGCGGGAGCCTGTTGCAGCAATTGCCGGGTCAGTCCGGCCTCCAGGCGCCATTCGATCTTTGCACCGTGGACGTTTTGCAGGCTTCCCTGCGGGCGTTCGCACGGCAGGTCCCGCGCGCCTTCGTGCTGGGCTTTCCAATAGGCCGACTGATCGTCGAAGCGCGAGGCTTCGGCATTCAGCCGCGCGGTCCAGCTCTGGAACGCGCTGGTCTTGGCCGGCAACGTCACGCCGCCACCCGCCGCCAGTTGTTCGTAGGCTTGCTGCAGATCTTCCAGCAGCACCCGCCATGACACACCGTCCACCACCAGGTGATGGATGATCAGCGCCAGCCGCTGGCTGCCGTCGGCCAGGTTTACCAGCAGGGCGCGCACCAGCGGCCCGTCTTGCAGATTGAGGCTGCGCTGCGCCTCGTCGCACAGCGCGTTCAACTGCTCGATGGATCGGGCATCGCGTTGCCACAGATCGGCGCTTTGCAAAAGCGGTCCATGGCTCTGCCGCCAGCCGTCGGCACCTTCGACAAAGCGCAGGCGCAAGGCATCGTGATGGTTGATGACGCAGGTCAGCGCCGCGTCGAGCCGCTGTGCATCCAGCGGTTCCCGTGGGGTCAGCAACAGCGATTGGTTCCAGTGTTCACGGGTCTGCATCGCCTGGGCGAAAAACTGCTGCTGGATCGGCCCGAGCACGGCATCGCCAGTGACCGGCCCTTGATACAGGGCGCTGTGGCTGTCACGGCGAGCCACCGACGCCAGGCTGCGCACGGTCTGGTATTGGAACAGGTCACGGGGATGAAGATGGATACCGGCCTGTCGCGCGCGGCTCACCACTTGGATCGAGATGATGGAATCGCCACCCAGTTCGAAGAAGTTGTCTTCGAGGCCGACGCGCTCCACTCCGAGCACGTCCTGCCAGATTTCAGCCAGGGCGGTTTGCAGCCCATCCTGCGGGGCGACAAACGCTTGCCGGGGCGCGGCGTCCGGTTGTGGCAGGGCCTTGCGATCGAGCTTGCCGTTGGCGGTCACCGGCAGGCAGGCCAACGGCATCAGGTAGGTCGGCACCATGTACTCCGGCAGACCGGCCAGCAGCCAGGCCTTGACGTCCTGTTGCCATTGCTCATGCGGGTCGCGGTTTTCCAGCACCACATAGCCCACCAGATGCTTGCCGTCCTGCATCAGCACCACGGCCTCGCGCACCCGCGGATGTTGCACGAGGCGGGTTTCGATTTCGCCGAGCTCGATGCGCAGCCCGCGCAGCTTGACCTGATGATCGAGGCGGCCGAGGTATTCGATCACGCCGTCGGCGCGCTGGCGTACGCGGTCGCCGGTGCGGTACAGGCGCGCGCCGTCGTGAAACGGGCACGGCACGAAACGCTCGGCGGTCAGCGCCGGACGTTGGTGATAACTGCGCGCCAGCCCCGCCCCGCCCAGGTACAACTCGCCCGCCACGCCCCACGGCACCGGCGACAGATCGGCGTCGAGCACGTGGGTGCGCAGGTTGGCGATGGGCTGGCCGATCGGCACACAATCCGCGCCTTCGTCGACGCAGGTCCAATGGGTCACGTCGATGGCCGCTTCAGTCGGGCCATAGAGGTTGTAGAGCGCGGCGTCCGGCAGTTTGGCGAAGACCTGCTGCTGCGCATCCAGCGGCAGGGCTTCACCACTGCAAACGATGCGCTTCAAACCGTCGCAGGTTTCCACGCCCGGCTCATGGATGAACGCCTGCAACATCGACGGCACGAAGTGCAGCGTGCTGACGCCATGACGGTTGAGGGTGTCGATCAGTTGCCGCGGATCACGATGGGCACCTGGCGCGGCAACCACCAATCGCGCCCCGGTCATCAGCGGCCAGAAAAACTCCCACACCGAGACGTCGAAACTGAACGGGGTTTTCTGCAGCACCGCGTCGCTGTCGTCCAGGCCATACGCTTGTTGCATCCAGCACAAGCGGTTGACCAGAGCCGCGTGGCTGTTGCCGGCGCCCTTGGGTTTGCCGGTGGAGCCGGAGGTGTAGATCACATACGCGAGATTCAGCGGGTCGACCGTCACGTCGGGGCGACTGTCGCTGTAGCTGTCGAGCCAATCGTCGGGCTGATCGAGCGCGATCACCTCGACGCCGTCGGTCGGCAGAACCGCCGAGAGCGAACGCTGGGTCAGCAGCAAGCCGATGCCACTGTCCTGAATCATGTAGGCCAGGCGATCCTGCGGATATTCCGGGTCCAGCGGCACGTAGGCGCCGCCGGCCTTGTGGATCGCCAGCAGGCCGACCACCATTTCCACTGAACGCTCGACGCAGATGCCAACCAGGCTGTCGGGCCGCACACCGCGCCCGAGCAGCAGATGGGCCAGTCGGTTGGCGCGGGCATCAAGCGCTGCATAACTCAGGCTTTGTTCGCCGAACAGCAACGCCGGGGCGTCCGGGGTGCGCGCCACCTGGGCTTCGATCAGTTGATGCATGCACAGCTCGGTCGGGTAGCGTTGGGCCGTGGCGTTCCAAGCGTGGACCAGCGTGGCATGCTCGTCGGCGTCGAGCAGCGGCAGCTCGCCGATACGTCGGGTCGGATCGGCAATCATCGCGGTGAGCAATCGCAGCCAATGCCGCGCCATGCGCGCGATGGTCGGCGCTTCGAACAGGTCCTCGGAGTACGTCAGCGCGGCGTGCAACGTGCCGGCTTTTTCATAGGTGTCCAGGGTCAGATCGAATTGGGTGGTGCGGGTCTGCCACTCGATCATGCCCAATTCGAGGCCGGACGCCGTGCGGATCGTGGTGACATCCGCCACCTGGGGTTGATGGTTGTACATCACCTGGAACAGCGGCGTGTGGCTGAGGCTGCGTTCCAGTTTCAGCGCGTCGACCAGGCGTTCGAAGGGCAAGTCCTGATGAGCCTGGGCGCCGAGGGCGGTCTCCTTGACCCGGTGCAGCAACTCGTCGACCCGGGTCTGGCCATCCAGCTCGGTGCGCAGCACTTGGGTGTTGACGAAGAAACCGATCAGGCCTTCGATTTCATCCCGGTTGCGGTTGGCGATGGGCACGCCGACACGGATGTCCGATTGGCCACTGTAGCGATGCAACAGCACGTTGAAGGCGCCGAGCAACAGCATGAACAGCGTGACGCCCTGCTCCCGGGCGGTGCCGCGCAGTTGCTCCGCCAACCCGCCGTCGATAGCGAACTCATAACGGCTGCCACGGTAGCTCGGCATGGCCGGGCGCGAGTGATCGGTGGGCAACTCCAGGACGGGGTGGTCATCGCCCAGTTGCGCCTGCCAGTACGCCAATTGCCGCGCCTGCTCACCGGCCTCCAGCCAACGGCGCTGCCACAAGGCATAGTCGCTGTACTGGATCGGCAAATCAGGCAGTTGCGGCGACACGCCGGCTTCATGGGCGTCATAGCAGCGGATGAACTCGTCGATCAGCACGTTCATCGACCAGCCATCGGAGACGATGTGGTGCAAAGTCAGCAGCAGCACGTGCTCCTGCGCATCGAGCTTGAGCAGTTCGACCCGCAGCAAGGGGCCGTTGGACAGGTCGAAGGGCCGCATCGATTGTGCTTGCGCAGCCTGGCGCACCGCTTGCTCGCGCTCGCCTGCCGGCAAGCCGCTGAGGTCCTGTCGCTCGATCATCAGGGGCGCATCGGTGGGCACTTGCAGCAGGCTGTCGTCGGCCTGGCGCTGGAACACCGTGCGCAAGGTTTCATGCCGGGCCACCAGGCTGGCGAAGGCCTGTTCCAGCGCCGGCAGGCTCAACGCACCCTTGAGCCGCACCGCCCCGGGCAGGTTGTAGGCGCCGCTTTGCGGGTCCAATTGCCAGAGAAACCACATGCGCCGCTGGGCGTAGGACAGTGCCTGGCGATCCTCGGCTTCGACGCCCTGGGGAATGGGGAAACGGCTGAAGTCCACGCCCTCCTTGTCCAACGCGGCGAGGAACATCTGGCGCTTGTCCAGGGGCAGCCCGATAAACCGGCGAGCAAGTTTCAAGGCGTCTTCAGCATTCATTTCTGGGTATCCGGAATCAGTGGGCACAAGGCACAAAGGCATGTCGTCCCTATGAAACGAACGCAAACCGGAAAAATTAGCGATTGGGAATAAGTGTCAGCAAGCGCTGATCGACCGGGATCCAGGCCCCCACGCAATGACCGCTTGCCTGCCATTACCAAGCCATCGGGCCCGACGCTCCATTACTGGGCAATACGCTTTGATTCGGTGCAATAAATCCCCCTGCACCTCGGCCAACCTGGGGATCGGCCAGTAGATCCAGGCGCCCGAGCCACTTGGCACAACCACTGCATAACGTCCATCAACATACATTTGGCAATGCCTTCAACGATGAGGGCGGTGCTTCCCGAGAGAACGGGACCAGGACAAAGGCGTCCTCGCTAGTTTTGCTAGCGAGACGCCTTTTTTTGTTTTCGAAAAAATTGCCGAGCCAGCCTGACCGCCGTGATGAGACAGGCCTGAGCCCGCGGAGAACCCTGATGAAAAAACTCAAACTGGTGATGATCGGCAACGGCATGGCCGGGGTTCGAACCCTCGAGGAACTGCTCAAGCTGAGCAACGAGCTCTACGACATCACAGTGTTCGGTGCCGAGCCCCACACCAACTACAACCGCATCCTGCTCTCGCCCGTGCTGGCCGGTGAGCAGACCTTCGAAGAGATCGTGCTCAACGACCTGAGCTGGTACCTGGACAACAACATCAAGCTGCTGCTCAACCGCAAGGTCGTGGAGATCGACCGGGTCAAGCGCCGCGTCATCGCCGAAGACGGCAGCGAAGCCGAATACGACCGCTTGCTGATCGCCACCGGCTCCACGCCGTTCATCCTGCCGATCCCCGGAAATACCCTGGACGGCGTGATCGGCTACCGCGACATCGCCGACACCCAGGCGATGATCAACACCGCCAAGACCCACAAGCACGCCGTGGTCATCGGCGGTGGCCTGCTCGGCCTGGAAGCCGCCAACGGCTTGAAGCTGCGCGGCATGGACGTGACCGTCGTGCATATCGGCGAATGGCTGCTGGAACGGCAACTGGACAAGACCAGCGGCCAATTGCTGCAGACCGCCCTGGAAAGCCGTGGCCTGAAATTTCGTCTCAGCGAGCAGACCCAGGCCCTGCACGACGCCGGCAATGGCCGGGTCGGCTCGGTCCAGTTCAAGAACGGCGACATCATCCCCGCCGACCTGGTGGTGATGGCGGCCGGCATCCGCCCCAACACCGAACTGGCGGAAAAAGCCGGCATCCCCTGCAACCGCGGGATCCTGGTCAACGACACCATGCAGACCTATGACCCGCGCATCTACGCCATCGGCGAATGCGCCAGCCACCGCGGCACCGCCTACGGCCTGGTGGCGCCGCTGTTCGAGCAAGCCAAGGTCTGCGCCAACCACCTCGCGCAACTGGGCTTCGCCACCTACAAGGGCTCGGTGACGTCGACCAAGTTGAAAGTCACCGGCATCGACCTGTTCTCCGCTGGCGACTTCATGGGCGGCGAAGGCACCGAGACCATCACCCTTTCCGACCCCATCGGCGGCGTCTACAAGAAGCTGGTGATCAAGGATGATGTGCTGGTCGGTGCCTGTCTGTACGGCGATACGGCGGATGGCGGCTGGTATTTCCGGCAGATTCGTGAGAATCACGCCATCAGCGAGATCCGCGATCACCTCATGTTCGGGGAAAATGCACTTGGCGACGTAGGACACCAAGGCCAGGACAAAGCCATGAGCATGGCCGACACCGCCGAAGTCTGTGGCTGCAACGGCGTGTGCAAGGGCACCATCGTCAAGGCGATCCAGGAACACGGGCTGTTCAGCGTCGACGACGTGAAAAAACACACCAAGGCCGCCAGTTCCTGCGGCTCTTGCGCCGGCCTGGTGGAGCAGATCCTGATCAACACCGTAGGCGGCGCGGCGGACGTCAAGCCGAAAAGCGAAAAAGCCATCTGCGGTTGCAGCGACCTCAACCATGGCCAGATCCGCCAGGCGATCCGTGACCAGCACCTGCTGACCATCGCCGGGACCATGAGCTACCTGAACTGGCGCACCCCGAATGGCTGCGCCACCTGCCGTCCGGCCCTGAACTACTACCTGATTTCCACCTGGCCCGGCGAAGCCCACGACGATCCACAGTCGCGCCTGATCAACGAACGCGCCCACGCCAACATCCAGAAAGACGGCACCTATTCCGTGGTCCCGCGGATGTGGGGCGGCGTGACCAACCCGTCCGAACTGCGGCGCATTGCCGATGTGGCCGACAAGTACAACGTGCCCATGGTCAAGGTGACTGGCGGTCAGCGCATCGATTTGCTGGGCATCAAGAAGCAAGACCTGCCCGGCGTCTGGAAAGACCTCGACATGCCGTCCGGCCACGCCTACGGCAAATCCATCCGCACCGTGAAGACCTGCGTGGGCAGTGAGTTCTGCCGCTTCGGCACGCAGAACTCCACTCAGTTGGGGATCGAGCTGGAGCACGACCTGTTCAACATGTGGTCGCCGCACAAGGTGAAGCTGGCGGTATCCGGCTGCCCGCGCAACTGCTCGGAAGCGGGCATCAAGGACGTCGGAATCATCGGCGTCGATTCCGGCTGGGAGATGTACATCGGCGGCAACGGCGGGATCAAGACCGAGGTCGCCGAGTTTTTCGTCAAGCTCAAGACCGCCGAGGAAGTGCGCGAATATAACGGCGCCTTCCTGCAGCTCTACCGCGAGGAAGCCTTCTACCTCGAACGCACCGTGCACTACATGCAGCGGGTCGGCATGGAGCACATCAAGAAAGCCGTGCTGGAAGACCCGGAGCGGCGCAAGGCGCTCCACGAACGGCTGAAGTTTTCCCTGTCGCTGGAACAAGACCCTTGGAAACAGCGGCTGGAACAGCCCCAACTGAAAAAAGAGTTCGAGGTCATCCCCGTGAAGAACCTGGAGGTGCCGGCATGAATTGGCTGGATATCTGCGCGTTGGATGAAATCAACGCCCTGGGTTCACGCATCATCCAGGGGCCGAAAGGCGATATTGCGATTTTTCGTACCAGTGACGATGAAGTTTTCGCACTCGATGACCGCTGCCCACACAAGGGCGGTCCGCTGTCCCAGGGCCTGATCTACGGCAAGCGCGTGGCCTGCCCGCTGCATAACTGGCAGATCGACCTGGAAACCGGCCTGGCCCAGGCACCGGACGTGGGTTGCGCCCATCACCACTCGGCCCGGGTCGAGAACGGCCGGGTCATGCTGGCCCTGCGGGAAGCAAGCTCATGAGCCGCCAGACCACAGCCTCGACCTGCTGTTACTGCGGGGTCGGTTGCGGCGTGTTGATCGAGCATGACGGCGAGCGCATCCTCGGCGTCAGCGGTGATCCCGCCCATCCGGCCAACTTCGGCAAATTGTGCAGCAAGGGCTCGACCCTGCACTTGACCGGCGACCTCGCCGCCCGCGCCCTGTATCCGGAACTGCGCCTGGGCAAAAACCTGGCCCGTGGACGCACCGACTGGGACAGCGCGCTGGACCATGCCGCGCATGTTTTCGCCGAGACCATCGCCGAGCATGGCCCGGACAGCGTGGCGTTCTACATCTCCGGCCAATTGCTGACCGAGGATTACTACGCCTTCAACAAACTCGCCCGGGCCTTGGTCGGCACCAACAACATCGACAGCAACTCTCGGCTGTGCATGTCTTCTGCCGTGGTGGGCTACAAACGCAGCCTCGGCGCTGATGCCCCACCCTGCAGCTACGAAGACTTGGAACTGAGCGATTGCGTGATGATCGTCGGCAGTAACATGGCCTACGCCCATCCGATCCTGTTTCGTCGCCTCGAAGAAGCCAAATCCCGCCGTCAAGAGATGAAAATCATCGTCATCGACCCCCGGCGCACCGACACCTGCGACCTGGCGGACCTGCACCTGGCGATTCTGCCGGGCACCGATGTCGCGCTGTTCCATGGGATTTTGCATTTGTTGCTGTGGGAAGACTGGATCGACCGCAGCTTCATCAAGGCTCACACAGAAGGCCTCGCGGACCTGAAGAACCTGGTGCGCGACTACACGCCCGCCATGGTTGCCCAGCTCTGCGGCATCAGTGTCGAGCAACTGCACCAATGCGCCGAATGGATCGGCACCTCACCCAGTTTCCTGTCGCTGTGGTGCATGGGCCTGAACCAATCCACCGCCGGCAGCGCGAAAAACAGCGCGCTGATCAATCTGCACCTGGCCACCGGCCAGATCGGTCGGCCGGGTGCGGGACCGTTCTCGTTGACGGGCCAACCCAACGCCATGGGCGGTCGGGAAACCGGCAGCCTGTCGAACCTGCTGCCGGGCCATCGCGAAGCCGCCAACCCGGAACATCGCGCTGAAGTGGCCGATTACTGGGGCGTCGACCAACTGCCCGCGACCACCGGTTTGAGTGCGATCGAACTGTTCGATCAGGTGCGCAGCGGCAAGATCAAGGCCCTGTGGATCGCCTGCACCAACCCGGCCCAATCGATGCCGGACCAGGCCGCCGTACGCGAAGCCCTACAAGCCTGCCCGTTCGTGGTGTTGCAAGAGGCCTTCCGCACCACCGAGACCGCCGCGTTCGCCGACCTGCTACTGCCGGCGGCCAGCTGGGGCGAAAAAGAAGGTTCGGTGACCAACTCCGAACGGCGCATTTCCCACGTTCGCCGGGCAATCAACGCACCGGGAGAAGCGCGGCCGGACTGGGCGATCACGGTGGATTTCGCACAACGCCTGGAGAAACGTCTGCGCCCGGGGCAATCCAGCCTGTTCGCCTTTGACACTCCGGCCCAGTTGTTCGATGAATACAAGCAACTGACCCGTGGTCGCGACCTGGACCTGTCCGGGATCAGCCACGCGCTGATCGATCAACTCGGCCCCCAGCAATGGCCCTTCCGCGAAGGCGCCACGGTCGGCACCGCCCGTTTGTACGTGGATGGAATTTTTCCTACCGAAAGCGGCCGCGCCCGATTTGTCGCCGACCCTTATCGCGCCGCCAAGGAATTGCGTGACGCCCGCTATCCGCTGACCCTGAATACCGGTCGCTTGCGTGACCAGTGGCACGGCATGAGCCGCACCGGTACCGCTGCGCAGTTGTTTGGCCATGTGAACGAAGCGGTGCTCAGCCTGCACCCCGACGAATTGACTCGCCATCGCCTGCAAGCCGGTGATCTGGTCAGCCTCAAGAGCCGTCGCGGCAGCCTGATCGTGGCCGTCGACAGCGACGACAGCGTGCGCCCCGGCCAGGCTTTCTTGCCGATGCACTGGGGCGATCGGTTTCTCAAGGGAGGGGTGAACACCCTGACCCAGCCGGCGTTCGATCCACTGTCCAAACAGCCAGAGCTCAAGCACAGCGGCGTACGCCTGGAAGCTGTAAACCTGCCCTGGCAACTTTTCGCGCTGGTCGAAGGCGATGTCCAACAACATTTGGAGACGTTGCGCCCGCTGTGTGAGGCGTTTGCCTACGTCAGCCTTAGCCTGACCGGTCGCGAACGTCCGGCGTTGCTGATTCGCGCCGCCAGTGCCGTTGCACCCGACCCACAACTGCTGAAGGCAATCGACGAACAACTGGGGCTGATCGAAGGGCCGGTATTGGCCTACGACGATCCGCGTCGCGCCATCGGAAAACGGGTGCGGATCGAAAACGGGCGTATCACCGCCATACGCCTGGCCGGCGAAACCCTGGCTCGGCATTGGCTGCAGAACCTGTGGCTGGAAGGTCGTGCCGACGAGCAACTGCGGCGTTGGCTGCTGGCGCCGTTGAGTGCGCCACCAGGCAACGCCGGCGCGGCCGTGGGCGGCGGGAAGACGCTGTGCAACTGCATGAACGTCAGCCAGCGCGCAGTGTGCGCGGGTATCGAGCGCGGCCTGGATTTGCAGGGCCTGAAAAAAGAACTGGGCTGCGGCACGCAGTGCGGTTCCTGCGTACCGGAAATCAAGCGCCTGCTGGTTGCCACCGCGCAACCGGTCGCCGCGATATCGTGAGGAAAACACTATGAACGCAAAAGTCTGGCTGGTCGGTGCGGGTCCCGGCGACCCTGAATTGCTGACTCTCAAAGCCGTGCGCGCCTTGGGCGAAGCCGACGTGGTGTTGATCGATGACCTGGTCAACGACGCGGTGCTGGAGCACTGCCCCGATGCGCGCATCATCGCCGTGGGCAAGCGCGGCGGTTGCCGCTCGACCCCCCAGGCGTTCATTCACCGGTTGATGCTGCGTTATGCCCGCCAAGGCAAATGCGTGGTACGCCTCAAGGGCGGCGACCCGTGCATTTTCGGCCGGGGCGGTGAAGAAGCGCAGTGGCTGCGCGAGCATGGCGTTGAAGTGGAACTGGTCAATGGCATCACCGCCGGCCTCGCGGGGGCGACCCAGTGTGACATTCCCCTGACGTTGCGCGGCGTTGCGCGGGGCGTGACGCTGGTCACCGCCCACACCCAGGATGGCAGCAGCCTGAACTGGCAAGCCCTTGCACAGGGCGGGACAACGCTGGTGGTGTACATGGGCGTGGCGAAACTGAGCGAGATCCGTGAGCAATTGCTGGCCGGTGGCCTCGCGGCGGATACGCCCGTGGCCATGATCGAAAACGCCTCCCTGCCCCATCAACGCGACTGCCGCAGCGACCTGGCCTCGATGGAAACCGATGCCGGTGCGTTTCAACTCAAGAGCCCGGCGATCCTGGTGATTGGCGCGGTGGCCGGTGCTGCCGAATTGGCCACCTCGCCTTCTACCTTCGCGCAGGCTTCAATCCTCTAAAAGACAACCCCAAAACCTGTGGGAGCGAGCTTGCTCGCGATAGCGGTGGTTCAGTCACACATACATTGACTGACACACAGCCATCGCGAGCAAGCTCGCTCCCACAGTTGGATCTGCGTACGCCGGGGGAGATAAGTCGGCAGAATGGTCGCCTCCGCGAGCAGGCTTGCTCCCACAGGTTTTATGTTCCCTGTATAAATCCCAGGCAAAGAAAAACCCGGCCTAGGCCGGGTTTTTCCAAAGCTTCGGGCTAATTACTTAGCTTGGGCTTCAACCTGCGCTTCTACGCGACGGTTAACTGCACGACCAGCTTCAGTGGCGTTGTCAGCTACTGGGCGGGATTCGCCGTAGCCAACAGACTGAACGCGGGACGATTCAACACCGTACTGGTTGGTCAGAACTTGCTTGACGGCGTTTGCACGACGCTCAGACAGTTTCTGGTTGTAAGCGTCAGGACCGACGGAGTCAGTGTGACCTTCAACAGTGGTGCTGGTGGATGGGTACTGCTTCATGAAATCAGCCAGGTTCTTGATGTCGCCGTAGCTGTTTTCTTTAACAACAGACTTGTCGAAGTCGAACTTGACGTCCAGCTCAACACGTACGACTTCAGCAACAGCTGGGCAGCCATCAGCGTCAACGGTTACGTTGGCTGGGGTGTCAGGGCACTTGTCGACGTTGTCGCACACGCCATCGTTGTCGCTGTCGGAGCAAACTTCAGCCGGAGCTGGAACTGGAGCAGCAGCAGGCTTGGAGCCGCCACCGAAGTTCACACCGATACCGACGCTAGGAGCCCACTCGGTGTCGCCCTGGTCGATGTTGTACTGAGCTTCAACGCCGGCACGGGCGTAGAAGTTGTCGGTGAAATACAGCTTGGCGCCGCCACCAACGTTGGCGAAGGTAGAACGGTTACGACCGTTGCTGCCATTCTGGTCGATGCTCTGGTCAGAGAAACCGGCAGAGACGTAAGGACGCAGCATGTCGCCTGGGTTGTTGAAGTGGTACAGAGCGTCCAGAGCGGTGTTCGCGCCCTTGACGTTAGTGCCGTCTTCGGTACGTGCGTTGTGCACTTCGTCGTAGGCCAGACGCAGTTCAACGTCGTCGGTCAGGAAGTAACCAACCGAACCGCCGAACAGGTTGCCGTTGTTCTTGAAATCACGAGCGCTGTCGAACATTTCTTTCTTGGCGAAGCCTTCGATTTCAACTGCGCCTTGGCCTTGTGCCAGAGCGCCGAACGAAGTGGCAGCAATCAAAGAACCAATGGCAAAGCCCAAGGTGTTTTTCAGTTTCATCCGTTAAATCCCCATCTGGTGATTGTGAAGCAGTCCCGCAAACCGGGGGACAACTCGGCGGCAAGTCTATCAGAACTTGCCTACACGTAAGAGATATTTGCGCCGAACTAAGTTTCGGCAATGCCTGCAAATTTCTCACGCAGCTTGTCAAGAGCGCGCTTGTAACGCATTTTTGTCGCGCTCAAACCCATATGCATTATGTCTGCGATCTCCTGGAATTCCAGTTCTGCGACAAATCGTAGCACCAGAATTTCCCTGTCGATCGGGTTCACATAAACTAGCCAGCGATCGAGTCCACCCTTTTCCTCGGGCTTGGGCGCCTTTTCTTCAGACGCTTCCTCGAGAGGGTCAAGGCTCAACGCGTCCATCAACCGACGCTTTCGCCGCTCCTTGCGATACTGCGTGATGCATTCGTTGTAGGTGATGCTATATAGCCACGTCTTGAACTTCGATTTCCCCTCGAAGTTCTTCAAGCCGTACAGCACCTTCAACATCACCTCCTGACAGACATCATCAGCATCGCGATCGTTCCCAAGATACCGTGCACAAACGTTAAATAATGTTCTCTGGTAACGCCGCATCAGTTCTTCGTAAGCGCGTGTTACGTGGAACAGTTCCGTATGCGCGCGCGCAACCAACTCCTCATCGGAGAGATCACGGGGGTCGTAGCGCGTGGATAGCGATTGGGGTTTGTTCAAAACAAGTCGGGCCGACAGTCTAGGTCAATGTGCGCCGCAATCTGCGATGACAGGCATTTTGCGGCGGCATACATTAGCAGGATTTGCCGGGTTAGCGGCTACTCACATGCTGTTCCAGCAGGATCCGATTGGAAAGCGACACCAACTCGCCCTCCTCGGTCAGCAATGTGGTTTTCACCGTGCCGATCTCTTCGATCTGGCCTTCGACCTCGCCAACACGCACTTGTTGCCCAACCTCATACAATTCACGCACATAGATTCCCGCAAGAATCTGACCGGCAATTTCCCGGCTTCCCAACCCCATTGCCAGCGCGACCGCCAGACCAACGGTAATCAAGACAATCACGATCACATGGTTGAGCAGGTCTGTCTTGACCTCCAACTGACTGATCGCAACCGAAATACTGATGATGATCACCAGGCCCTGGGCGATTCGCCCGACGCCGGCGGCGTAATCCAGCCCAACCCCCTCGGCCGCGCCGCGTACCAGCCCATTGGCCAGTTGCGCCAGCAAGACACCGACCAGCAGCACCAGCGCGGCACCGAAGACCTTCGGCAAATACAGCGCCAGCATGTCGAGGGTCGCCGAAACGCGCTCCAGTCCAAGGGACTCAGCGGCGGAAACCAGGAATATAAGCAGGACAAACCAATAGACGATCTTGCCCACCAGCGTCGAGATTGGCACCTGGATGCCGCCACGGGACAACAGTTTGGTCAGGCCGGTGCCGCCCATCAGGCGATCGAGGCCCAATTTGGCGAGCAGCTTGGACAGCAGCGTGTCCAGCAGCTTGGCCACGACGAAGCCCAACAACAGCACCACCAGGGCGCCGAACAGATTGGGAATGAAATTAGCCACCTTGGTCCACAACGCGGTCATTGCCGTGACGAGGCTCTGGGTCCAGAGATCGAGTTCCATATTCAGTCAGCCTTATCAGCGGTGCGAGTAACAGGTTTGCGACGGGAAACCGGCGAGACGTGGGCCGACCCGTTGTTCAGGGCGATCATCAGCGCGGGCAGCCAGCGGCCCAGCAGGCTGAACAGATCGCCAGCGCCGACCTGGCGGTTGGCGGTTTTGAGTACACGGCCCAGGCAGGCGTCATCGTCACGGCTGGACGGCGAAGCCTTGAGCATGTCGCGCAGAGACTGTTCAAACGGATCGTGCATACGCACCTCTCGTGATGTCTGTGGAAGACGCGATCAAATTTCGCCGGGTCACATGAAATCCCATCACACCCAACGCAAACGGCGGAACAGCCACCATTGTCCCAGGGCCACGCAGGCCATCAGCAGGCAGGCGACGATGAAGCCGTAGGGGCTTTCGGAAAACGGAATGCCGCCGACATTGATGCCCAGCAGGCCGGTGAGAAAACTCATCGGCAGGAAAATCCCGGTGATGATGCCGAAGCGGTACATGGTGCGGTTCATGCGCACCGAAAGACGCCGGTCCTCGGCCTCCAGCACAAGCCCCACGCGCTCCCGGGTCAATTCCAGCTCTTCGAGGTAACGGGTCAGGCTGTTGTTCAATTCATTCCAGTAGTCGCCGTCGTCCTCGACAAACCAGGGCAACTTGATTCGCGACATCTGCCCGAAAATATCCCGTTGCGGCGCCAGGAATCGCTTCAGCCCGGCGGCCCTTCGGCGGATGTGCAGGATGGCGTCATGCTCGGGGGTATACCGTTCGTCGGTGTCGAGTTTTTCTTCCTCGCCATCGACGATTTCAGACAGGCACGTCACCAGGTCCTGCACTTTGTTAGTCAGGTATTGCGCCATATAAAGGATGAGTTCCGACGCCGTCCTGGGCCCCTTGCCCTCGGCCAGCTCGGCCAGCAGCTCATCGGTGGCGCGCAACGGCCGCAGCCGCAGGGAAATCACCCGCTGGGCGGCGGCGAAGATGCGCACCGAGACCATGTCTTCCGGCTCGGCGCCCGGGTTCAGGTTGATTCCGCGCAGAAACAGCAGCAGCTCGGCGTTGGGCAGCGGCAGCAGGCGGGGACGAGTGTTCTCCTCCAGCAGCAGGTCGCAGTTGAACTCACTCAAGCCACTGGATTTGCGCAACCACGTATGGGTCTGCGGATGACTGCGATCCCAATGCAGCCACAGGCTTTCGTGGGCCTGCAGTTGCAGATCGTCAAGTTCGGTCCGGGCTATCGAACGCGCGCCGCCTTTTCCATCCAGCACCAGGGCATGCACCAGCCCCCATTGCGCGTTTTCTTCCTCGAACATCCTCATCCCTTATGGTCAAGACGCTTATTCAGGCATTTTCAGCGGGCTCGGCGAGACGATCACGCCGTTGTTGTCCGCGTAGACGTATTCGCCCGGACGGAAGGTCACGCCAGCGAAGGTCACTGCCACGTTGAGCTCGCCGACGCCACGCCGATCAGTCTTCATCGGGTGGCTGGCCAGGGCCTGGACGCCAAGGTCGGTCTGGGCAATGACATCGACGTCGCGGATGCAACCGTAGATCACCAGCCCTTCCCAGCCATTTTTCGCAGCCTTTTCGGCCAGCATGTCGCCCAGCAACGCCCGGCGCAGGGATCCACCGCCGTCGACTACCAACACCTTGCCCTTGCCGTCGAGTTCAACCTGTTCCTTGACCCGCGAGTTGTCTTCGAAGCATTTGATGGTGACGATTTCACCGCCAAAGGAATCGCGGCCACCGAAATTGCTGAACATCGGCTCCAGGACTTGCACCAGGTCCGGGTAGGCATCGCACAGGTCGGGCGTGAGGTAATGGTTCATCGAACAACTCCTGCTGGGCTTGAACGTCTGGCTGAATGAACAACCGTTTGTGACCGGAACAACGTAGCGCGTCATATCTTAGCCGCAAGCCGGCCAGAGCGAAATGCCCCTGGCCAGAGCCTCGGTATCAGACCGCTTCGGCCAGCCTGGGCTGGTCCGCCAGCAATGACGCCTGCTGGTCTTGCAACCAGCGCCCTACCAGCGGCCAGACCTCCGCTTGCGCGGCCTTGCTGACGAGCATCTCGACATGGCCAAAATCACCGGTGAAGCCCTGTTCCCGCCCCAGGCAGACAAACTGCTTGTGCTCGGAACCGATCTGCTCGAACAATTTTCGACAAGCCCAGGTGGGATCCTGGTGATCGCCGGCCGCACTCACCGCCATTACCGGCACCTGCACATCGGCCAGCCCTGCCCACCAATTTTTCTCGGCGTCGCCGAAACGCCCGAACAGGCCATACCAGCGCATGCTCTCCAGGGCCAGTCCGATGGGTTCATCTTCCGGGCCGCGCTTGAGCTTGGAACCGGACAATTGTGCGAAACGCTTGAGAATGAAACGCCCGCTCCATTCCACCGGCGGGATTTTCAACGGCCAATAGGTGCGGCTGACCTGGGTGCCGAAAAATGCCGCCGACGCCACGGCGGGCTCGCCCAGGTAATGGCCACCCAGGGCTGCCGCCAAGGTGATACCGCCCAGGGAATGGCCAATCCAGTGCGGCACTTGTCCACTTTGCTCGCGCACAAAGGCGCCGATGGCCGGCAGGTCATACCGGGCGTAGTCGGCCACGCGATTGTTGCGATAGCCCTGGTTGCGCTGGGACAAGCCATGGCCGCGCATTTCGGGAATCCAGACATCGAAGCCTAGGCGTGTCAGGTACGCCCCCAGGCCAAGGCCCTTGGGCGAGTACCAGAAGCGTCGGTTGGAAAAACTGCCGTGCAACAGGATCACCGGGACACCACGGCTTTCGCCGGCATCGGCCATGCCCAGCCGGGTGACGGCCAGCTCGACACTGTAGTCCGGGCTGTTGCCGGGCTTGAGGCGATAGACATCTTCGCTCAGATCACCGCGCCGCTCGGCACTGATCAGGGCGACGGGAAATAGATTGCTGCTGCTTTGCATAATCTTCTTGCACAAAAAAGGGCGGCTTCCAGATGGAGCCCGCCCTACTTCAAATCAAAAGGGGCCAATGAACTGACAGCCATGGACCCTGTGGGAGCGAGCTTGCTCGCGATGGCGGTGGGTCAGCAACATCAATGCTGGCTGACACTCCGCAATCGCGAGCAAGCTCGCTCCCACAAGGTTACCCGGCTTACATTACCGGTGAGCTCCCTTCACTCGATCAGACCGCAGCCTGACCCTCAGCCAGGAAGAACCAGGTTTCCAGCACGGAGTCCGGGTTCAACGAAACGCTTTCGATACCCTGCTCCATCAGCCACTTGGCCAGGTCCGGGTGGTCCGAAGGGCCCTGGCCGCAGATGCCGATGTACTTGCCGGCCTTGTTGCAGGCAGCAATGGCGTTGGCCAGCAGCTTCTTGACCGCCGGGTTACGCTCGTCGAACAGGTGGGCGATGATCCCGGAATCCCGGTCCAGGCCCAGGGTCAGCTGGGTCAGGTCGTTGGAACCGATGGAGAAACCGTCGAAGAATTCGAGGAACTCGTCGGCCAGGATAGCGTTGGACGGCAGCTCGCACATCATGATCACGCGCAAGCCGTTTTCGCCACGGGCCAAGCCGTTTTCCGCCAGCAGGTCGACGACCTGGCTCGCTTCACCGAGGGTCCGCACGAACGGCACCATGATCTCGACGTTGCTCAGGCCCATCTCGTTGCGCACACGCTTGAGGGCGCGGCATTCGAGTTCGAAGCAATCGCGGAACGACTCGCTGATGTAGCGCGAAGCACCACGGAAGCCCAGCATCGGGTTCTCTTCTTCCGGCTCATAGAGCTTGCCGCCGATCAGGTTGGCGTATTCGTTGGACTTGAAGTCCGACAGGCGCACGATGACCTTCTTCGGCCAGAACGCCGCCGCCAGGGTGCTGATGCCTTCCACCAGTTTCTCGACATAGAAACCGACCGGATCGTCGTAGCCGGCGATGCGCTTGTCGACGCTGTCCTTGATTTCCTGCGGCAGGCCGTCGTAGTTCAGCAGTGCCTTGGGGTGCACGCCGATCATGCGGTTGATGATGAATTCCAGGCGGGCCAGGCCCACGCCGGCGTTCGGCAACTGCGCAAAGTCAAAGGCGCGGTCCGGGTTGCCTACGTTCATCATGATCTTGAACGGCAGCTCCGGCATGGCGTCCACGGAGTTCTTCTTGATGTCGAAGCCCAGCTCGCCTTCGAAGATGTAGCCAGTGTCGCCTTCGGCGCAGGAAACGGTCACGCCCTGGCCATCCTTGAGCAACTCGGTGGCATTGCCGCAACCGACCACGGCCGGGATGCCCAGCTCACGGGCGATGATCGCCGCGTGGCAGGTACGGCCGCCACGGTTGGTGACGATGGCGCTGGCGCGCTTCATCACCGGTTCCCAGTCCGGGTCGGTCATGTCGGAGACCAGTACGTCGCCGGCCTGGACCTTGTCCATCTCCGAGACGTCCTTGATGATCCGCACCTTGCCGGCGCCGATGCGCTGGCCGATGGCGCGGCCTTCCACCAGCACGGTGCCGGTTTCCTTGAGCAGGTAGCGCTCCATGACGTTGGCCTGGGTGCGGCTCTTCACGGTTTCCGGGCGGGCCTGCACGATGTACAGCTTGCCGTCGTCACCGTCCTTGGCCCATTCGATGTCCATCGGGCACTTGTAGTGCTTCTCGATGATCATCGCCTGCTTGGCCAGTTCGCTGACTTCGGCGTCGGTCAGGCAGAAGCGCGCGCGGTCGGCCTTGTCGACGTCGACGGTCTTGACCGAACGACCGGCCTTGGCTTCGTCGCCGTAGACCATCTTGATGGCCTTGCTGCCCAGGTTGCGGCGCAGGATGGCCGGGCGACCGGCTTCCAGCGTGCCCTTGTGGACATAGAATTCATCCGGGTTCACCGCGCCCTGCACGACGGTTTCGCCCAGGCCGTAGGCACCGGTGATGAACACGACGTCACGGAAGCCCGACTCGGTGTCGAGGGTGAACATCACGCCGGCGGTGCCGGTTTCGGAGCGGACCATGCGCTGCACGCCGGCGGACAGGGCGACCAGCTTGTGGTCGAAGCCCTGGTGCACGCGGTAGGAAATGGCACGGTCGTTGAAAAGGGAGGCGAAGACTTCCTTGGCGGCCCGGATGACGTTTTCCACGCCACGGATGTTCAGGAAGGTCTCCTGCTGGCCAGCGAACGAGGCGTCCGGCAAGTCTTCGGCGGTGGCCGAGGAGCGCACGGCGACGGCGATGTCGGGGTTGCCTTCGGAGAGCTTGGCGAAAGCGGTGCGGATCTCGGCGTTCAGTTTCTCGGGGAACTCGGCTTCCATGATCCACTGGCGGATCTGGGCGCCGGTCTTGGCGAGGGCATTGACGTCATCGACGTCCAGGGCATCGAGCGCATCGTGGATCTGCTGGTTCAGGCCGCTCAGTTCCAGGAAATCACGATAAGCCTGGGCGGTCGTGGCGAAGCCACCTGGCACCGAGACGCCGGCGCCGGCGAGGTTACTGATCATCTCGCCCAGGGATGCGTTCTTGCCCCCCACATGCTCTACATCATGGACGCCGAGCTTATCGAGGGAAACTACGTACTCTACCAAGGTGATCTCTCCACTAACTGTGTTGGAAAAGCTCAAGGCACCGACGGCTCCAGGGGAGCGCTAGCCGGCGATATGGCCTGGACCTGGAAAATAAGTGAGAATGCGGGCCACGGGCGGCCGGCAAATCGCGCCTATCATATCCAAGAATCGTGACTAGCTCACTAGCTTAAGGCCCAAGGCGCAAATGAAACGATCTGCTTTCTTTATCTCCGACGGCACCGGCATCACGGCCGAAACGCTAGGCCAAAGCCTGTTGGCACAGTTCGAAAACATTACCTTCGCCAAATTCATACGCCCGTACATCGACAGCGTCGACAAGGCGCGGGCCATGGTACAGCAAATCAATAAAGCCGCCGAAACCGACGGTTTCCGGCCGATCATCTTCGACACCATCGTCAATCAAGACATCCGTGAGATTCTTGCAACGTCGAATGGTTTCATGATCGACATTTTTTCCACGTTCCTGGCGCCCCTGGAGCAGGAGCTGAGCGAGCATTCTTCCTACTCGGTCGGCAAGTCCCACTCCATTGGCCACAACTCCAACTACATGGAGCGGATCGAGGCGGTCAACTTCGCGCTGGACAACGACGACGGCGCCCGCACGCATTATTACGACAAGGCCGACCTGATCCTAGTGGGTGTGTCGCGGTGTGGTAAGACGCCGACGTGCCTGTATATGGCGATGCAATTCGGCATCCGCGCGGCCAACTACCCGCTGACCGAAGACGACATGGAGCGCCTGCAACTGCCCAGCGCCCTGCGCGCCCACCAGCATAAGCTGTTCGGCCTGACCATCGACCCGGACCGCCTCACCGCGATCCGCAACGAGCGCAAGCCCAACAGCCGCTACTCAAGCTACGCCCAGTGCGAGTTCGAAGTGCGCGAAGTGGAAAACCTGTTCCGGCGGGAGAACATTCCCCACATCAACTCCACGCATTTTTCCGTGGAAGAGATTTCGGCGAAGATCCTGGTGGAGAAAGGGGTGGAGCGGCGGTTCAAATAAGGCAGCTATGAGCTGCAAGCTGCAAGCTGCAAGCTGCAAGCCAGAGTGGCCGCTGTTAGCTTGTAGCTTGTAGCTTGTAGCTTGTAGCTTGTAGCTTAAGGCTCTAGTCGCTTCACCAGCGCCTGCCCCACCTCCAGCGCCGACGCCGGGTTCTGGCCGGTGATCAACTCCCGGTCCATGACCACATGGGACGTCCACGGCGAGGTATTGCTGCTGTATTGGCCGCCCGCCTGCTCCAATGCAGTCTGCGGATAGAATTTCATGGCCCCACCACCCAGCAGCCCCTTGGCCAACTCCTCTTCCTGATTGCTGATTACCGTCATCTTGTAGCCCGCGTAGATCCAGCCGGACTGGGCCGAGGCCTGGCCCTTGGTGGCCAGCTGGCCGACGAAGCCGTTGGCATCGGGTAGCGTCGACAACAGGGCGATCGGCCCGTGGCAGACCAGTGCGGTGGTTTTGCCTTTCTCATGGAAGTGCGTCAAGACCCGGCCCAGCGGCGCGCTGGTGAGCAGGTCCTGCATCGGCGCGTGCCCACCAGGAACGTACAGCGCATCGAACCGATCCAGGCCCATTTGTTCGGCACGGGTCAGGCTGATCACCGGTGAGTCTTCGGGCGAGGTGATTTTCAGTCGGGCCAGCAACGCCTGGTAGCGCTCAAGCTCCGCCGCGTCGTTATTGAAATACATCTTGTCCACCGAGGAGCGGTCCAGGGTCGGCGCCTTGCCCTCGGGCGTGGCGAAGGTCACGTGGTGACCGGCATCCAGCAACAGCTTCACCGGTTGTAGCAGCTCGTTGAGGTAGAACCCTGTGGAAAAGACCTGGCCATTTTTCAGATCCAGATGATCGGCATCCGACAGAACCACGAGCACGTTGTCGGCATGGGCCGCGGCACTGATACCGGCCAGAACGACAGACGTTGCCAAGGCAGTGAGCTTTTTCATGATGACTCCGCTTCGATAAAAGTTGTGCTCACTGTATTGATGCGCCTGCCGGCGATAAACTGGCTTCCAGGAATATCACTTGGCCTCTGGAGGCAATAATGGCCCGTCGATTCGATCATCTGGCCGATGTGGAAGCCTTCGTCACCGTCGTGGAAAAAGGCACCCTCAGCGCTGGCGCTATCGCCCTCGGCACCACGCCTTCGGTGCTGAGCCGCGCCATCTCGCGCCTCGAAGCCCGGCTCGGGGTGCAGCTGTTGCGCCGCACCACCCGACGGCTGAACCTGACCGATGCGGGGACGTTGTACCTGGAACAGTCGCGCTCGGCCTTTGCCCTGATTGATGATGCCGAGCGACGAATCCAGGGCCAGGACGGCGTGTTGACAGGCCGCGTGCGCCTGAGCGTGCCAACCACTTATGGCCATTACCGCCTGCCGGCGCTGCTGTCGCGTTTCGCCCAGGCTTGCCCGCAGGTGCGGGTCGAGCTGAGCATCACCAACCGCAATGTGGACCTGGTGGCCGAAGGGTATGACCTGGCGATCCGCCTCGGGCCGCTGCCGGACAGTGGATTGGTCGGCCGCAAATTGGAAGACGCCCGCCTCTGCCTGGTGGCCGCGCCGCGCTACCTGGCGCGCGCCGGGACGCCCCTGCGCATCGATGAACTGGCCGCCCACGCCTGCCTGCCCTTTGTGATGCCCAGCAGCGGACGCATCGCGCCGTGGCTGTTTCGCGAAAACCAGGAAGATCGTGAATGGTTGCCGGCGGGCAATGTGCAAGTGTCCGATGACGTGCTGGGCATCGTATCCCTGGCCCAGGCCGGGATGGGGATCTGCCAGACCTATGATTTCATTGTCCGGGAGCGAATCGAGCGAGGGGAACTGGTGGAGTTGCTGGAGGACTTTGGCGGCCGCAGTCGAACGTTTTCCATCATCTACCCGCCCCATCGACAATTGCCGGCGGCGGCGCGGGCGTTGATTGATTTCATGGCGGAACAATAGGTGGTAAACGCCACCCCCTGTGTGTGCGAGCTTGCTCGCGATTGCGGAGTGTCAGTCAGCATCAATGTTGCTGATCCGCCGCTATCGCGAGCAAGCTCGCTCCCACATGGGGCCCGACGTGACTGCAAGATTTGTATTTCCCTACAGCCCTACTGGAAAATTTCCGTGCTGCCACAGCTTCAACAGTTAGTGAGCCGCTGCCGCCTGCTCTTCCATCTTCTTGCGCAAGCTCAACGGCCGCATGTCGGTCCAGACCTCTTCGATGTAGGCCAGGCATTCCTTCTTGAAGCCGCTCTTGCCGACGGTGCGCCAGCCCTCGGGAACGGCCTTGTAGTCCGGCCAGATCGAATACTGTTCTTCGTGGTTGACCACGACCTGGAAGAGGATGTCCTCGCGGTCGAATACTGAAGTCATGGTGTTTCTCCGTCGTTGCTCAAGGTTCGCCGCGCCACGGGCGCGGCCAAGGTATGAAAAGGGACGTACCGAGCCGGATGAAAATTAGGCGTCGGCGACGGCCGCTTCCAGGGCGCGCCGGAAAATCTCGGCGACCCGGTCGATTTCCGCCGCGGTAATGATCAACGGCGGCAGGAAACGCACCACGCCGCCCTGGCGGCCACCCAGCTCGAGGATCAATCCGCGCTTGAGGCATTCACGCTGCAACCGCGGCGCCAGGCGTGCATGCACCGGCGGATGCCCCAAGGCGTCCGGCTTGCCGGTCGGGTCCACCAGCTCGACGCCGAGCATCAGGCCGCGACCGCGAATGTCACCCAACTCCGCGAAATCCCGCTGCAGGATGTGCAAGTGCTCGCTCAAGCGCTCGCCCATGGCGGCGGCGTGGGCCGACACGTTGTGCTCCACCAGGTAGCGCATCACCGCAGAACCGGCGGCCATGGCCATCTGGTTGCCGCGGAAAGTCCCGGCATGGGCTCCCGGCAGCCAGGTATCGAGCCAATCGCGATAAACCACAACCGCCAACGGCAGGCTGCCACCGATGGCCTTGGACAGTACGACCACGTCCGGAATGATGCCGGCGTGCTCGAACGCGAACATCTTGCCGGTCCGGCCAAAGCCACTCTGGATTTCATCGACGATCAGCGCCACCCCGGCCTGCTCGGTGATCCGCCGCAGGCCGCGCAGCCAATCCAGATCGGCCGGTATGACACCGCCCTCGCCCTGCACCACTTCGACGATGACCGCTGCTGGCAATTGCACGCCGGCCTCCGGATCGTTCAGCAGGTTTTCCAGGTAATGCAGATTGGCCTTGATCCCCTCCGCGCCGCCCAGTCCGAACGGGCAGCGGTAATCATAGGGATACGGCATGAACTGCACGCCGTTGCTGAGCAACGCCCCCAAAGGCTTCTTCGGCCCCAGGCTGCCCATCAGGCTCAGCGCGCCCTGGCTCATCCCGTGATAACCGCCCTGGAACGACAACACCGTGCTACGCCCCGTTGCGGTGCGGACCAACTTGAGCGCGGCTTCCACCGCGTCCGTGCCGGTAGGGCCGCAGAACTGGATTTTCGCTTCAGCGGCGAGGGCCGCCGGCAACAGGCCGAACAGGTCCTGGACAAAGCGGTCCTTGACCGGCGTGGTCAGATCCAGGGTGTGCAGGGGCAGCTCATCGGCGAGCACTTGCTGGATCGCCTCGATCACCACCGGGTGGTTGTGCCCGAGCGCCAGCGTGCCGGCGCCGGCCAGGCAATCGATGAACGTGCGGCCCTCGACATCTTCTACGTACAGACCCTTGGCGCGCTTGAGGGCCAAGGGGATTCGTCGTGGATAGCTGCGGGCATTGGATTCCTGGCGACTCTGGCGGGCCAGCAAGGGTGATTCGTTGAATTGATAAAGCGTCTCGACCGGCGCAGGGCTGACCCGTGCTGGCGGTGCTTGGATAGGACTGGTGACTGGCATGTTCTCGACCCCGGGATGAATGACCAAAAGGCGCACCGGGCAGGTGCGCATTCCGAAGCGCACATGCAGGTTTCCTGTTGTGGAAACGCATCAGCGAGGCAAGGATTTACTGCCGGATAAAGACCGTGGCGAGGGAGCTTGCTCCCGCTGGGCTGCGCAGCAGCCCCTCAAGCCAGGACACGCGGACCGTCAGATGAATCAAGCCCACAGGTTTGAGCCCGCTGCGCGGTCCAGCGGGAGCAAGCTCCCTCGCCACAGGTTATCTACGGACCGGGCGATAGTTGCACCGGCACGGTCAGCTCGACACGCAACCCGTCCGGGCGGCTGTCGAACTGCAGGCCGCAGCCGCAACGCTGGACGATGGCCTGGACAATCGCCAGCCCGAGTCCGCAGCCGTTGCTCTGGCCATTGCGCCAGAAGCGCTGGGTCAGGTGCTGGATATCGTCGGCTGCGATGCCAGGACCGTGGTCGCGCACCTGGAACCGCACACGCTGGCCGATCATTTCCACGTTCAACTCGATCTCGGTGTCGTCCGGGGTATGGCGCACGGCGTTCTCCAGCAGGTTGCGCAGCGCGGCGATGGACAGCACGGCCGGCATCTGCACCGGCGCATCGGTCAGTTGAGGCGACAGCTGCAATTTGATCCGCTGGGGTGCGCCGCCGGTCGCGTCCTGGATGGCCAGCCGCGCAACCTGCTCGGCGTTGCATTGCACCCCGTCATCGAACGACAGGCTGCCCTCCACCCGGGCCAGCAGCAACAGTTGCTCCAGCGTGCGATGCAATCGGTCGGCGCCCTCTTCCGCCCGGGCCAGGGACTGGTCACGGGCGGCGCCCTCGGTCATGCGCGCCACCTGCAGGTGTGTCTTGATGGCGGTCAACGGGCTGCGCAGTTCATGGGCGGCATCGCCGGTCAGCCGTCGCTCGCGCTCGATGGTCTTGCCGATGCGCTGGAGCAACTGGTTCTGGGTCTCCAGCAAAGGCCGCAATTCGCTGGGCAATGGGTGAATCTGCAACGGCTCGAGGGAATCCGCGTTGCGCCGCGTCAGTGCATCGCGCATGCGGTTGAGCGGCGCCAAGCCCTGGCCGATGCCCAGCCACAGCAGGCACAGGCAACCGAGCAAGGCCACGCCGACCGGCACCGAGGCCGCCAGCAGCACCGACAGGTTCAACGCCTCGCGTTCGATCTGGCGGTCCGCGGTGGTAATGCGCAAGTCGCCTCGGGCCAGGGTAAAACTGCGCCATGGCGCGCCGTCGATCATCTGGTCGTGGAAACCCATTTTCTCGGCTTCCAGTGGCTGCCCCGGGGTGTCATGGCTACGCGCCAGAATCTCCCCGCGCAGCGAGCTGACCTGGCAGGCCATGCCACCTGGGACGCTCAATTGTTCCGCGCTGAAATGCGTGCCCTCCCCCTTGCTGGGTACCGGCGGCAACTGCTCCAGCAAGCCGGCGACCATCCGCGCCGAAGCCACCAGGCGCTGGTCGAGGGAAAACATCATCTGGTTGCGCAGGTCGCTGAGCATCCAGGCAGCGGCCAAGGCCCAGATCAGGGCAAAGGCCGCGCCGAGGGTCAGGCTCAGGCGCAGTCGCAGGCTGATCACTTGGCCGATTCCCCGCCATCGGCCGGCCCCAGGCGATAGCCCAGGCCGCGCACCGTCTCGACAATCCCGTTGCCCAACTTGCGCCGCAAATGGTGGATATGGACGTTCAAGGCGTTGCTTTCCAACTCGTCGTTGAAGCCATAGACGCTGTCCTTGAGTTGCTCGGTGGAGAGCACCCGGCCACGACTGTGCAGCAGCGCCTGCAACAGCGCCTGCTCGCGGCGGGACAGGTCCACCGGTTGGCCGTCCAAGGTGGTTTCCCGGCTGCTCGGGTCATAAGTCAGGCGACCATGCTCGATCAGGTTGACACTGCGCCCGGCCACGCGCCGCAGCAACGTGTGCAAGCGCGCCGCCAGTTCGCGCAGGTCGAAGGGCTTGAGCAAGTAGTCATCGGCCCCGGCCTGCAAGCCATCGACCCGGTCGGTCACCGAATCCCGCGCGGTAAGGATCAGCACAGGCATTTCCAGGCCTTGCTGGCGTAGCTGCTTGAGCAACTTGAGGCCATCTTCATCCGGCAGGCCCAGGTCCAACACCATGACGTCGAATGTCGCCACGCCGACCATCGCCCGCGCCGCCGATGCGGTGGCGACGTGCTCGACGGTCAGGCCTTGAGCCGTGAGCCCGGCAACGATGCCGCTGGCAATCAACTCATCGTCTTCGCAGACCAGTACGTGCATGGTGAGCCCCACGGAAAAAGGTAGATTAGGCGGGTGGCCGATTAAGCCGACATTATGCGACGAGTCGGGCAAATATGGGCGATCATTGGCGCCTGCCGGTATCGCCGGGTTAATCGACGGTTAATCGCCGGTCGCCACTGTGCCCTTCACTTGCTTCGTTAAGGCTTTGTCCATGCGTCGATTGTTTTTGCTGTGGCTGTTCCTGATCTCGGGCCTGGCCCAGGCCGCCAATCCCTTCGAAACCAAACCCGATTTCCTGCCGGTGGAGAAGGCATTCGTCTTCACTTCCGAACGCCTGGACTCCGGTGAAACCCAATTGTTCTGGCAGATCGCCGACGGGTATTACCTGTATCAGCAGCGGCTCAAGTTCGATGGCCTGGCCGACGCGCAAAAACCCAAGCTGCCCGAGGGCGAAGCACACAGCGACGAATTCTTCGGCGACCAGCAAGTGTATCGCCAGGCCCTGGAGCTGAAGATTCCCGCCGGGGCGACCGGCAAGATCAAGGTCGGCTTCCAGGGCTGCGCCGATGCGGGCCTGTGCTATCCGCCCCAGACCCAAGTCGTCGACCTGGGCGGCAACACACCGGTGGCAGCCACTGGCGAAGCGCAGGACCAGGCCCTGGCCAGCGGCTTGCAACAGCGTGCGCTGGGCTGGAGCCTGCTGGTGTTCTTCGGTTTGGGACTGTTGCTGGCGTTTACCCCCTGCTCGCTGCCAATGCTGCCGATCCTGGCGGGATTGGTGGTGGGCAGCGGCGCCGGCCCCCGGCGCGGCCTGGCATTGGCTGGCAGCTACGTGATCAGCATGGCCTTGGTCTATGCCGCCATGGGTGTGCTCGCGGCGCTGCTGGGCGCCAATCTCCAGGCAGTGCTGCAGCAACCTTGGTTGCTGGGGACTTTCGCGGCAGTGTTCGTGGTGTTGGCGCTGCCGATGTTCGGCTTTTTCGAATTGCAACTGCCCGCCGCCCTGCGTGATCGCTTGGAAAACGCCGGCCGCCAGCGCCGCGGTGGCAGCCTGGTGGGCGCTGGCATTCTCGGGGCGTTGTCCGGCCTGTTGGTCGGCCCCTGCATGACTGCCCCCTTGGCCGGCGCGCTGCTGTACATCGCCCAGAGCGGCAATGCGCTGCACGGCGGCCTGATCCTGTTCACCATGGGCATCGGCATGGGCTTGCCGCTGTTGCTGCTGGTGACCGTGGGCAATCGCTTCCTGCCCAAGCCCGGCGCCTGGATGAACCTGCTCAAAGGTGTGTTCGGCTTTCTGTTCCTGGGTACCGCGTTGCTGATGATCCGCCCGGTCATCGATGGCTCGCTGTGGATCGGCCTGTGGGGCGCGCTGCTGGTGATCGCCGCCTACTGCGCCTGGCGCCAGACCGAAGGGTTCGGCCGCGCTGCCTATCTGTGGGGCAGCGTATCGCTGCTGTTCGGCCTGTGGGGCAGCCTGTTGGTGATCGGGGCAGCGGGCGGCAGCGATGATCTGTTCAAGCCGCTGGAGGTCTACAGCGGTGCCCGCGCCACTGCGACCGCCGAGACCCGGGACGCATTCACCACGGTCAGCGAGCCCGCCGCCCTGCAACGCGAACTGGACGCCGCCAAGGCCAGGGGCCAGTGGGTCTTGCTGGACTACTACGCCGACTGGTGCGTGTCCTGCAAGATCATGGAAAAACAGGTATTCGGCCGCACAGCGGTGCTGGACGCCTTGAAAGGCGTGCGCCTGCTGCGCCTTGACGTCACCGCCGACACACCGGCCAGCCGCGAACTGCTCAGCCGCTATCAGGTACCGGGGCCACCCAGCCTGTTGTGGATCGGCACAGACGGTGAAGAACGTCGCAACCAGCGGATTACCGGCGAAGTCGACGCCAAGGGTTTCCTGGAGCGCTGGAACACGACGCGGAACGCGCCCTGATGTTGACGTTGACCTTGGGCACCTTTGCCATCGCCCTCAATCATCTGCTGTTGATCAGCGCATTGGCGTTGGCGACTTTCGTCGGCTGGCGAGTGGCAAGGCGCGGCGGCGAAAACCCCGAATCGGTGCTGTTCGGACTGTTCCTGCTGGGACTCCTGACCGCAAGGATCGGGTTTGTCGTCGCTTACTGGAAACATTATCGGGATGACCCGTGGCAGATCGTCGATCTGCGCGACGGCGGCTTCCTCGCCTGGCCGGGCATCATCGCGCTGCTGGTCGGCGCCCTGCTATGGGCACGGCGCCGTCCGGGCCTGCGTCGACCGTTGGCTTTCAGTGTCACCGGCGGCCTGCTGTTCTGGCTCGTGGGCACAATGTCGCTGACGATCTATGAACAAGGCACCCGCTTGCCGGAGATCGACCTGCGCACTGCCGACGGCGAAACCGTGAGCCTCATCGATTATCAGGGCGGCCCGCTGGTGATCAATCTCTGGGCCACCTGGTGCCCGCCCTGCCGACGTGAAATGCCGGTGCTGGAAGAAGCCCAGAAACAGCGTCCGGACCTGACGTTCCTGTTCGTCAACCAGGCCGAAAGCATGCAAAGCGTGAGCACCTATCTCGCCACGCAGGGCTTGAGCCTCACCAACGTGCTATTCGACGGCAGCGGTCGCCTTGGCCAGGCCGTCGGCTCGATGGCGCTGCCGACGACACTGTTCTACAGCGCCGACGGCCGCCTGCTCGGCAGTCACCTGGGCGAATTATCCGAAGCGAGCCTGGCCCGGGCACTGGAATACTTCGAAACGCCGGGTTCGACCACGGCGGCCCACCCCGCGACAAGGAAACTGCCATGCCCCGCCTCCACCACCTGCTGACACTGGCCTTCGCCGGCGCGCTGCTGCAAGCGCCGCTGCTCCAGGCCGAAGAACTGCCTGCGGCCATCCAGAAGATCGAAGCGAAGGGCGCGAAAATCGTCGGCACCTTCGAGGCGCCGAACGGCTTGCGCGGTTATGCCGCGCAATACCAGAACCGTGGCATGGCCCTGTACCTGACGCCGGATGGCAAGCATGTGTTGCTGGGCAACCTATATGACGCGGACGGCAAGGACCTGAGCGCCGAGCCGCTGCAAAAACTGGTCTATGCCCCGATGGCCAAGGCAATCTGGGCGAAGATGGAGGCCAGCAACTGGATCGCCGACGGCAACAAGGACGCCCCACGCACCGTATACCTGTTCAGCGATCCGAATTGCCCGTATTGCAACATGTTCTGGGAACAGGCCCGGCCCTGGGTCAAGGCCGGCAAGGTGCAGTTGCGCCACATCATGGTGGGCATCATCCGCGAAGACAGTCCGGGCAAATCGGCCGCGCTGCTCGCCGCCAAGGAGCCGGAGAAAGCCCTGGCGGACCATGAGAAGGCCGGCAAGGCCAGTCCGCTCAAGCCGCTCAAGGAAATACCGCCGGCCATCCAGGCAAAACTGGACGCCAACCAGGCGTTGATGGACGAGCTGGAGCTCTCCGCCACCCCGGCGATTTTCTACCTGGATGACAAAGGCGAGCTGCAACAACAGCAAGGCGCGCCGTCGCCGGACAAACTGGTGAAGATTCTCGGACCTAAATGATCCGGAACACTGAACTGTGGCGAGGGGATTTATCCCCGCTGGGTCGCGAAGCGGCCCCAACACTGTCGACTTGGTTTGTCAGCTTCACCGAGGTATCTGGTTTTGGGGCGGCTGCGCAGCCCAGCGGGGATAAATCCCCTCGCCACAAAGTCAGTGCATCCGTTTCAGGAATTTCAACAACGCCTCGGTGACAAACTGCGGATTCTCCAGGTTGGAAATATGCCCCGCCTGCGGAATCAGCACATGATCGCAGCCAATCAGCTCGGCCATTTCCAACGCCTCGGACGGTGGCCGAGGCTTGTCCTGGTCACCGCACATCACCAGCGTGCGCTTGGCATCCAATCCGGACAGGCGCGGCAGGATGTCATCCCGACCAAAAATGATCCGCCCCAACGGCACGATGCTGTCCTTCAGGCGCTCAGTCGGCAGCGCGGCCAAGGTGGCGCGGAACTGCTGGTAGAGCGCCGACTGCGGATCGATGCCCGGCCGGAAGAAGATCGGCACGATGATGTCCAGCAAAGGCTCGGGAATTGCGCCGCTGGCTTCGATCTTGTCGAACAGCGAAAAGTAATACAGCCGGGTCGGCTCCGGCTCGACGCCGACGTAGGTGTCCATCAACACCAGCGACTTCACGCGCTCGGGCGCGGCCAGCGCCAGCCGCGCGCCCCACATCCCGCCCACCGACAACCCGACCAGGTTGAAGCAGTCGATCTCCAGGTGATCCATCAACGCCAGCGTTTGACGGGACAGGTCGTCCAGCGAATTCATGCCCTCAGGCAAACGTCCTGACTGCCCATGGCCCCACAGCTCCGGGACGATGACTCGATAGTGCTCCGATAACGCATCAATCTGCGGCGCCCACATGCTCTGGTCCCACAGATAACTGCTGCCCAGCACCACCACCGGGCCATGGCCCTGGTCCAGGTAATGGAGCGGTTGTCCGTCAATCGTTGCAAAGGGCATCGGTGGCCTCCTTGTTTGGGAATGAAAAAACCTTGGGGAGACTGGGCCGCGAAGCGCCAGACGTCAACCTTGGGTCCCTGAGGTGCTGTCAATGGCCTCATCGCGAGCAAGCTCGCTCCCACAGGGAGTGATCGACACAAATCCCATGTGGGAGCGAGCTTGCTCGCGATGGGGCCGTTACACGCACCGCAAAACTAAAGCCCTTCCAACTCCGCCATCAAATCATTCAACCGATCCACCTTCTCCTCGGTGATTTCACTGGCCTCCAACCCACCGATGTATTCAGCCAATTCCCGCACGGTGCTGCACTCGAACATGGCCCTGAGCGGCACGTCCCGTTGCAAGGCTTTTTGCACGCGCGAGGCGATTTGTGTCGCCAGCAACGAGTGCCCGCCCAGTTCGAAGAAATTGTCTTGTACGCCCACCCGTTCGGCCTTCAACACCTCGGTCCAGATATCGGCCAGGGTTTGTTCAAGATCGCTGCTGGGCGCCTGGTAGTCCTGACTCTGCAGTTGACCGATTTCCAGCGCCGGCAGCGCCTTGCGATCGAGTTTGCCGTTGGCATTGAGGGGCAGGCGATCGAGCCACAGCCAGTGCAGCGGCACCATGTATTCCGGTAATTCGCTGCGCAGGCGCTGTTTGATTCGATCCAGGCGTTCGCTCGGGCTCAGCGTGGCGTCGGCGGCAACCAGATAGCCCACCAAGTGCTTGCCATTGACGCCTTCCTGCACACCGACGGCCGCGTCGCGGACTTCGGGCTGCTCGTGCAGCCGTGCTTCGATTTCCCCCAGTTCGATGCGGTAGCCACGAATCTTCACCTGATGGTCGATGCGCCCGACGTATTCCAGCACGCCATCGCTGCGGCGACGTGCCAGGTCGCCGGTGCGGTACAGCCGCTCGCCCGGTGCGCCGAACGGGTTGGGCACGAACACCGGCGCGGTACGCAGCGGATCGCCGACATAACCACGCCCCACCCCGGTGCCGGCGACGCACAGCTCGCCCACCGCGCCCACTGGCACCAGTTCCAAGGCGCCGTCGAGCAGGTACAAACGGTTATTGTCGGTCGGCGTACCGATGGGCAGGTAGGTGCCACGGGTCGAGGCCATGTCGACTCGAAAGAACGCCACGTCATCGGAACATTCGGCCGGGCCGTAGGCATTCACCAGGCCGATGTCCGGGTAACGCGCCAGCCACTGATGGGCGAGTTCCGGTGGCATCGCTTCGCCAGTGGGCAGCATCCAGCGCAAGCCATCCAGGCCGATGCGCTCCTGGGCAAGCATGCCCTGGATCAACGATGGCACACTCTCCAGCACGGTAATGCCCTGGCGTCCGACATGGTCCAGCAGACCTTGAGGGTCGTGGGCGATGGCATTGGGCACGATGTCCACCCGAGCCCCGAACAGCGGCGCAGCCAGGAACTGCCACACCGAAATATCGAAGCTCTGGGACGCGGTCTGGGCAATCACATCCGTTTCATCCAGCGCCAGGTACGGCACCTTGCTGAGCTGGTTGTTGAGCATGCCGCGCTGCTGGACCATCACACCTTTGGGCAACCCGGTGGAGCCAGAGGTGTAGATCACGTAGGCGAGGTTGTCCGGCCCGCTGTAAACGCCGGGATTGTCTACCGCCATATCACTGGCCTGGACGTCTTCCCAGACCAGCAGCTTCGGCCGCCCGGCACAGGCGAACGCTTCCAGCAAGGCCAGCGCCTGCTCGTGACAAGCCCGCGTGCACACCAGCAACGGCGTGCGGCTCAATTCGATGATGCGACTCAGGCGCTGGCTCGGCAGGCCCGGGTCCAGCGGCAGGTAACCGCCGCCGGCCTTGAAGCTGCCGATGATCATGCCGAGTAAATCCAGGTCGCGCTCAGCGAGCAGCGCCACTGGCTGGTCGAGACCGACGCCCGCCTCCACCAGCGCATGACCGAGGCGGTTGCTGCGCTCGTTCAACTCGGCGTAAGTCCAGGTGTCGTCCTGGCAACTGGCGGCAATACGTTGCGGATGAGCCGCCACCCGGGCCTCGAACAGCTCGACGTAACTCTGCTCCAGCGGATAGCTCCGCGCGCTCTGGTTGAAACCTTCGATGAGGAAATCCTTCTCTTCAGATCCGATCAGCGCCAACTCGGCCATATCACCGTGGAAACCTTCCATCAACGCCAGCAGCAATCGCTTGAACTCGCCCAGCAGCCCTTGGACCGTCGACTCATCGAAGTAACGCTGGTCGTAGGACAGGTGCAGCCCCAGGTCGTCGCCCGGATAACACACCGCCGTCAGCGGGAAGTTGGTGTGGGTGCGGCCTGAATCCGAGGTGGCATCGAGGCTCTGGGCGCGGTCCAGCACCGAAACCTCCACCGGCGCGTTCTCGAACACGAACAGGCTGTCGAACAACGGCTGGCCTTTGGGCAACTCGCTGACTTCCTGGATGCTCACCAGCGGCAGGTATTCGTACTCGCGCAGTTGCATGTTGCTGTCCAGCAAGCCGTTGAGCCATTGACGCACGCTGCAGCGCTGGTCATCCGCCGGGATGCGCACCCGCAAGGCAACGCTGTTGATGAACAGCCCCACCGTGCGCTGCATCTGCGGCAGCTCCACCGGACGCCCGGCCACGGTGACGCCGAACAATACGTCGCGATCACCGCTGATACGGCGCAGCACCAGGGCCCAGGCCGCCTGGGCGAAGGTATTGACGGTCAATTGATGGGCCTGGGCCAGCTCGCGCAGGCGCGCACCGTCCCGGGCGTCGAGGCGGGTGTAGCAATCGCCGACGACCATGCCGCCGCTGTCACCGGCGTGTTCGCGCAGGAACGGCCGGTCACCCGGGATCGGCGTGGTCCGCTCGAAGCCTTGCAGGTTCTGTTGCCACCACTGCCGGGCTTCGGCCAGGCCCTGGCGTTGCAGCCAGCCGATGTAGTCGCGATAGCGCGGCGGCACGGCCAGGCGAGGCTCGCGCTGTTCACCGAGGGCGGTGTAGATCTCGAAGAAATCATCCATCAGCAACGAACGGCACCACGCATCGATGAGGATGTGGTGGTTGCTCATCATGAACCAGTAGCGCGCCGCGCCGACCCGGATCAGGCGCAAGTGGAACGGGGCCTCGTTCAACAGATCGAAACCGGCCTCGCGCTCGCGCTTGAGCAGCGCCTGGAGCTTGGGTTCCTGGGCGTCCTCTGGCACGTGCGTCCAGTCGAGGTATTCCACGGGTGTGCGGCCGGGCTTGTGGATGACCTGCAGCATGTCTTCGCCGACGTTCCAGCAGAACGAGGCGCGCAACGCTTCGTGACGGGCAATCACCGCTTGCCAGGCCTGGGCGAAACGCTGGGGGTCGAGTTCGCTGTTGATGCGGTAGCGGTCCTGCATGTAATACAGGCCCGTGCCCGGCTCCAGCAACGTATGCAGCAGCATGCCTTCCTGCATCGGCGTCAGTGGGTAGACGTCTTCGATCTCCGTTGCCGGCACCGGCAGGTTGTCCAGCTGTGCCTGGGTCAGTTTCGCCAGCGGGAAGTCCGACGGCGTCAGGCCGCCCGCCTCGTCCGTGAGGCAATGTTCGATCAGGTGCTGCAATTCCTCGAGGTAGGCGTCGGCCAGCGCGGCGATGGCCTGGCGATCATGGCGCTCGGCGCTGAAGGTCCAGCGCAGCGCCAGTTCGCCGCCACTGACCTGGCAGTCGAGGCTCAGTTCGTTGGGCAGCGGTGCGTCAGGGTCATGGATCGCGCCAAGCGCTTCGTCCAGCGGGCGGAACAACGCCTCCTGGCCGAGGGCATGGTCGAGCTGGCCGAGGTAGTTGAAGGTGATCGTCGCTTGCGGCAGGCAGGCCATGGCCTCGCGGGTGCCGATGTCTGCGAGGTAACGCAGCACGCCATAGCCGAGGCCCTTGTGCGGCACCGCGCGCAGCTGTTCCTTGATGGCTTTGATCGAGTTGCCGATGTCAGCGGCCGACGGGCTCAGGCGCAGCGGATAGACGCTGGTGAACCAACCCACGGTGCGGGTCAGGTCGATGTCATCGAACAGCGCCTCGCGGCCATGTCCTTCGAGCTGGACCAGCACCGATTCATGCTGGCTCCAACGGCACAGCACGCGGGCCAGCGCGGTGAGCAACAGATCATTGACCTGGGTTCGATAGGCGCTGGGAGCTTGTTGCAGAAGTTGCCGGGTGCGCTCGGCGTCCAGGCGCAGGCTGACGATGTCGGCGCGCCGTTCCTGCCGCCCGCCGTCGGGACGGGCGCAAGGCAGCGTCACGTCCGGGCCACTCAACTGGCCTTGCCACCAGCTCAACTCTTCGCGCAGGGACTCACTGCCGGCGTAAGCCTGCAAACGCGCGGCCCAGTCACGGAACGGGCTGGTCTTGGCCGGCAACTGCAGCGTTTGTCTGTCGATGCATTGGCGGTAGGCCGTTTGCAGGTCGTCCATCAACACCCGCCACGACACACCGTCCACCACCAAGTGGTGAATCGCGATCAGCAGGCGCTGCCGACCGTCAGGCAACTCTGCCAACATGGCCCGCAGCAGCGGCCCGCTCGACAGCTCGAAGCCTCGCTGCGCCTGGGCAAACACGGCTTCGCAGGCTTGCGGCGAATCCACCGACACAGCCTCCAGCAGCGCCCCTTCGAACACTGGCTGATGCTCGGCGCGCCAGTGCCCGGCGCGGTTGCCGAAGCCCAGGCGCAAGGCGTCGTGCTGCTCGAACACCGCGCGCAACGCTTGGTCCAGGTAACCCGGCTCCAAGCGCAGGGTCGGCTCCAGCAACAGCGCCTGGTTCCAGTGATGACGGTTGGGTATTTCACTGGCGAAGAACCAATGCTGGATCGGCGTCAGCCCCGACTCGCCGCTCAACAATCCTTGCTCGGCGCTCACTTGTTCGCTGCGCGTGGCGACGGCCGCCAGGGCCTGCACGGTCTGGTGCTGGAACAAGTCCCGCGGCGTGAAATGCAGGCCCTGTTGCCGGGCTCGGCTGACGACCTGGATCGACAGGATCGAATCGCCGCCCAGCTCGAAGAAGTTGTCGTTGAGGCCGACCTGCCTGACGTTCAAAACGTCGCACCAGATCGTCGCCAACGCTTGCTCCAAGGCACTGCTCGGGGCCACGTACTGTTGGCGATTGAGTTCGGGATCGGGCATCGGCAAGGCGCGGCGGTCGAGCTTGCCGTTGGCGGTCAGCGGCATGCTCGGCAACAGGATCAAGTGCGCGGGCACCATGTAGTCCGGCAGTTGCGCCTTGAGGTGATGCTTCAGCGCTTCGCGCAGCGCCGCTTGCCCGGCGGCATCCTCTTCGGCGATGTCGCTGACCAGGTAACCGGCCAACTGCTTGCCACCCGGCATATCCAAGGCCAAGACCACGGCCTCGCGCACGGCGTCGTGTTCCAGCAGGCGGGTTTCGATTTCCCCCAGTTCGATACGGAAACCGCGAATCTTCACCTGATGGTCGATCCGCCCCAAATACTCCACCTGACCGTCGCCGCGCTGGCGCACCAGGTCCCCGGTGCGGTACAGCCGTCCGCCGTCAGCGCTGAACGGATCGGCGACGAAGCGCTCGGCGGTCATGCCCGGACGCTGGTGATAACCCTGGGCCAACCCGGCGCCGCCGACATACAGCTCACCCGTCGCGCCTTGGGGCACCAAGGCCAGGTCGGCGTCGAGAATATAAGCGACGCGAGCGCCGATCACGTTGCCGATCGGTACGCTGCCGGCGCCCTCTTCCAGTTGCTCCGGGGCGAGGCTCGCCAGGGGCATGACCACGGTTTCGGTCGGGCCATAGGCGTTGAAGAACAGGTTCGGGCTGAACGCGGCGCGGATGCGCTGCAGATGTTCGCCGGTCAGGGCTTCGCCACCGGTGATGCACATGCGCACCGGCAGCGTCTGGCCCTGGGTTGCCAGCCATTGCGCCAATTGGCTGCCATAGCTGGGGGTGAAACCGAGGATGTTGATGCGGTGCTGGCGGATCAGGCCGCAGATTTCTTCGGCATCCCACTGGCCCTGGGCGCGCAGCACCACGTGGGCGCCACTGAGCAACGGCACCAGCAAGCGCTCGGTGGCGGCGTCGAAATTGATCGAATAGAAATGCAGCTCGCAGTCATCGGGACGCATGCCGAAGCGTTGGATTACCGCCTGGCAATGCATGGCGATCTCACCGTGGGACACCACCACCCCCTTGGGTTTGCCGGTGGAGCCGGAGGTGTAGATCAGATAGGCCTGGTGCTGCGGCAGGTTGATCAGCAACGGCGACTGGTCGGGATAATCCACCAGGGCCGGACGGTCGTCTTCCAGGCACCAGCGCTGCACGCCTTCCGGCAGTTCGCCGAGGGCCTGGAACATGGCCCGATCGCTGAGCAGCAAGCCGACGCCGCTGTCCTCGATCATGTAGAGCAAGCGGTCCAGCGGGTATTCCGGATCCAGCGGCACGTAGGCGCCACCCGCCTTGAGGATCGCCAGCAGGCCGACGACCATGTCCAGCGAGCGCTCCAGAGCCAGCCCTACCCGGACCTGCGGCCCGACGCCACGTTCGCGCAACATCCAGGCCAGGCGATTGGCCCTGCGTTCGAGTTCGGCATAGGTCAGGGTCTGCCCGGCGAACGTCAGCGCCGGCGCGTCCGGGCGCAGCCGGGCCTGTGCTTCGAACAATGAATGGATGCATTGATCGAGGCGATGCTCGCCCGGCTCTTCGCCGAGGCTGTCGAGCAACTGCTGCTGTTCGCTGGCGTCCAGCAACGGCAGCTCGCTTAGCCGCCGAGCCGGATCCACCAGCAGCGCTTCCAACAGGTTGCGCCAATGCCCGGCCATGCGGGCGATGCGCGGTTCGTCGAACAGGTCGGTGCTGTAGGTCAGGCAGCAGCCCAGGCGTTGGTCCAGGTCAGTGACTTCCAGGTTGAGGTCGAACTTGGTCGCCCGCGCATCGTTGACCAGATAATCGACGCTCATACCGGCCAGCGTGCGGCTCTGCTGGAACTCCCAGCGCTGCACGTTGCACATCACTTGGAAGAGCGGGTTGTACGCCGCACTGCGCGGCGGTTGCAGGGCTTCGACCAAATGATCGAAAGGCAGGTCCTGGTGGGACTGCCCCTCGATGACCGTGTGGCGCACCTGCTCGAACAACTCGCCCACCGACATCTGCCCGTCGAGTTGGCAACGCAGCACTTGGGTATTGAGGAACGCGCCGATCAGCCCTTCGCTTTCCGGACGGATGCGATTGGCCACCGGCGCGCCGATGCGCAGGTCGACCTGGCCGCTGTAGCGATAGAGCAGCACGGCCAGGGCGGCGGTCATGGTCATGAACAGGGTCAAGCCATGCTCGGCGTTGAACGCTCGGACCCGTGCGGCCAAGTCATCGCTGAGGTCGAAACGGAACAGTTCGCCGCGATAACTTTGCACCGGCGGACGCGGGCGGTCCGCCGGCAATTCCAGCAAGGGATGTTCGCGGCCCAGTTGCGCGGTCCAGTAATCGAGCTGGCGCTGGCGCTCGCCGGACTCCAGCCATTGGCGCTGCCAGGCGCTGTAGTCGAGGTATTGCACCGGCAACGGCTCCAGCGGTGACTCGCGGTCATCGATGAAGGCTTCGTACAGCGCACTGAGCTCGCGGGCGAAAATGTCCATCGCCCAACCTTCGGTGACGATGTGGTGCAGCGTCAGCACCAGGTAATGTTCGCGCTCGGCGGTCTTGACCAGGCAGGCCCGCAGCAGCGGCCCGGTTTCCAGATCGAAGGGTTCGTGGGCCTCGCTGTCCGCCAGTTGTTGCACGCGTTGTTGGCGAAGGTCGGCATCGAGCATGGAAAAATCTTTCCAGCCCATGCGCAGGCCCGTCTCGTCGTGTACCTGTTGGCGAGGCACGCCGTCGGTGCTCGGGAACGTGGTGCGCAGGGTTTCATGGCGCAGGATCAAGGCCTGCAACGCCGCTTCGAAGCGCCCGACATCCAGCACTCCGCGCAACCGGGCCATGCCGCCGACGTTATAGGCCGGGCTGTCCGGCTCCATTTGCCAGAGGAACCACATGCGCTGCTGGGAATAGGACAGCGGCACCGGTTGGCTGCGGTCGACTTTCTCGATCGGCGGCTGGCGGTTGGTCCGACCGCTGGCCTGGATCAGCCGCACCTGCTCGGCGAAGGTGCCCAGCTCGCTGGCTTCGAACAGCGTACGCAACGGCAGCTCGACGTCGCAGGCCTGGCGCGTGCGGGAAATGATCTGGGTCGCCAGCAACGAATGGCCGCCCAGGGCAAAAAAATCATCCCGCAGGCCGATGCGGGCAAGGCCGAGCACGTCGCGCCAGATTCCGGCGATCTGCTGTTCGAGGGCGGTGGCCGGCTCGACGTGTTCGCGCACCTGCCATTGCGGCTCCGGCAAGGCGCGACGGTCGAGCTTGCCGCTCGGGCTCAAGGGCATGGCGTCCAGGCGCAACAATTGCGCGGGCACCATGTAGTCAGGCAGCTCGCTGGCGAGGGCGTTTTTCAAGCGAGCGGCTTGGTCGGCCGCCTCTTCATCGGGCGTTGCTGCGGTGTAATAGCCGATCAACTGCGGACCGGCCGCCGTGTCGCGCACCAGCACCGCCGCCTGGGCGACGCCGTCCTGGGCCAGCAAGCGCGCCTCGATTTCCTGTGGTTCGACACGGAAACCGCGCAACTTGACCTGTTGATCGAGGCGGCCGAGGTATTCGATCACGCCGTCGGCATCCCAGCGCGCCAGGTCGCCAGTGCGGTACAGGCGTGCGCCAGCCGATCCTTGGGGATCGGCGATAAAACGTTCAGCCGTCAGCGCGGGACGCCCGAGGTAACCCCGGGCCAGGCCCAGGCCACCGATGCACAGCTCACCCGGCACGCCGACGGGCACGGGATTGAGTTCGTTGTCGAGGATGCGGCACAGCACGTTAGCCAAGGGACGACCGATGGGCGAGCGCTCGCCATCGCCTGCGGTGCAATGCCAATGGGTGACGTTGATGGCGGTTTCGGTCGGGCCGTAGCGATTGTGCAACTGCGCCGTCGGCAGTTGCGCGAGCACTCGGTTGCGCAACTCGGCCGGCAAGGCTTCGCCGCCGGAGAAAATCTGCCGCAGGCTCGTGCAACGGGCACTCAAGGGCTCGTCGATAAACAGGCTGAGCAGCGGCGGGACGAAGTGCAGCGTGGTCACGCCGAACTGCTCCACCAGTTGCGCAATGCGGTGCGGGTCGCGGTGTTCGCCCGGGCCCGCCAGGACCAATTGGCTGCCGGTGATCAGCGGCCAGAAGCATTCCCAGACCGACACGTCGAAACTGATCGGCGCCTTTTGCATCAACACGTCGGTCTCATCCAGCCCATAGGCGGCCTGCATCCATTGCAGGCGCTCGGCCAGGGCCGCGTGAGTATTGCCGACACCCTTGGGTTGGCCGGTCGAGCCGGAGGTGTAGATCACGTAGGCCAGATGATCGCCGTGCAGGTGCAGCCCCGGCGGATTGCTCGGCCATTGCTCCAGGTGCAGCGCGTCCATGGCGATGACGCTGACGCCCTCGCAGGCCGGCAAGCGTTCGAGCAGTGCGGTTTGGGTCAGGAGCAGATCGACACCGCTGTCGTGGAGCATGTAGGCCAGACGTTCGCTCGGGTAATCGACATCCAGCGGCACGTAGGCGCCGCCGGCCTTGATGATCGCCAGCACGCCGATAAGCAACTGCGGCGAGCGTTCGGCGGCAATCGCCACGCACACGTCCGGGCCGACACCTTTGTCGCGAAGATAATGGGCCAGCCGATTGGCCTGGGCGTGCAGCTCGGCGTAGTCCAGCGAACCACCGTCCCACTGCAATGCAGTGCGTTGCGGAGTGCGGCGGACCTGTTCGTTGAGCAGCTCCGGGAGCCATTGCATGGCGGGCTCGCAGGGTGCCGCCGCCCAACGCTGCTGCTGGGCGAGTTCTTCGACGCTCAGCAGAGGCAGGTCGCCGAGGGCCTGTCGTGGATCAGCGCAGACCGCCCGCAGCAAGCTGCAAAAATGCTCGGCCAGGCGTGCGATGGTCGCCGCCTCGAACAGCTCGTCCGCGTAGTCGAACGACAGTGTCAGCCGGCCGTTACGGTCTTCTTCGCTGTGCAATTGCAGGTCGAACTTGGCTTCGCGGCTGTGCCACGGCAATTCATCGGCCAACAACCCCGGCAGACGGCGCAACGCGCCAAGGTCGCGCTGCTGGTGGTTGAACATCACTTGGAACAGGCCTTGTTCGCGAGCCTGGGGGAAAGCTTCCAACAGTTGCTCGAAGGGCAGGTCCTGATGAGCCTGGGCGCCGAGCGTCGCCTCCCGGGCCTGGGCCAACAGCGCGGCGAAGGGCCGGCGCGAATCGGTTTGCGCGCGCAGCACCTGGGTGTTGATGAAGAAGCCGATCAGCCCTTGGGTTTCCAGGCGCGGGCGGTTGGCGTTGGGCACGCCGATGCGCAGGTCGGATTGGCCGGTGTAGCGCTGCAGCAAGGCCTGGAACGCCGCCAGCAACAGCATGAATACCGTGGCGTCGTGCGCCTGGGCGACCTGGCGCAGGGCATCACCGAGCGTCTTGTCCAGGCGCAGGCTATGGCGCGCGGCGCTGCGATGCCGCTGGGCACTGCGCGGATGGTCGGTGCTCAGCGCCAGGGTCGGGTGCTCGTCGCCCAACTGCTCTTTCCAGTAGCGCAGTTGGCGCTCGGCTTCGCCCTGGGCGAGCCATTGTCGCTGCCAACTGCCGTAGTCGGCGTATTGCAGGGGCAGCGGTGCCAGTTCGGCGGTGCGTCCTTGGGACGCGGCGGCATATAGCCGCGAGAACTCGTCGATCAAGACGTTCATCGACCAGCCATCGGCGATGATGTGATGCATCGTCACCAGCAACTGATGATCGTCTTCAGCCAGGCGCAACAAGGTGACCCACAGCAGCGGTCCCTTTTCCAGATCGAACTGAGTGGCCGCTTCGTCTTCGCGGATCTGCCGCGCCCGGGCTTCGCGCTCGTAGGCAGGCATGTCGCTGAGGTCGATCACCTGAAGATTGAACTCACCGGCTGGATCAATCTGTTGCAGGGCCACGCCATCGCGCTCCAGAAAGCGCGTGCGCAAGGATTCGTGGCGCTCGATCAATTGCTGAAAGCTCTGGCGCAGCGCTTGTTCGTCCAGCTCGCCACGCAGGCGCAGGGCGCCGGGGATGTTGTAGGCGCGGCTAGCAAGGTCCAGTTGCCAGGTCAGCCACAAACGGTTCTGGGCCAGGGACTGCGGCAGGGCTTCATCGCGGGCCAACGAATTGATAACGCCCTGGGGCTGGCCGCCGTCTTGTTGCAGATTCGCCACCGCCGTCGCGAAAGCGCCCAGGGTCGGCGCTTCGAAGAGCAGGCGCAGGCTGAGCTCCACGCCCAGCACTTCACGCAACCGCGCAATCACTTGGGTGGCAGTGATGGAGTTACCGCCCAGCAGGAAGAAATGGTCGTCGCTGCGCACTCGATCAACCTGCAACTGCTCGCACCAGAGTTGGCCGATCAGGTCTTGCAGCTCGGATGACGGCGCGAACTCGTCGACAGTCCCAGCCTTTGCCGAGGGAAACAATGCATAGCTGTCGAGGCTGCCGTCCGCCAATCGCGCGCGGCACGCCGAACGTTGCAGTTTGCCGCTGGACGTCTTCGGCAGCGCCCCCGGGTTGAGCAGCACCACCACGCTCGGCGCTTGCTGGCAGGCCTCGGCCACGGCCTGGCGAATCGCGTTGATCAAGGCTTCGGGAGACAGGATCTTCTGCACGCTGCGGCTGATCTCGGCGGCGATGCCGATGCCTTCCTCACCCGCCTCGTTGACGGCGAAGGCGGCGACGCGGCCTTTGCGCACCACCTCCACTTCCCGCTCGATGGTCTGCTCGATGTCCTGTGGATAAAGGTTGTGCCCGCGCACGATCAGCATGTCCTTCAAGCGTCCGGTGATGAACAGTTCGCCTTCGCGGACAAAACCCAGGTCACCGGTGCGCAGCCACGTGCGGCCGTCATGCTCGACGAAGGTCTTGGCGCTGGCCTCGGGGTTGCGCCAGTAACCGTGGGCGATGCTCGGCCCGGCGGCCCAGACTTCGCCGACCTGATTGTCGGCCAACGGTTGCAAGGCGTTGGGCTCCACGATCAGCACCGCATGGCCCGGCTGGCTTACACCGCAGCTCATCACCGCGCTGCCCTGCCCCGGTTCGGCACGGTTCTGCGTCAAGGCCGCGTCGTCCATGCGCATTGAGGGAATGCCCTGGCCACGTGGCGTGCCGGCGACGAACAACGTCGCCTCAGCGAGCCCGTATGAGGCCATGAAACTGTCAGCCGTGAAGCCGCATGCCGCGAACTTCTCGGCGAAGCGCTCCAGGCTGTCGAGGCGGATCGGCTCGGAGCCGGAATAAGCGACGCGCCAGCCGCTCAGGTCGAGACGGCCCAGGGCAGACTCACTGACCCGTTCGCTGCACAGGCGATAGGCGAAGTCCGGGCCGCCGCTGATGGTGCCGCCGTATTCGCTGATCGCTTCGAGCCAGCGCAACGGCCGGGCGAGGAAATAGGCCGGTGACATCAGCACGCAAGGCACGCCGCTGAAGATCGGCTGCAGCAACCCGCCGATCAGCCCCATGTCGTGATACAGCGGCAGCCAGCTGACGATGACATCGTCAGGATTCACATCAATGCCGAAACCATGACGAATCAACAGCTCATTGGCGACGAGGTTGCCGTGGCTGACCTGCACGCCCTTTGGCAATGCAGTGGAGCCGGAGGTGTATTGCAGGAAAGCGATGTCATTGTCTTGCAGGTCCGGCGCCTGCCATTGCTCGGCGCGGGCCGGATCGAGCGTATCGACGCACAGCACTGGCGGCGCCGATTCGATGGCCTGCAAGGTGTCCCGCAAGTCAGCGGTGGTCAGCAACAACCGGGGTTCGGCGTCGGCGATGATCGACAGCAAGCGCTCCTGATGATGCCGACGGGTGGACTCCGGCGGATAGGCCGGTACAGCGATCACACCGGCGTACAGGCAGCCGAAGAACGCCGCGACGTAATCCGGGCCGCTGGGGAACAGCAGCACCGCTCGATCGCCGATTTTCGCTTCGCCCTGCAACGCCGCCGCGATCGTCCGGGCGCGCCGGTCCAGGTCGCAATAACTCAGTACCACGCCCTGCTGCGGACTGTCGGCAAGGAAGCGCAAGGCGACCCGATCCGGAGTCAACGCGGCGCGGCGCTGGAGGGCATGGGCCAGGGTGCTGGGGAGTTCGAACGCGTCGGTCATGGGGGGTTCCTGCCTGAAATTCGGCTTGCAAGTAGTCACCCATGGGGACGGATAACACCGCCAGATAATTAGTCGCTGCTCCCAGGCAACGCGCGCGCAGCGGCGCTCAGGCCCGTAGCACCCCGTGACAACGAGTCGCAGCGCTCAGTCTGGACTTCCTTTCATCAATAATTCTTCTTCTCAATTGACAATAATTATCATTAAGCCTAATTTGGCCCCCGATGTGTAGGACGGATCCGCTGGCCCGACCGTCCTGCTAACTAATTGCAGCAAGGTGAATTCCATGACGGAACAAGTATCCACAAGCAGGTGCGACTCACCGCTACTTCAGGCATTCGTCGATAACCGAACCATCCTGGTCAAGATCGCAGCGCGCATCACCGGGTGCCGGTCCCGCGCGGAAGATGTGGTCCAAGACGCGTTTTTCAGGCTGCAATCGGCGCCGCAGATCACCTCCTCCATCAAGGCCCAGCTCAGCTATTTGTTCCAGATCGTGCGCAACCTGGCGATCGACCACTACCGCAAGCAAGCGCTGGAACAGAAATACTCGGGCCCTGAAGAGGAAGGCTTGAACGTGGTGATCCAGGGAGCTTCGCCGGAAACGTCGCATATCAACTTTTCCACGCTCGAGCACATCGCCGACGCGTTGACCGAGCTGCCCAGCCGTACTCGCTACGCCTTCGAGATGTACCGCCTGCACGGCGTGCCGCAGAAGGACATCGCCAAGGAGTTGGGCGTCTCGCCAACCCTGGTGAACTTCATGATCCGCGACGCCCTGGTGCATTGCCGCAAGGTGTCGGGGGTACGCGGGGATACGTTTGCGCGGCGGTGATCAGCCGATTTGCCGATGCCCAATGTGAGAGCGGGCTTGCTCGCGAAGGCAGAGTGTCAGCTGACTTCTGTGCCAGCTGATACACAGCCTTCGCGAGCAAGCCCGCTCCCACAGGGACCTGCCCATTTCACATCAACGAACACCGATCAAAAAACCGCTCCCGCCCCAGGATCATCAACGCCGCCCGCTTATGCGGGAAATCGAATTCCTTCTCACAATGGAAGCATTGGTTGTGCAAATGCCCGATCATCCGGGCGTTGTCGGCCCGAGGCTCGGCCACCACGCGCTGGGTGCGTGGATCGTCGAGAAACAGGTAGTGCACCAGCGCGGATAGCCAGCTCGCGACTTTATGCGGGCCCCGATGTTGTTCCTCGCCCACCAGCATGTGGATACCGCGGTCATAATCGTGGGCGTCATAGAACGGCGCGATTCGATCTTCCTTGGCCCAATAGGCTTCGAAATAGGCGAATGGCTGGTCGTCGAAACAGCCGATCAACGTCAAGACCCGAGGGTCGTGCTGCAGCTTGCCCAGATACTCGCGATGCTGCTCCAGGCTGCCCTCCTCTTGCCAGAAGCTGGCGACCCGAGGGCTGTTCTGCCAGCGATTGAAGCGTGTCAGGTCCTGCTCGATTTCGAGGGTTCGCAGGGACACCCAAGCCCCCAGCCGCGCATCGAAACGTCGATACACCTCGCCTCGTGGCTTGATCGGTCGACGAGGATGGCGCTTGCCATCGGTGATGATCATTTGCTGCGGATAACTGCCATTGAATGCTTCCCCCAGCCAAGGTTGCGGCAATTGCCAGAACAAGACGCGCTCACAGACGTATTCGTTCACCTCTGGCGTGCCCGCCAGCAAGCCACTGAGCAAGGCTTCGCCGGGGCGTTCGTCAAGGTGCCAGACCAATTGCTGGCAATCGGGATCCCTGGCAAACAACCAATAGCAGGCGGCCCACAGCGCCGGCCCTACAGGCCGGTCGTTGGCTTCTTGAAGATGCACATGAAGTTGAGGGCCGCGCTCCAGGCGCAGGCGGATCAAGGGCGCGCCTTCAAGCATCAGGCTCAGATGACGCTCGGTTTCATCAGCGCCGAGGTGGCGGCCACCCGGCAAGGGCAGCGTTGTTGAAGGCTTGGAGATGGACATTGGAGCGGCTCACGTATTCGTCGATGGTCAACGTGTGACGTGAGCCGGAATGGGAAATTTAGTCTGGTTCAATGAGCGTGTGGTGGCACCAGCTCGATCCGGTAGGGCTGGAAGATCTCCAACATTTGCCCATTGTCCCGCAGTTTCTGCAGCAACTGTTGGAACACATCGGCGCTGATGGGCGCCTGGGGTCGGATCAGCGCATAATGGTGATAGATCTGATCGATGCGCTCGGAAACCAGCAACTGGGGGCCTACCTCAGGATTGCGCAACAGGTAGTCGCTGAGGTACGAGCGGGTCACCAAGGCAATATCCGCGCGCCCGCGCACCACCATCTGCAAATTGCTGTCGTGGGAATAGGTCAGCGTGGCGTTGTACTGCCCGATAAGGAACTTGGGGTCGGGGTTGAACTCGGCAAAGGCGTAGTGATAACCGCTGAACAACGCCAGGCGCTTGCCCCTCAGGTCAGCGAAATATGATTGCTGGCGATCTGGCTGGCGCTGGGTCACAAAGATCTCGGCGTCTTCCAGCCCCATGTCGACTGCGGTATGTGGCACATCCTGCCAGCCCCAGTCCGGGTTCTCGAAAATCGCCATGTCGACGCGTCCCTGCTTGAAATCATTGAAACGGCGCGGAATCGAAGTGGGCACCAGGACGAACTGGTAATCGGCCTGCGATCGATTCAGGGCCTCCACCAGTTGCGGCAGCAGGCCGGTGTCGGCGCCGTTTTCGGGCCGAACGGTATAGGGTGGAAAATGTGCCGCGCCAATCCGCACCAGCTGCGCCGCCTCAAGGGAGGACGTCAGGAAAAGAGCCAGAGCGGCCAGCAAAACACGCGAGGTCATCCCCATCGGCAATAACGTCAAGATACCCCACTCCCCAAAAGACCCATCAATACAGTGACGCTAGGCGGTTTCAGCCGCTTAGCCAGCCATGCGGCCAATTTTAAGCGGTCGCTTGCTTATTGTTTTTCTGCCAACACAAGGATCAGGGCCTGCTCGGCCAGTTCATCGAGACTCAGGCTGCCTTCGGTGCGAAACCAGGTGGTGGTCCAGGACAACGCACCGGTCAGGAAGCGCCGGGTAATGGACGCGTCCCCGCGAATATACCCGGCCTCCTTGGCCCGCCCCAAGACTTCAAGCCAGACTTCTTCATAAATATTGCGCAAGGCCAGGATTTGGCGCTGCCCCTCCACGGAAAGGGAACGCCACTCATAGAACAACACCGCCATCGCCTCGCCGGTGCCGCCCATGATCGACTGCAATTCGCAGCGGATCAGCGCCAGCACCTGCTCGCGCACGCCGCGGGCCTCGGCCAGGGCCGCGCGCATCAACGCAGTGTTGTAGCGGATGGTTTCCTCCATCACCGCCCGAAGGATTTCGTCCTTGCTCTTGAAGTGATGAAAAATGCTCCCCGACTGGATGCCCACGGCACTCGCCAGGTCGCGCACAGTGGTGCGCTCGAAGCCTTTGTTACGAAACAGGTGAGCCGCGGTCTGGAGCAGTTTGCCGCGAGCACTGTCCGGGTCGGTCAGCTGACCGTTGTCGACCAGCTCGCGCATCACGCCCTGGGTTTTTTGCTCGTCCACCTGCGTTCTCCCACAGTCGATCAACCCATGCACGGCTATTTCATCAAATCGGCGTGGGCAATTTAAGCTGGCCGGGGCAACCTAGCAAGCGCTCGGGGCCAGGACTAGGCGGATGCGCCGGGTTTGACTACGCTCAAACCCATCAGCACGCCGATACCAGGAACTTTAGCGATGCCTCACTGGCTGGTGATTGATCTGGAGGCCACCACCGATGAAGGTGGCTGGCCGGTAAGCGAAATGGAAATTATCGAAATCGGCGCCAGCCTGGTGAACCGAGACGGCCGGGAGGTGGATCATTTCCAGCGGTTTGTCCGGCCACTGCGGCGGCCGCTGCTCACCCCTTTTTGTCGCCAACTGACTCACATCAGCCAGGCCAACATCGACAGCGCCGCCCCGCTGACCGAGGTCTGGCCTGTGTTCGAGCGTTGGCTGGCGCCCTATCACGCCAATCTTGAGGGCTGGATTAGCTGGGGTGACTACGATCGCAAGCAATTGCTGCAGGAATGGCAGCAACAACAACTGCAAAGCGTGCTTGGCCAGGTTCAGCACATGAATCTCAAGCAACGTTTTGCCAAGGCGCGTCGGCTGGAGCGCCCCTTGGGGCTCAATGCAGCGTTGCAATTGGCCGGGCTGCAGTTCTGTGGGCAACAGCACCGCGCACTGGAGGACGCCCGCAACACGGCGCGATTATTGCCTCTTGTGCTGACAGGCTGAGCGGTTGCCGGGCGCGACAGATGACGACTGTTGTGGCCTTGTGCATACTGGCCGGCCTTTTTCAGCCCTTTCTCGAGGAATCGCCCATGTTTAAAGTCAACGAGTACTTCGACGGCACCGTCAAGTCGATCGCGTTCGGCACTGCCGAAGGCCCAGCGACCATTGGCGTCATGGCACCGGGCGAATATGAATTCGGCACAGCCCAGCGGGAAATCATGCACGTCGTGTCTGGCGCCCTGAGCGTAAAGCTGCCTGACAGCACCCATTGGGAAACCTTCGAGGCCGGCAGCCAGTTCAACGTCCCGGCCAACAGCAAGTTCCAGCTCAAGGTCGCCGTTGACACGGCTTACCTGTGTGAATATCGCGCCTGATATTTTCGTGGCGAAAACGGTTGTCCGGTAAATAGAAATGCCCGTGTCATTGGACACGGGCATTTTTGTTCTTGAGTGTTTTATTCCAGCACTTCGACCGGCATCCCCACTTCAAGCCTGCCGTTGCCGTCATTCACCAGGTTCTGCCCGAACATCGCGCCGTCAGGCGTCGAACGGTACTGCTGCAACGTCGCGAAAGGCTCGCGATTCGGATCGCGCTCACCGGTTTGCGGATCGACGGTGGTCATGATGCATCTTGAGCATGGCTTGACCACCCGGAATTCCACGTCGCCGATACGAATCCGCTTCCAGCCGTCTTCGGCAAATGCCTCGCTGCCCTCGATCACCAGGTTGGGACGGAAGCGCAGCATTTCCAGGGGGCGGCCGACCTTGCCAGACAGATCCTGCAAAGAGGCCTGTCCAATCAACAACAAAGGAAAACCATCGGCGAAAGCGACCTTGTCGTCGTCCCGGCCATAGCCGGCTGCCGTGGTACGGGCCAATTCCACCGGGACATGGACCAGCCGGGTGCGCTGGCCGATGAATTCGCTGACCCAGGCCGCCGCCTCGTCCCCGGCATCCGGCACCCGCAAGGTGTCGCGCCAGATGATCACGCCGCGTCGTTGTTCTTCGATGACTGGCGGCAACGCCGCTTCGAAGGTGCCGTAGCCCGGCGCACTGAGCGTCAGGCCGCCCGCCTCGTTCCACAAGGCCGACAGCTGGCTCATTTTCGCCACGGCCCGCTGGGTCAGGAATCGCCCGCTGCCTTCATCGACGAGCATCCAGCGGCGGTCACCGTCCAACCCCAGCTTGTCCAGGCCAATCCCTTGCAGCGATTGGCCCTTGCCGGATTTCAACGGATAACGATACAGCGCGCTCAGCCGCAACATGGTCAGCTCCCCAGGCGAAAAAAAGCCACCTTATACGAGCCGGCCACCGAAGCAAACCGGGATCGGTATCAGTCGAGCATCAGCCGCTGGCGCACCACGTCTACCAGCTTGTCCGGCTGGAATTTGGAAAGGAAATTGTCACAGCCGACCTTCTTGACCATCGACTCGTTGAAACTGCCGGAGAGCGAGGTATGCAGCACCACATAGAGTCCACGCAAGCGCGGATCGTTGCGAATCTCGGTGGTCAGGCGATAACCGTCCATTTCCGGCATTTCGGCATCGGTGAAGATCATCAGCAACTTGTCGGTCATCACCTCGCCGAAGTCCGCCCAGGCCTTGAGCATGTTCAGCGCCTTCAGGCCGTCGCTGGCGATGTGCATCTTCACGCCCAACTGGCCCAGGGTGTCACGCAATTGCGAGAGCGCGACGTTGGAGTCGTCCACCAGCAGGACCTCACGGCCACGGGCGCGCTCCAACACCGGGTCTTCGAGCTTGTCGCGGGAAACCTTGGCGTTGTAAGGGACGATTTCGGCCAGGACTTTTTCCACGTCGATGATTTCCACCAACTGGTCGTCCACCTTGCTGATGGCGGTCAGGTAATGCTCGCGGCCGGCGCTGGTCGGGGGTGGCAGGATGGCTTCCCAGTTCATGTTGACGATGCGGTCCACGCCACCCACCAGGAACGCCTGTACGGAGCGGTTGTACTCGGTGACGATGATGGTACTGTTCGGCCCCGGCACCAACGGACGCATGCCGATGGCCTGGGACAGGTCGATGACCGGCAGCGTCTGGCCACGCAGGTTGACCACGCCGCAGACGAATGGATGGCGCTGGGGCATCAAGGTCAGCTTCGGCAGTTGCAACACTTCCTGGACCTTGAATACGTTGATGGCGAACAATTGCCGCCCGGCCAGCCGAAACATGAGAATTTCCAGGCGATTCTCACCCACCAGTTGGGTTCGTTGATCTACTGTGTCGAGAATGCCGGCCATCGATGACTCCTGGGCTTGTTCGGATGAATCCTGTAATGGCGCTATCGGCGTCCTGCGCCAAATCTTGACCCTGAAATGAAATATCAAGGCGAGAGATTGATATCACATTAACATCATGATTTACTGGCCTCCTGCTTTTTTCATCCCCCTGTTCCCCGCCGCGCGACTTCGGTTTGCGGACAAAGTTCCCCTGCCTAAGGGTTTCCCCTAGGCACAATCAGGTCCAACCTGATATTCCCGCTATTCAATAGCCATTAATGTGACGCCATTCTCATTGCTGAACGGAGTCAGGCTTTTGTGCGCGACCACAGGACATCGACCTTCCAGCCTTTGGGCCGATTCCACCCGTGCAATCGTTTGCGTGCCGGACTCTGCCAAGCGGCGGGGATGCACGAGGCGCCGTCGTTCGTTCACGGCCATGGGATCCAGCGTTCGCCACACGCGATTTACTTTCGCCTGACATGATGTTGTGGAGATAAGCATGCCGAACGATCGCAAGAACTGGAGCCAGCGCCTTCCAGAGTTCCTGACCGAAGCCGAGACGCTCTTGGCCAAGTCGGAGGAATGCCTGAGCCACCTGCAACTGATCAACAACGACAAGGACGCCATTGATTGCATGCTCAGCACGTTGCTGAAATTGGCAAACAAGGCCGATGCCCTGGCGTTGGAGGCCGTTTCGGATTTTTCATTGCATATCCATGGCCTGCTCACCCATGCGCAAAATCGCATGGAGTTGCACGACCAGGCGTTGGGCGCATTGAAAGACTGCTTCACACTGATGGCCTGGCAACTCGAACTGGTTGACCACACCACAGGCAAATTGAGCCTGGACAGCAGCGAACAAACCTCCCTGATCGAAGCGTTTGCGTTCCAGGTGGGCCAGAATCCTTGCCAGGCGCTGCAAACTCCACGCCCGCTGGCGCTGGTACCCTACGCTCAGAAACAAGCATGAAACCGCCCGTCATGGCAGCCAGCCAAGTGCCCGGCTCACCGAGCTTTGCTACCACCAAGCCGAGCGCGACCAACGATATTTGAAGTGGTACTATGTCTTCCGTCAGTCACTTCGAACCGCCGCGCCAAAAGCCGCCAACCGAAGCCGTCCTGGACCTGAACCTTTTACCCGACCCGGCCCGTCAGATTCGCTGACTGGCCTGCCCGCAGCGAACATCCATTGGCTCCATCCGTTATGTACGCCAGCTTCAAGTCATTTACCTCCTGGCCACCCTCCCGAGAAAACGCCCGTCGGCTCACACTTTTGCTGTGCATCTGCTCGACCGTCGGCAGCCTGTTGGCCTACTGGTCGGCCATGACGGTGCCGCTGAGCTTGCTGGCACTGAACATGGCGGTCTTGGCCTGCGTCTGGATCCAGTATCGACTGTCGCGCAAGTCGATCAAGTTCCAGCCGCAGGAACTGGCCGATCGACTTCTGGAAGTCCAGGAAAACGAACGCCATCGACTCAGTCGCGAATTGCACGATGACATTGGCCAGTTGCTGACCGCGGCCAAGCTGCAGAGCGAATGGCTCAAGCGCCGCATGCCGCAAGAGCTGCAAGACCAATGCTCTGTCCTCAGCGAAACGCTCGACGAGACCCTGAACAAGGTGCGCGATGTGTCGGCGATTCTCAATCCGAGGCAATTGACCAGCCTGGGCCTGGAAGCCAGCCTGCGTGCGCATTTGCTCAAGACACTGGCCAATACGTCCGTGAACTGGAGCCTCGACTGCCAGCAGCGCATGACCGGCATACCGGAAGAAATGACCGTCGCCGCCTTTCGCATCACCCAGGAAGCTATCACCAACATTCTGCGCCACGCCCAGGCAAAGAATCTCCTCGTGCGCCTGCAACGGCTGCCCGAAGGTTTGACATTAGTGATCAGCGACGACGGCCAGGGATTTGTCCCAGCCGACCATCCAGCCCGCGAAGGACAACGCGGCATGGCCGGCATGTCGGAGCGGGTCGAGCAACTGGGCGGCACGCTCAAAGTAGTCAGCGAGGCCGGCAAAGGCACGCATATCGAAGCTCGTTTTCCCTGGGCGCCCCGCGTCCTGGAGCGGGCCAGCAAGAATAAGGTTCTCCATTGACTTGTAATTTGCTTTTGGTAGATGACCATTCGCTTATCCGTGCAGGTGTGCGCGCCCTGGTCCTGGACCTGCCTGGCTACGCCGTTGTCGGCGAAGCCAATGACGGCTCGCAGTTGCTGGAGCTGGTGGAACGGCTCAATCCCGACATCGTGCTGCTGGATATTTCCATGAAAGACACCAGCGGCCTGCAAGCCTTGCAGCAACTCAAGCGAGTACGTCCCCACAGCAAGGTCCTGATCCTGTCCATGCACACCGACCCCGCACTCATCATGCAGGCGCTGGAATCAGGAGCGCACGGCTACCTGCTCAAGGACACGACCCCCACCGAACTGGGCCACGCGCTGGAAGCCCTGCGCAACGACGAACGCTACCTGAGCCCGGCCATTGCCCACACCGTGATCAACCAGGCCCTGACCCGCGTTCAAAAATATCAGCCCGATCCTGCCCAGACCCACAACCTGACGGCACGCCAGCTGGAAATCCTGCGACTGATCGTTCGCGGCAAGTCCACCCGGGAAATCGCCAACGGCCTGAGCCTGAGCATCAAGACGGTGGAAACCCATCGGGCTCAGATCATGAAGCGCCTGCAGATCCACGACGTGGCCGGGTTGGTCTTGTTTGCCGTGCGCGAGCAGATCATCAGCCTGGACGATTGAGCTTCGTCGAGCCTCCCAGCAGAGGCGAATCGGCGGGCAGATGTACACGTAGCGCTTGGGGGCGAACCGTAAAACGCAGGTCGTCTACTTGCAACGGTTCGCCGTCCAGATTGATGTCGAGGCCTTGGGCCACCTTGATTTCCACCCACGGCAAGCGTGCTCGCACGAACATGTTGTCGATGCCCAGCCCACCGGCCAGCAAATCCTTGAGCGTACTCACCACTTCCTGAGGCGCCGGCAAAATACTGATATCGAGCAAGCCATCGTCCGCCAGCGCCTCCGGACACAGCAAATGCCCTCCTCCGGCCTGCCGGCCATTGCCAATGCCCAGCGCCAACAGATCGCCCCGCCAATGAAAACCGGGCCCCTGCAGCTCGCCATAGGCTGCGCTCAATTCGCTGAAGCGCGATAAGCCGGTGAACAGATAGGCGGCGCCGCCGAGGATTTTTTTCAGGTCCTCGGAGGTGTTCGCCGTCACCTGGCTACCGAAACCACCCGTGGCCATGTTCAGAAAAATCTGCCCGCCAACCTCACCAAGATCGACCGCCCGCGGCGTGATATCCAGCAGGTCCAAGGCGCGATCCGGTTCCAGCGGCACACCGGCGGCCCGGGCAAAATCATTCGCGGTACCCAAAGGCAGCAATACCAGGCTGGCGTCGCCGGATTGCTGGGCAATGGCTTCGGCAATATCGCGCAAGGTCCCGTCCCCGCCGCCAGCGATCAATCGGTTATAACCCGCGTCCAGGGCCTCATCCACACACCGCCGGGCATCGCCCGCTTCCCACGTCAACCGCACTGCCAAGTCCCAGCCTTGTTTGCGCTTGAGCATCACTGCCGCGCGAACCTCTTCGTTGAGCGCTTGCTTGCCGTGCAGGATCAATAGCGCCTTGCCTTTGCTCATCGTTGTCTCCGTCATTGGAAGGTTCAGGAAATGGGACCGCTCATTCGCTGGAAATAGCCCCGGACATGGGCAATATCCGCAACAAACCTGATCAATTTCTCGATTCCAAGAATTTTCTTACAAGACTTGGCGAATCAGCTCAATTGACCCTCTAACCGTATTGAGACACCTTGACGGGGTGTTGTGCTGAACCTCTAAACAACCATCAGACAAGGATGTGTAACCCATGGATGGATATGTCACGGCCCCCTGGGGCCCGCTCACGCGCTCAAGAAATCATGGCGACAGGGAGGAAATGCTCCATGCATAGCCATGAATACAAGCTGTCACCCCGCCACCTCGCGTCCTTCGGGAACGAACCGGCCGATCTCAAAAGCGAATGCAAACGTTGCAGTAATCCCGTTGGAGGAATTGATTTGGAACCGCGCGTCGTTGAATTGGAAGCCCACCTCAAATACATCCGAAGGGACATGGATGAAATCCGTATCGACGTCAAGGCCGTACGACACCGCCTTGCCTATCTGGCGGGTGCGGCGGCAGTCGTGGTCGGGCTGCTGGGGTGGGTCGCGAACAATCGTTTCGATCAGTTGGTGATGCTGCTGTCGCGATAAAGGCAACAGCGCGTAGAGACCCGATATAGAATCGGGCCGCAGCACGTTGGCGATTGCCGGACTAGTCCAGGACTTCGCTCAAGGGGATGAAACTGACGATATCGCCTTCAGCCAGCGTCCTTCCTTCGAGGACCTCTACCAGCCCTTCGGCCCAGGCGGCACTACGCAGGACACCGGAGCTCTGGTTGCGATAAATGATGGCTCGACCATTTTCGATGCGTCCTCTCAAGAACTCGCGCCGATTGCCTGCCTTCGTCCAGACGAAACCGGCGGGCACCTGGAACTTGAGAGGCGACACCGCCTGAACCCCTTGGCGACGCAACAGATAAGGCCGCGCCAACAGGGCGAAGGTCACCAGGGTCGAGGCAGGGTTTCCAGGCAGGCCAATCACCGGCACGCCGCGAAAATGCCCGAACGTCAGCGGTTTTCCCGGCTTGATGGCGAGCTTCCAGAGCGTCAACTCTCCTTCTTCACGCAACGCAATGCCCAGGAAATCCGCCTCCCCCACCGATACACCGCCCGTGGAAAGAATCAGGTCGACGTCCGATAGTTGAGCCAGGCAGGTGCGAGTCGTGGCCAGGTCATCAGGCAGGATACCCGCATCGACCACATCACAACCCAGGCGTTGCAACCAACCACAGAGCAATACGCGATTACTGTTATAAATCTGCCCCGGCCCCAGGGGCTGGCCGGGCTCTACCAGCTCATCACCGGTGGACAGCACAGCAACTCGCACCCTGCGTATCACGTCCAGCGATGCACGCCCCAAGGATGCCGCAAGCCCCAACTCAATCGGCCCCAGGCGAGTGCCGGCGCCGAGAACCTGCTCTCCAACGGTTGTTTCCTGTCCTTGGGGACGGATGTTCTGCCCGCTGGCCATGGGCTGGGTAAACCGCACCCGCTGGTCGTCTTCGACGATGACGTTTTCCTGCATCTCGACGCAATCGGCGCCCATCGGGATCGGCGCCCCCGTAAAGATCCGCGCACAGGTGCCAGCGGCAAGGGGGTCCGGAGATTGCCCGGCAAAAATCCGCTGGCTGATCACCAGCGGTGTTTCACCATCCCAGTCAGCCAGGCGCAAGGCGTAACCGTCCATGGCGCTGTTGGGCCATGGCGGGAGGTCGAGCGTCGAGACCAGATCCTCCGCCAGCACTCTTCCCTGGGCCTCGGTCAACGACACTCGCTCGTGCTGGACGATGGGCGTGGCGGCCGCCATCTCGAGCAAGCGCTCCAAGGCGACCTCGACGGCCATCAAGGCACCCGTCTTGCCCGGTTTACCCACGGGATTCACAAGGTGCCGCCTGTTTCAAATGGGCCACGAAATTGCACGGCCTATGCCGCGCGTCGAGCTGCTCGGCCAGGATTCCGTCCCATCCCGTGCGCACCGCATTGGTCGAGCCGGGCAGGCAACACACCAGCGTCCCGTTGGCCAGGCCGGCCAGTGCCCGCGACTGGACCGTGGAGGTACCGATGTCCGCGACGGAAATCTGCCGGAACAGCTCGCCGAAACCATCGACCTGCTTGTCCAACAGACACGCAACGGCTTCCGGCGTGCTGTCGCGCCCGGTAAAGCCGGTACCGCCAGTGATCAACACCACTTGCACGACATCGTCGGCGATCCAGGCGGCAACTTGCGCCCTGATCTTGTACAAATCATCTTTGAGCAACACCCGTGCCGCGAGGTTGTGCCCTGCCTCCCTGAGGCGATCGACAAAGACCTGGCCCGAGGTGTCGGTTTCCAGGGTACGGGTATCACTGACAGTCAGCACCGCGACATTGAGCGGCACGAAAGGTACATCAGCCTTGGCTTTCATAGGCTCGTCCAGTTGTAGGGGAAACAGCCTGGTGTTATATCACAGCGTCCCATTTTTTCGCCCGTGCGGAGACACCCGATGACCTCGAATAATGCCCTGCCACCTTGCTCCGTGCTGCTCCTCGCTGGCGGACGCGGTCAACGCATGGGTGGGCAGGACAAGGGCTTGCTGGAGTGGCGAGGTGAACCGTTGATTGCCCACCTTCATCGGCAAACCCGCACCCTGAGCGACGACCTGATCATTTCCTGCAACCGCAACCTGGAGCGCTACGCATCGTATGCCGACCAGTTGGTTCATGACGATGAAGGTGACTTTCCGGGCCCGCTGGCTGGAATCAGGGCTGGTCTCAAGGCAGCGAAGCATCCTTATCTGCTGGTGTTGCCGTGCGACGTACCGCAAATCGACTCGAGTCTGCTGGACAGCATGCGCGAAACGGCCAGCAAACATCCTGACAAACCACTGATGGTGCGTCACGGCGAACATTGGGAGCCGCTGCTTTGCATCATTCCCCGCGCCTTGTCAGCCACTTTCGAACAAGCCTGGAGCGATGGAGAACGCAGCCCCGGTCGCATCATGCGCACGCTGCAAGCAGTCGCCTTGCAATGCCCATCCAACGATCCCCGACTGGCCAATCTCAACACGCCGGAACTCCTCGCCCAGCACAAAGGCGTGTCAGATTGACACTAGCCAGGAACTTGCGCGCGATGTATACGTCTGAAGGTCAGTAACTTGAAGAATCCATTTCGGAGAAACACCATGAACCAACGGACCCTCGCTACTTTCATGCTCGCGCTGGGCCTCGCCACTCTCGCCGGGTGCGCATCGCCAACAGTGATCACCTTGAATGACGGTCGCGAAATCCAGGCCGTCGACACGCCTAAATACGATGAAGAGAGCGGCTTCTACGAATTTGAGCAACTGGACGGCAAGCAGACTCGCGTGAACAAGGACCAGGTTCGTACCGTTAAAGATCTGTAATCTTCAACGTCACAGCCAGATACAGAAAAGCCCGCATTGATTGCGGGCTTTTTTTTGCCTGTCGAAAACGCAATGGCTACCACTGAAGCGTAATGTTGCTTTCAAAAAACCGATCCTGATTCGTGACCGGATCGACGAAACGCAATTCTTGGGCCAGCAACTTGAGCGGATTGGAGTAGTCATCCTGGGCATCCCGAATCACATCGGGGTAGAACGGATCGTTACAGATAGGTGCGCCCAAGGCATTCATATGCACGCGCAACTGATGTTTTTTACCGGTGACCGGATACAGTCCATAGCGCCACAGGTCACCGTTTTTTTCCAGCACGTCGATGGCCGTCTCGGTATTGGGTGCGCCCGCCCCCTCCTGCATTCGGAAAAACGGCTCGCCATCGACCAACCGGCTCTCATGCACGCGGGGAAAACTCAATCCAGGCAACGCGGGCGCAATCGCCTGGTAGCTTTTTTCGATTCGGCGTGTCGGAAACAACGATTGATAGATCGAACGGGTCTGCGGGTTGGCTGAAAACAGCACAAGCCCGGCCGTGTGCCGATCAATACGGTGCAGGGGCACCAGATGCGGGTTATCCAGCCGACGGATCAATCGCCGCAACAAGGTCTGCTCGACATATTCGCCCGCCGGAGTGACAGGGAGATAATGCGGCTTGTCTGCCACCACCAAGTGCTCGTCGGCATAGAGGATCGACTCGAGCACCGGGATCGGTTTTTCATCGGGCACTTCACGAAAATAGTGGATGCGAAGGCCTTCACGGTATGGCAGATCGGCACGGATCGCCTTCCCCTCCCCGTCCAGCACCCGGCCCCGTGCAATCCGGTCCAGCCATTGCTCACGGCTGATCGCACTGAAATGCTCGCAGAGGCATTCCAGCACGGTCTGCCAGGCACCGGGCGGCAGGTACAAAGTGCTGGCCTGCTGATGAGCTGCGGAAAACGATGAACCGGGCATTGAAGACTCTTTACCTTTTTGCTGGGGCCGGCATTATCCGACAGTCATCTACGCCAGCCCAGCGATACTTGGCTCAGGCGGAGACCGTTGTCCGCCTTGCAGCGGCTTCGGTGAATTCCTTCAACCAGCGCAGCACTTCGACCGCCTCCCAGCGCCCCGGATCGTACAAGGCATACAAGAGGCCCTGATATCCCACCACATCCAGTTGCTTGTGGTAGCCGGCGCGCTGGAACAGCGCTTCTATCTCGGCGAAACAGGTATTGAAGTGCAGCTTGTTGAAAGGTGTCTTGCCCTCCGTGACCAGACCGTCCAGACGCAACTCCAGTACCGCTTCGCGTACAACGTCCACGGACATCCGGTTCACGCTGTTTTTCAATTGCTCGACATTGACCAAGGGTTGCACTCCAGTAGCTGTATGGACATACAGTAACCGAAGAACACCCTTTCGCCAATGACGGCATGCAGGTCCAGCCGATGGAAGGCGTCAACGCAGGAATGAAGCAACCCGGTCAGGATCGTCGAACGGCCAATCCAGTTCCGCACCCGTGTCGATCCTGCGCAACACGGGAATGCGCAGCCCGTAGGCTTCGGACAAGACATCGCTCTCGGCAATATCAACCAGTTCCACCAACAATCCATGTTCGACGAAAGGCATCAACACACCCTCGGCGACTTCACACAGATGGCAACCCAGGGTGCCGAACAGCTGGCATTCCGGTGTCATGGCAGGTACCCCAAAAAGACAGATCGCCATTCTAGGCCCGCCCCACGCAACCGTCGAGCCGGGTACCATGTCGCAGTTTGTTTCGGTAAAACGCTGACGCAAATCACTGAGCCCAAATGCTTTTCAAGTGATGCTCGGTGTTTTTTCTGTTCTACGCTGGGTCTCGTAAACCTTGAAACGGAGTTTCTCTTGTTCGCCAACCTGCTGATCATTCTCGCCTCGTCCCTGGTGGTCATTGCCCTGTTCAGGCGCCTGCGCCTGCCACCGGTGCTGGGCTATCTGTGCGTCGGCCTGGCTGTCGGGCCCACCGCGCTGGACTGGGTGAATGACAGCGAAGAGCTGCCAGACCTGGCCGAGCTTGGGGTGGTTTTCCTGTTGTTTTCGTTGGGGCTGGAGTTCTCGCTGTCGAAGATGCTCGAACTGCGTCGGGTCGTGTTTGGCCTTGGAAGCCTGCAAGTTCTCTGCTCAGCCGCGCTGCTGGGCGTGCTGCTGGCAGGCAGTGGCGCTCCGCTGGCGGCGGCACTGCTACTCGGCGCAGGACTGGCACTGTCTTCTACGGCCATTGTCAGCAAGGAGCTGTCCAGCCTGGGAGAGATCTTCAGCAGCCACGGCCAGAACGCGATCGGGGTGCTGCTGTTCCAGGACGTCGTCGCGGTATTGCTTTTGACCCTGGTGCCTGTGTTTGCAGGTAACAGTGACGACGCCTGGTATTGGGCGTTGCCCTTGACCCTGGGCAAGACGCTGGTGCTGTTCGGCGGCCTGTTGCTGGCCAGCCGGCTGCTGCTGCCGCGCCTGTTCCATGAAGTGGCGGCATCCCGCTCCGCCGAGCTCTTCGTTTTGCTGGCCCTGGTGATCGTGCTGCTCACGGCGTGGCTTACCCACCTGCTCGGCCTGTCACCGGCCCTGGGAGCGTTCCTGGCTGGGATGCTTTTGGGTGAAAGCCATTACCGGCACCAGATCGAGGCGGACATACGCCCGTTCCGCGACATCCTGCTCGGGTTGTTCTTCGTCAGCATCGGCATGCTGATCGACCTGCAATTGTTCATGGACGATGGCCTGCTGATCCTCGGATTGACCCTCGGCCTGATGACCATCAAGGGCTGCGTGGTGGCCGCACTGGTGAAATGGCGCGGCAGCGATGGCGAAACGGCCTGGCGCAGCGGCCTGGCCCTGGCCCAGGGTGGCGAGTTCTGTTTCGCCCTGATGGCCCTGATGCAACAGAACCACTTCATGCCCGCCGATATCGGTGGCCTGCTACTGGCCGCGACATTCTGCTCGATGCTGGTGACTCCATTATTCCTCCGCGCCGCGCCAGGCATAGCTGCCCGGCTGCACCGCAAACCCAACGAAGAAGCGCAACTGGAGCAGATCAGCGAACGCAATGCAGGCCTGTCAGGCCACGTGGTGATTTGCGGGTATGGTCGCGTCGGCCAGTCCATTGGGCGTTTCCTACGCCGCGAGGGGCTGGAATTCGTCGCCCTGGACGACGACCCAGTCATCATCCGGGAAGCCACTGCGGGCGAACATTGCGTGCATTATGGCGATTCACGCCGAGCGGACCTGCTTACCGCGGTCGGGCTCGGTCGCGCGCGATTGGTGGTGATCGCGGTGGACAAGACAGACATCGCGATGACGGTACTCAAGGAGGTCCGGCGGGTGAATTCGCACGTACCTGTCCTGGTGCGCACCCGCGACGACAGTCAACTGGCCGAATTGCAGGCCGCCGGAGCCACCGAAGTGGTCCCGGAACTGCTGGAGTCCAGCCTGATGCTGGCGTCCCACGCGCTGATCATGCTCGGGTTGCCTGAACAGCGAGTCCGGCATCATGTCGATCAAGTCCGCCACGAGCGTTATGGGCTCCTGCACGGATTTTATCCGGGCAACCAGGACAAGGAGCCGTGATACCGGTCAGTCCACGTTCACCGCGCCGATCTTGTGGATCGACAGGTCGGCGCCGTAATACTCTTCTTCCTGGGTCAGACGCAGCCCCAACAAAGCCTTGATCGCCCCGTACACCGCGAACCCGCCGATCAGCGCAATCCCCACGCCTAGTGCCGTACCGATCAGTTGGCTGGCCAGGCTCACCCCGCCCAGGCCGCCCAAGGCCTGCTGGCCAAAGATCCCGCAGGCGATACCGCCCCAGACACCGCATAGCCCATGCAACGGCCAGACACCCAGTACGTCGTCGATTCTCCATTTGCCCTGGGCCGCTGTGAAACACCACACAAACAGAGCGCCGGCAATCGCGCCGGTCGCCAGCGCTCCAATCGGATGCATCAAGTCGGAGCCCGCGCAAACCGCCACCAAGCCAGCCAACGGTCCGTTGTGCAGGAAGCCCGGGTCGTTGCGCCCGACAATCAACGCCGCCACGGTCCCGCCCACCATCGCCATCAAGGAATTGACCGCCACCAACCCGCTCACACCGGGCAAGGTCTGGGCGCTCATCACGTTGAAGCCGAACCAGCCGACGATCAGGATCCACGAACCCAACGCCAGGAACGGAATGCTCGACGGGGCGAATGCCACCAGTCGCCCGTCCCGGTAACGCCCGTTACGCGGTCCGAGCAGAAGTACAGCGGCCAACGCCAGCCAGCCACCCATGGCATGGACCACCACGGAACCGGCAAAATCGTGGAAACCGGCACCGAAATGGCTCTGCAGCCAAGCTTGCAAGCCGAAGTTGCCGTTCCAGGCCACGCCTTCGAAAAAGGGATAGACAAACGCCACGATCAGCACCGTGGCGCACAGTTGCGGCGCGAAGCGGGCTCGCTCGGCTATTCCACCGGAGATAATGGCCGGGATCGCAGCGGCAAATGTCAGCAAGAAGAAAAACTTCACCAGGCCATAGCCGTGGTCCGCAGCAAGGGCCGCCGCCGGTTGCACAAACGTCACGCCATAGGAAACCCAATAACCGATGAAAAAATAGGCCAGGGTCGAGACAGCAAAATCACTGAGGATCTTTGATAGCGCGTTGACCTGGTTTTTTTGCCGGACCGTCCCGACTTCCAGGAACGCAAACCCGGCATGCATGGCCAAGACCATGACAGCACCGAGCAGGATGAACAGCGTGTTGGAACTATGGACCAGACTGTCCACGGCGCTTTGCATATTTTCCATGGTGATTGGCAGACCTGAAAAAGTTGAAAAAGCACCGAAGCGGTTCATTTCGCGCCGTCAGCGCACCAAATTAAAACAATCCACCAGCCTGTCGAAGGTGATCGAACCGCTTTGGTGCATGACAATTGGCGAATCGATGCCCTGCTTCGTCGTGCTTCGCGTTTTTTGATTTTCTGGATCAAGGTTTTAGGGCGCTCGCCCAGCTTCAGCGCACTGGCGCGGGCTCACGCACCAGTACATGGCAAAAAGCCGAGCAAAAGTTGTACCAGTCAGTTTCACTGAACCTTCCTGCATGGCTCATACTCGAACGCTTCAGACGCCACCTACGGAGATCCACCCATGGCCAGAACCCAGGCAAAGACTGCTCAAGAAACGCTGATGGAAGACTTTCAGACGCTGGTCAGCGATACCGAGCGACTGCTGGATCACACCGCGACGCTGGCGGGCGACCAGGCTGACGAACTGCGCAGCCAGATCCACGAAACCCTGCTGCGCGCCCGCGAGACGCTCAAGCTGACCGAAGAATCCGTGCGCGAGCGCGGCCAGGCCGCCGTGATCGCCACCGAAGAATATGTACAGGCCAATCCCTGGCAATCGGTTGGTATTGCCGCAGGCGTTGGCTTTTTGATCGGATTGCTGGCGACACGGCGCTAATGATGGGTATCGACGAATCCGGCTCGCCCGAAACGGGCACAAGACCTACCGCACGACGCCTGGGCGCGGCGTTCCTCGGCTTGCTGCACAGCCACGTCGAATTGTTCGGCATCGAATTGCAGGAACAGAAGGCCCGTACCGTCAGCCTGTTGCTATTTGCCGGCCTGGCGCTGGTTTTTGCCTTGCTGCTGCTGGTTGGCCTGTCGGCACTCGTGCTGATTCTGGTGTGGGACACCTACCGCCTGGCAGGGATCATTGGCCTTTGCCTGTTTTACCTGCTGGCGGCGTTGTTCTGCGGGCTTCGACTCAAGGCTGCGATCTACGACGAATCCTCACCTTTCCACGCCACTCTCGAAGAATTGGCCAATGACCGGGAGCGCCTGTTGCCATGAGCCTGCCCGATATTCCCCAAGCCCGTACCCGGCAGGAGATGCGCAAGGCGCTGGTGCGTTTGCGCATGGAGATGCACCGCCAGGAAATCCGCCAGGAGACGCGGCAACTCCTGCACCCGCTGCAACGGGTGCGGGGGTTTACGCAAAGTTGGCATGAGGGCTTCGGGCTCAAGCATGCCTCGCTTTGGGGCGTTGCCGCAGTCACTTTGCTGGGTTTCCTCGGCGGCAAGCGAACCCGACGCGGCCGTCCTGGGGGCTTGTCGCGCCTGATCCGGCTGGCAACGACGCTGCTTCCGCTGATCAAGCTGGCCAAGAGTGCGCGTAAACCCTGATGCTGCTCGACGGGCCTTTCTCATCGAACGGCCCGATTCGACTGTCAACGCAACACTCTGGCACAACTGATCGCATCCCTCGGGCCTTGCAGGACACCGCGCGAACCGGGAAGCTAGGGCATCGACTCAACAAACGGAGCAACCGGCCTTGGATTGGCACACCCTGCTGACTCGCGAACGCCTGGGAAAAACGCTGCACAGTCCGGAAGAACTGGGCCGCAGTCCATTTCACAAAGACCATGACCGCATTATCTTCTCCGGTGCATTCCGTCGCCTTGGGCGCAAGACCCAGGTGCACCCGGTGTCCAGCAACGATCATATCCATACGCGCCTGACCCATTCGCTCGAGGTCAGCTGCGTCGGTCGTTCGCTCGGCATGCGCGTCGGAGAGACCATCCGCAGCGCCCTGCCAGACTGGTGTGAACCCAGCGACCTGGGCATGGTCGTGCAATCGGCCTGCCTGGCCCACGATATCGGCAACCCGCCGTTCGGCCATTCCGGCGAGGACGCCATCCGCTATTGGTTCCAACAGGCCGCAGGGCGTGGCTGGCTTGATGCGATGAGCGAGGCCGAGCGTAACGACTTCCTGAATTTCGAAGGCAACGCCCAGGGATTCCGGGTTCTCACCCAGCTTGAATATCATCAGTTCGACGGTGGCACCCGGCTCACCTATGCAACCTTGGGCACTTACCTGAAATACCCTTGGACAGCCCGTCACGCCGACTCACTGGGCTACAAGAAGCACAAGTTCGGCTGCTATCAGAGCGAATTGCCGCTTCTGGAGCAAATCGCCCACAAACTTGGCCTGCCGCAGATCGAGGATCAGCGCTGGGCAAGGCATCCGCTGGTCTACCTGATGGAGGCCGCCGATGACATCTGTTACGCGCTGATCGACCTGGAAGACGGTGTGGAAATGGACCTGCTGGAATATTCGCAGGTGGAATCGCTGCTGCTGGACCTGGTCGGAGACGATCTGCCGGAAACCTATCGCCAGCTTGGACCATTGGATTCCAGGCGACGAAAGCTGGCTATCCTGCGCGGCAAGGCCATCGAACACCTGACCAACGCCGCCGCCCGTGCGTTCGTCGAACAACAGGATGCGCTGCTTGCCGGCACACTGCAGGGCGACCTCGTGGAACACATGCACGGGCCGGCCAAGCGCTGCGTGTTGAATGCCAAGGACATGGCCCGCAAGAAAATATTCCAGGACAAGCGCAAGACGCTCAACGAGATCGGTGCCTACACCACGCTGGAAATCCTGCTCAACGGTTTTTGCGGCGCCGCCCTGGAACAACACGGTGGTCGAACGCCCTCATTCAAGAATCGCCGAATCCTCGATTTGCTGGGCAACAACGCCCCCGATCCTGACGGGCCGCTGCATGGCGCTTTCCTGCGGATGATTGATTTCATCGCAGGCATGACCGACAGCTATGCCAGCGAAATGGCCCAGGAAATGACGGGGCGCACCCGCCAGTGAACTGACCCGGCAACGACCGGAATCCTGCGGGAGCGAGCGGCTGCGCTCCCGCAATCGGTGGTTTGACTGCTTCTTCAATAAACACTTTCCAATGGCTTGGAAAACGCTGGCGAGTGGCTGGAAATAGCTGAAAACTGCAGCCCTGCTTAGTTTCACAACTTGAAAATACATACACAAGCTAGAAGATAAACATCCCCTTCCCACGCTACCCGCCTACTAATTGGCTAAGTACATCGTGGTATCCCGCGTCTTTTTTTGTAGGAAAGTTCTGAAATTGATCACGCGTGCCCCGTCTCCTCGTACGAGCTGGCCTTAACTGGGCTAAGGTGCGCGCTTTATTTAAGCTTGCAGGGGACTTTATTCATGAACTCCGTTTTCATTGTCGACGATCATCCGGTCATCCGCCTCGCCGTTCGAATGCTGCTGGAGCATGAAGGTTATAAAGTCGTAGGGGAAACTGACAACGGCGTCGATGCGATGCAAATGGTGCGCGAGTGCATGCCCGACTTGGTCATCCTGGATATCAGCATTCCCAAACTTGACGGACTGGAAATTCTTTCACGCTTCAATGCCATGACCACGCCGCTCAAGACATTGGTGCTGACGGCTCAATCCCCTACGCTCTTTGGCATTCGCTGCATGCAATCCGGCGCCTCCGGCTACGTTTGCAAACAGGAAGATCTCAGCGAACTCGTCAGCGCAATAAAAGCCGTACTGTCCGGCTATAACTATTTTCCCAGCCAGGCGCTGACGCCCGTCGCTCATGACGATCCCCGCAGTATCGAGCTGGATCTTTTCAAGAGTGTCAATGACCGCGAGTTGATGGTTCTGCAACTTTTTGCCCAAGGCCGCACCAACAAGGAAATAGCCAAGGGCATGTTCCTGAGCAATAAAACAGTCAGCACCTATAAAAAACGGCTCATGCAAAAACTTAAAGTTAAGTCGTTGGTAGACCTGATTGAAATGGCAAAGCGAAACTCGCTGGTGTGAGAAACAATCAGATGTTCAATCGCATAAGCAACTATCTTCTGCTGTTAGGCGCAGGGTTATATGCGCAGATGCTCATGGCGACGCCGAATATGCCCCAGCGCTACGCGCTATTGAGTCGCGCGACGACGGATCCTATCGAAATCCGTCTCGACGAGACCCAACGAACCTGGCTGCAAGGTCGCCAGGAATTGGTCCTCGGAACTTCCGCGCCGGATTACCCGCCCTTCGACCTTTCCACCAGCGGGCGCGACTATGAAGGCATGACCGCCGATTATGCGGGCCTCATCGCCAAAGCGACCGGCCTGCCAATGAAAGTCCTGCGCTTCGCCTCCCGCGAGGCGGCCATTACCGCGCTCAAGCAGGGGCAAATCGACCTGCTCGGCAGTGCCAACGGTTTCGAAGCCCGAACCACCGGCATCGTCCTGTCGACTCCCTATGCCGTGGATCAACCGGTCCTGGTCACCCGGACGAGTGAAAACCGGCCCCTGACCGACGATCTCGAAGGGCTGCGGTTGAGCATGGTCTATCACTACCTGCCCCTGCACGAAATCGAAAAGCTGTACCCCAAAGCGTCTGTCATCGCCTACCCCTCCTACCAGAACGCCATCAACGCAGTCGCCTTCGGGCAGGCCGATGTATTTCTCGGCGACACCATTTCCACCCATTACATGATCAACAAGGGGTACTTGAGCAACATCCGCATGGCCAGCTTCGCCAAACATGAGTCGTCCGGATTCGCCTTCGCGCTGCGCCACGACGAAACCCGATTGCTGGACATCATCAACGCCACGCTCAACCAGACCCCCATCGCTGAACAAGCGGCAATTTCCAAGCGCTGGAGTGCCGGCAGCGATCTGTACCTCACGGATCACAAGATACAACTGACCGACCGCGAACAGCGCTGGCTGGCCCAGCACCCCACAGTCCGAGTGGCCGTGAACGAAACGTTCGCCCCGTTTACCTTTTTCGATCCGGACGGCGATTTTCGCGGCATCAGCGCCGACTTGCTGGAACGGGTCAGGCTGCGTACCGGCCTGCGCCTGGACATCCAGCGCCACGGGACAGACGACGGCATGATCGCCGCAGTCCTGAACGGCCAGGCGGACGTCATTGCCGCGCTCTCGCCCAGCCGCGAACGGCAACGACTGCTGAGATTCAGCCGTCCCTACATGGACAGTTCCTTCGTCCTGTTGACGCGCAAGCAGTCCGATACCCCGGCGACACTGGACCAGTTCGCGGGCAAGCGCCTGGCGATCGCCAAAGGCAACCCCGTCATCGATTGGCTACGCAGCCAGTACCCGGGCCTGCAAATAATCGAAACCATCGACTCGCTGCACGCCGTCCAGTTAGTCGCCCAAGGGCAAGCCGATGGCAGCGTGAACTCCCTGGTCATGGCCAATTACTTCATGTCCTCCCATACCTTGCGGGACACCTTGCAAATCAGCAGCACCGTGGGCACCCAGCAGGCAATGTTTTCCCTGGCCGTTGGAAAAAATGCCACGGAGCTCAATTCCATCCTCGACAAAGCCTTGACCAGCATCGACCCGGACGAGTTGGGCGTCATCAACAACCGTTGGCGTGGCTACGTCCCGGCGTCGGAAGTGGCCTGGCGCACCTATAACCGCGTGTTCCTGCAGGTCGCCGCAGGCGCTGGCCTGTTACTCCTGCTCTCCCTGGCCTGGAATGCCTACATGCAGCGCCAGATCAGGCAACGTCAACAGGCAGAGCTGGCGCTCAATGACCAGCTGGAATTCATGCACGCCCTGCTCAACGGCACGCCCCACCCGATCTATGTGCGGGACCGCAACGGTTTCCTGCAAAGCTGCAACGACAGCTACCTTGAAACATTCAATGCAAGACGCGAGGACGTCATCGGCAAGAACGTCATGCCCGGCGCCATGAGCAACGCCTTCGAGGCGCAGGAATACCAGGCGGACTATCAACGGGTGATGACCGAAGGCATTCCCCTGATCGTTGATCGGCCGCTGCACATCGGTGACAGGAAGCTCACGATCTACCACTGGATCCTCCCCTACCGAAATTCGGCCGCTCAAGTACAAGGCATCATCGGCGGCTGGATCGATATCAGCGAACGGCGAGAGTTGTTCGACGAATTGCGTGCCGCCAAGGAGCAGGCCGAGAATGCCAACCGGGCCAAAAGTACCTTCCTGGCGACCATGAGCCATGAGATCCGCACGCCGATGAACGCCGTGATCGGCATACTCGAGCTCGCCCTCAAGCACGCCGACAAAGGCCAGGTGGACCGCTCGGCAATAGAGGTCGCGTACGAGTCGGCCTCCGGCATGCTGGAGCTGATCGGCGATATCCTCGACATCGCCCGTATCGAATCAGGCCATCTGAGCCTGGCGCCCGAACGTGTCGACCTGAGAGCCCTCTTGCAGTCGGTCATTCGCGTGTTCGCGGGATTGGCCCGGCAGAAAAACCTGGCGTTGTCATTGCACTTCGAGCCTGCCGAAGGCAATCCGAACGTGCACATCGACCCATTGCGATTCAAGCAGGTCATCTCGAACCTGATCAGCAACGCCCTGAAATTCACCGAGCAAGGAGAGGTCAAGGTGAGCGTGAAGCTGTCGCCAACCGTCCACGAAGAAACGCTGCACATGCAACTGGAGGTCAGCGACAGCGGCATCGGTATCAGCCCGGCGGACCTGGGGCGGCTGTTCGAGCCGTTTGCCCAGGCCGATAACAGCAGCCGGATGGCGCGCAAGGGCGCAGGCCTGGGCCTGGTGATCAGCCGTCACCTCTGTCGGATGATGGGGGGCGATCTGCGGATGGACAGCCAGCCAGGCGTTGGCACCCAGGTCCGGGTCTCCTTGCAATTGACCGCCTTGCCCGGTGCTCCGGCGCACCCTGAGGCCGAACCCATGGTCGAAACCGCCGCCTGTGCATTGAGCGTCCTGGTCGTGGACGATCATCCGGCGAATCGCCTGCTGATGTCCCAGCAATTGGAATACCTCGGCCATCACCACCACCTCAGCCACGACGGCGAGCAAGGGCTCAAGGCCTGGCTGGACGGGGATTTCGACCTGGTGATCGCTGATTGCAACATGCCCATCATGAGCGGCTACGAACTCGCCAGGGCGATCCGTCTGCGCGAGACGGAACATCAGCTACCGCCCTGCACCATCCTGGGATTCACGGCCAACGCACAACCCGAGGAAAGACAGCGTTGCAAGGATGCCGGCATGAACGATTGCCTGTTCAAGCCGATCAGTCTGAGCGCGCTGAATCAATGGATGAACCAGATCAAACCCGCCAAGCGTCCCCACGCATTCAACGCGCAATGCCTGCACGCCCTGACCGGAGGCAACCCCGTGTCGACGCGACGCCTGCTGGCGGAACTGCTCAGCAGCAACCGTTCGGACCGGCAGGAGTTGCTTGACGCCGCTGAAAACGGAGACAGGCGAGCATTGGCCGAGACAGCCCATAAAATCAAAGGCGTCGCCCGCATCGTACAGGCGACTTCGTTGGTTCAACTCTGCGAGGCATTGGAGCTGGCCTGTCATCAGGCACCAGAACGAATCGAAGGGCATGCCCAGGCCCTCGAACAGGCAATGACAGAACTGGAGCAGGCCCTGCAAACGGAGATCATCAAGGCAGAATAACCCAGTGTTTACTATGCTGTTCGCTCAGCAGTGCGTAGCGGGGGCGATCCCCCCGAACACTTGGAGTGACGGAAATGCCTAGCGCACCGCGTCCGGAAAAACGCCGGTTTCCCCTGCACGTCCATATCAGCGTGATGTTCACGCTGCTCTTGCTCCTGACGGGCGTGGTGCTGGGTATATTCAATTACCAGCAAACCACCCAGATCATCCTGTCCAGCAGCGAAAAACTGTTCAATCGCGTCGAACAGGATGTGCGCGTGGACCTGTACGACACCTACGAACCGATCCGTCATCTGTTGGGCCTGCTGGCTGATTACCCGGCCACCCGCGAGCCCCGGATGGCGGAACGATTGGCCCTGCTCGCGCCTTTCAGCCGGGCACTGAGGGACAACCCGAACCTGGCGTCGTTGTACCTGGGCGATCGCAATGGCGACTTTCTGATGGTTCGGCCATTACGCACCGGGACCTTGAGAACCGCCCTCAAGGCCCCGGCCGACGCGACGTATCAGGTCTGGACCGTGGAACGTACGAGCGATGGCCAGGTTCACTCCCGATCGCTGTTCTATGACCAGGCCCTGACGCTCGTCGGCCAGCAAGACAATCCCGACGAAACCTTTGATCCACGCAGCCGGGGCTGGTTTCGCAGCGCAATGGAAACGGCGGAGCAGATTACAACCGAGCCCTATGTGTTCTTTTCCACCCGGAACATCGGCACGACCCTCGCCCGCCGCAGCGGCGAGCGTGCGGTCATCGGTGCCGACCTGACCCTGGCCGCCCTGTCCCAGACGCTGGCCAAGCACAAGGTCACCCCTGGCACCGAGATCGTCCTGCTCGATCCCCAAGGCAACGCGGTGGGCTACCCAGACAGCGGCCGACTGATCGTTGATACCGAATCATCAAGGCTGATCAAGGCCCGCGACCTGAACCCGGCGATTGCCGCCGCGCTCGATGAAAACAGCGACACGCCGCGCCTGGAGGCGGCTGGTCGCCAATGGATCGTTTCCCGCAGCCACATGCAGGAGGGCGGGCCACAAGGCCTGGAACTGGCGTTGCTGGTGCCGGAAGACGAGTTATTGGCCGATGCCTATCGCATGCGCTGGCAAGGCGCCCTGATTACCCTCGCCACCTTGCTGCTGTGCCTGCCCTTGGGCTGGCTGACCTCCAGGATCCTGGTCAAGCCGTTACGTTCCCTGGTGCAGGAGGCCGATGCGATTCGCAGCTTCGACTTCGATTACCCGGCGTCCCGTCGCTCCCCGGTGCTGGAAGTCGATCAGTTGGGCGTTTCCATGGCCCGCATGAAAGAGACCCTGGCGAGCTTTTTCGAGATCACCGCCAGCCTGCGTGCCGAAACCCGCTTCGCCCCGCTTTTGGAACGGGTGCTGTTCGAGACCGTGAAAATCGGCCAGGCCCAGGCCGGGCTGATCTATCTGCGCGAAAACGATGGCGAGCAAGTCAAGCCGTATGGACTGGTCATCGACGGAACCCCTCGGGACCTGCAAACGCTCGAACTGCAAAGCTATACGCTGAATGCTCCGAGCGGCCCCCATTGGTTTCAACGATTGACCGTCGCGGAAACACTGGTGTGCTCCCTTGGCTTCGAACAGGCCGGCGATCTGCGCGGTGTCCTGCTGGCTATGGACGCACCACGCGTCCACCTGATCGGCATTCACCTGCGCAACCGTCACCAGGAAACCGTCGGCGTGCTGGTGCTGTTGATCAGCGACAGCGGCACCGACGCCGACCTGGAAAAACTCCAGCCAGACCGCATCGCGTTCCTGCAGGCTGTCTCCGGCGCCGCGACGGTGAGCATCGAAAGCCAACGCTTGCAAGCCAGGCAGAAGCAACTGCTGGACTCGTTCATTCAACTGCTCGCCGGCGCAATCGACGCGAAGAGCCCTTACACCGGCGGCCATTGCCAGCGAGTACCCGCGCTGACGCTGATGCTCGCCCAAGCGGCAGCCGCCAGCCAGGCGCCCGCGTTCGAAGGGTATCGACCGACGGAAGACGAATGGGAGGCGCTGCACATAGCGGCCTGGCTGCACGACTGTGGCAAGGTCACTACACCTGAGTACGTGGTGGACAAAGCCACCAAGCTGGAAACCTTGAACGACCGCATCCATGAGGTCCGTACCCGCTTCGAAGTCCTCAAGCGCGATGCCTGGATCGATTACTGGCAGGCGCTGGCAAGCGGTGGCGAAGCGTTATCCCTGGCCCGGCACCGCGATGCGGCATTGGCGGCCCTGGATGATGACTTCACCTTCGTCGCACGTTGCAACCTGGGCTCCGAAGCCATGGCCGACGATGACCTGCAACGCCTGCAACACATCGCCCAGCGCACCTGGACCCGCACACTGGATGATCGCCTGGGTGTTTCCTGGGAGGAAAACCGCCGCCAGGCACGCGTCCCCAAACCGACGCTGCCCGTCACCGAATCATTGTTGGCGGACAAACCCGAACACCTGTTCGAGCGGCATGAGGCCGAGCTGATTCCGGCGGACAATCCGTGGGGCTTCCAGCTCGACGTGCCCACCTGGAAATACAACCGCGGCGAACTCTACAACCTCTGCGTCACGCGCGGCACCCTGACCCGCGAAGAGCGTTATGTGATCAATCACCACATGGTCCAGACCATCCTGATGCTCAGCCAGTTGCCCTTCCCCAGCCACTTGGAAAACGTCGCGGAGATCGCCGGCGGCCATCACGAGAAAATGGACGGCACCGGTTATCCCAAGCGACTCAAGCGCGAACAGATGAGCCTGCCGGCTCGAATGATGGCAATCGCCGATATCTTCGAAGCCCTGACAGCGGCCGACCGACCATATAAAAAAGCCAAGAAACTGAGCGAGGCCCTGGGCATCATGGCCACCATGTGCCGTGACGCCCATATCGATTGCGAGCTCTTCAAGCTGTTCATCGACGAGCGGATCTACTTGCGTTACGCCGAGGAATATCTTGATCCGCGCCAGATCGATGATATCGATCCGGGCAGCCTGTTGGCCAAGGCGGGATTGAACGCGTGATCAGCACTCGGTCAAACGCAGGAATATCGCCGCCAACTGCTCGATGCCGGCCTGGTCATCCTCGGTAAAACGCGCCAGTTTCGGACTGTCCAGGTCGAGCACGCCGATCAGCCGCCCGTCCTTGACCAGCGGCACGACCAATTCGCTGTTCGAGGCGCTGTCGCAGGCGATGTGCCCGGGGAAGGCGTGGACATCTTCGACGCGCTGGGTCTGGAGCGTCGCGGCGGCGGCACCACACACGCCGCGACCGAAGGGAATCCGTACGCAGGCGATCTGCCCCTGGAACGGGCCCAACACCAGTTCTTCGTTGCGATTAAGGTAAAAACCGGCCCAGTTCAAGTCGTCCAGCTGATTGAACAGGAACGCTGAGAACTGCGCCGCATTGGCGATGAAATCGCGCTCATCCGCCAGCAACGATTGCAGCTGCGCCGACAGCAGTCCGTAGCCTTCGAGACCTGCGCCGGTGTTCGTCAAATCGATCATGCGTTGTGCTCCAGAAGCTTGAGGCCCACCCAATAACGGGCAAATTGATAGGCGCACCGTCCATTGCGGTTGCCGCGCCCGGTCGCCCAGCGGACCGCCTCTATGTCCAACGCTTCGTCACGTTGCCAGGCCAGCCCGGCCTTGGCGGCGAGTGTGCCGATCCAATGCTCTACCACGTCGAGGAAATGCTCTTGGGTAAAGGGATAGAACGACAACCACAAGCCGAAACGGTCGGACAAGGCGATCTTGTCTTCGACGGCCTCGCTGGGGTGAAGCTCGCCGTCGACCCGCTTCCAGTTCTCGTTGTCGCTTTCCTTTTCAGGCACCAGGTGACGCCGGTTGGACGTCGCATACAGCAGCACGTTATCCGGCGCCTGTTCGAGGGAACCGTCCAATACGCTCTTGAGGACGCGATAATCGCCTTCACCGGACTCGAACGACAGATCGTCGCAGAACACCACGAAGCGCTGGGGCAACTGGGCGACCTGTTCGACCACCCGGGGCAGATCGGCCAGGTGATCACGCTCGATCTCGATCAGCCGCAGGCCATGCCCGGCGTGTTCAGCCAGCAAGGCTCGTATCAGGGAGGACTTGCCCGTGCCACGCGATCCCCACAGCAGCGCATGGTTGGCTGGCATGCCGTCGATGAACTGCCGGGTATTGCGGCCCAACTGCTCAACCTGGCGATCCACGCCAATCAGGTCCGACAACCGCATATCGAGACTGACTTCAAGCGGCAGCAGGAAACCGCTGCGCCCGTCACGCTGCCAGCGCGCGGCCAGGGTCTGCGTCCAATCGATGGCGGGCCGTGGCGCCGGCAAGAACGGCTCTATGCGAGCCAGCACCGCATCGGCGCGGTCAAGAAAAGCAATTAATCGAGCGTCCACGTCTTCTCCTCGGACAGGTTCACGGTAATGATGACGCTACAGCGACGAAACGACGAAGCCGATGGCGGGTCTGTTTCACACGACACTACTCACCGGTCGCACCGGTATTCAGAGATGATCAGCTATGCTTGACCGGCGAAGGGAAACGTAAGTGGTTCACCATTCCATGGATATCAGGTTCACCCAACGGCTGTCGTACAAGCAGGCCCGACTGACCGTCCTGGTGGGTTTCGTGCTGGGCACGTTGTTAAGCCTGGTGCAGATCGGCATCGATTATGCCAGCGAAGACGCGTCGATCAACCGTGAAATCCTGTCCCTGTTGGAAATCAGCCACAACCCGGCATCGCGCATCGCCTATAACATTGACGCCGAACTCGCCCAGGAACTGGCCTTGGGCCTGTTGCGTTCACCGGCCATCATTGGCGCCGAACTGATCGATAACAACAATACGGTGCTGGCGAGCGTCAAGCGCCCTGAACTGCAAAGCAACTACCGCTTTATCAGCGACTTTCTTTTCGGCGCCCAACGCCAGTTCGAAGACCGACTCTATTTGAACCATCTGCCTGACGAGTCCCTGGGTATCCTGCGACTGGATGTCGATACGTATTCCTTCGGCAGTCGCTTCCTGCGCCGGGCCGAGGTCACCCTGCTCAACGGTTTCGCCCGCAGCCTGATCCTGACCGGCCTGCTGCTCGCCTTGTTCTACGTCATGCTGACCAAGCCACTGGTACGGGTCATCCGCGAGCTGAGCAGCCGCGACCCGAGCAGCAGCGAGCAAAGTCCCCTGGAATGCCCTACCGGCCACCAATACGACGAAATCGGCGTGCTGGTGTCGGTTGCCAACCAGCAGTTTGAAAACATCTCGACCGAAATACAGCAACGGCGCACGGCTGAAAATCGCCTCACCGATTACCTGGCGCAACTGGAAAACATCGTTTCGGCGCGCACCGCCGAGCTCAAGGCCATCAATGCCCGCCTCAGCCAGTCCAACGATGAACTGGAGATTGCCCGGCGTACCGCCCTGGACATGGCCGAAGCCCGCTCCGCGTTCCTGGCCAACATGAGCCATGAAATCCGAACGCCACTCAACGGACTGCTCGGGATGATCGCGTTGTCCCTGGACGGTCCATTGACCGCCGAACAACAGCAACAGCTCTCGATTGCCCATGACTCGGGCAAGGTATTGGTGGAGCTGCTCAACGATATCCTCGACCTGTCCAAGTTCGACGCCGGCCAACTGGAACTCGAACGCATACCGTTCGACCTCGGCTCGCTGATCGAGGACACCGCCAACCTGCTGTCACAAAATGCCGCGCCGAGCGTCGAACTGGCGTGCCTGATCGAACCGCAGTTCCCCGCCCAGGTATTGGGCGATCCGACCCGCGTTCGCCAGATCGTCAGCAACCTGCTGTCCAACGCCTTGAAGTTCACCCGCTTCGGCCGGGTCGACGTGCGCTTGAGCCAACACGAAGGCGGCGTGCGGATCGAGGTCTGCGACACGGGCATCGGCATACCCCAGGAAGCCCAGGCACGGATCCTCCAGCCGTTCACCCAGGCTGGCGCCGGCATCACGCGCCAGTTCGGCGGCACCGGGCTCGGGCTGGCACTGACCTACAACCTCTGTGAAGCCATGCAAGGCCGGTTGACGATCAGCTCCGAGGCGGGCTTCGGCAGCCAATTCTGCGCAGACCTGCCACTGCCTGGTCACACGCCCGCCGCCCCCATCGAGCCCTTGCGTGGCAATGTCGTCGCCATTACCACCGCCAATAGCGGATTGGCCGAATTGTTGGGGATGCTGGTGCCCGGCTGGGGATTGGACTATGTACAACGTTCCGTGGACGACGGGCTGCTGGGGCTCAAGCCCGACATCCTGATCACCGATTGCCCGGAATGCCTGTTCAATCTGCGGCCGACTTTCGCGGCGCCGATCCTGCTGGTGACCGCCTACGGCAGCTTCATGCCCAGCGAAGAGGCGGCCGCCCTCGCCCCCTTGCTGCAACAAGCCCGGCCGCTGGCGCGCCATGCGCTTTATCAGATATTGCGGCGCGCCCTGCAAAGCGAGGCGACCACCATCAACGACGCGCAGATCGAAGCGCTGGCGCCTTCGCGCCGCGGGCGAGTGCTGTTGGTGGAAGACAACCCCGTCAACCAATTGGTGGCCAAGGGCATGCTGGTGAAACTGGGCTGCGAGGTCGTCGTCGCAGCCCACGGCATCGAGGCCCTTGACCAGCTCGAACAGCAGGATTTCGATCTGGTGTTGATGGACTGCAACATGCCGGTCATGGACGGTTATGAAGCCAGCCGGCAGATTCGTCGCAGCGGGCGCTGGCTAAACCTGCCAATTGTCGCGCTGACTGCCAATGCGATGCCCGAGGAACGCGAGCGCTGCCGCGCCGCCGGCATGAGCGATTATCTGTCCAAGCCGTTCCGACGCGAAGAGCTCGCGGCATTGTTGGATCAGTGGGTGCCCACTACGTCAGCGCTTTGATCTGGGCTAACAAATGATCCAGGCTGTCTCGCAGGTCCCCTACGCGATCCAGGTCGATGCCGCTGTCGCAGAGCAGACGGGCCTTGAGCGGGCCGACCTGCTCGCGCAAGGCCTTTCCGCTGTCCGACAGGCTCAAATGAACCTCGCGTTCATCACGGGCTGAACGCTGGCGCTGGACCAACTCCAGTTGCTCCAAACGCTTGAGCAACGGCGTCAGCGTGCCGGAATCAAGCAGTAGACGCTCCCCCAGTGCCTTGACCGTGGGTTGTTCCGGAGCGTTTTCCTGCCATTCCCACAGCACCAGCATCGCCAGATACTGCGGGTAGGTCAGGCCGAGCTGATCCAGCATCGGCTTGTAGCCGCGAATCACCGCCCGCGACGCGGCATACAGCTTGAAGCACAGCTGGCTGTCGAGCTTCAGCGAATCGACTGACAGATCGTTCATTTGAGCAGGGCTTCGATCTCGGCGGTGAGGTCCTGGGGCTTGGTGGTCGGGGCGAAGCGCTTGACCACCTGGCCATCCTTGCCGATCAGGAACTTGGTGAAATTCCATTTGATGCCTTTGGACCCCAGCACGCCAGGCGCCCGCTGCTTGAGCTGGACGAACAGCGGATGGGCATTGGCACCGTTGACCTCGATTTTCTTGAACAATGGAAAGCTCACGCCGAAGTTGAGTTCGCAAAACTCGGAAATCGCCCCCTCATTGCCCGGCTCCTGCTTGCCAAATTGGTTGCAGGGAAAGCCCAGCACCACCAGCCCCCGGTCCTTGTAGGACTGCCACAACGCCTCGAGCCCTTTGTATTGCGGGGTGAAGCCGCACTGGCTGGCGGTATTGACCACCAGCACAGCCTTGCCGGCGAAATCGGCGAGAGTCTTTTGCTCGCCCTTGATGGTGGTGCACGGGATGCTCAGCAGATTGTCGGTCATGGGGGGCGGCTCCTGAAGAAGTTAGGACGCCGAAGATAGCGAGCAATTAAATTGTGTGCAATTTAATTATCGGGACACACCGAAGTGCCGAGAGGCTTTTGTGGCGAGGGAGCTTGCTCCCGCTCGACGGCGCAGCCGTCGTAACCCCCGGCGGACGCGGTCTGTCTGGGCAAACTCCGGCAAATCGGTTTTGGGGCGGCTGCGCCGCCCAGCGGGAGCAAGCTCCCTCCCCACAAAGCACCGCGCAGAATTTTACTCGCGCGGCACGAGATCCAGGCACACCGAGTTGATGCAATAACGCAGCCCGGTCGGCGGCGGGCCGTCCGGGAAGACATGCCCCAGGTGCGCATCGCATTTGGCGCAGACCACCTCGGTGCGGATCATGCCATGGCTCACATCCCGTACATCCACCACCGCGCTGTCTGCGATCGGCGCGTAGAAACTCGGCCAGCCACAGCCCGAATCGAATTTGGTCGTCGAATCGAACAGCGGTTCGTTGCAGCAGATGCAGTGGTACACACCGTCGGTCTTGGTCGCGTTGTATTTCCCGGAGAACGGTCGCTCGGTGCCTTTGAGCCGGCAGACGTTGTATTGCTCCGGGTCGAGCGTGTCACGCCATTCTTCAAGGGTTTTCTGCAACTTTTCCATCGTCCTACCTCGGCAATTGAAAAAGCCCGATCCGACGCTTTTCCGCGGATCGGGCGGCACGTATGATTGCGCCTCGTCAGGCGCCAGTCTGGCAGTCACGTCATGCGCATTCAAATGGATTGTGGCGCATCTACCGCGTCCGGCCCGGGCACAGACGCAGGATTCCCAGTACGGTAGTTCATATGCCGCCTGGATCGTTCATTTTCGGGAACACATCGCCATGCAGGTCAGCAAATCGAACAAGCTCGCCAACGTCTGCTACGACATTCGCGGCCCGGTGCTCAAGCACGCCAAACGCCTGGAAGAGGAAGGCCACCGTATCCTCAAGCTGAACATCGGCAACCCAGCACCCTTTGGTTTCGAAGCGCCCGATGAAATCCTCCAGGACGTCATCCGCAACCTGCCGACCGCCCAAGGCTACAGCGACTCCAAAGGCCTGTTCAGCGCGCGCAAGGCCGTGATGCAGTACTACCAGCAAAAGCAGGTAGAAGGCATCGGTATCGAAGACATCTACCTGGGCAACGGCGTGTCCGAGCTGATCGTCATGTCCATGCAGGCCTTGCTCAACAATGGCGACGAAGTGCTGGTGCCGGCACCGGACTATCCGCTGTGGACCGCCGCCGTGAGCCTGTCCGGTGGCAACCCGGTGCATTACCTGTGCGACGAGCAGGCCAACTGGTTCCCTGACCTGGCGGACATCAAGGCCAAGATCACCCCGAACACCAAGGCCCTGGTGATCATCAACCCGAACAACCCGACCGGCGCCGTCTATTCCCGGGAAGTGTTGCTGGGCATGCTGGAATTGGCCCGCCAGCACAACCTGGTGGTGTTTTCCGACGAGATCTACGACAAGATCCTCTACGACGACGCCGTTCACGTCTGCACCGCCTCCCTGGCGCCGGACTTGCTGTGCCTGACCTTCAATGGCTTGTCCAAATCCTACCGGGTGGCGGGTTTCCGCTCCGGCTGGATCGCCATCTCCGGGCCCAAGCATCATGCCCAGAGCTACATCGAAGGCATCGACATGCTGGCCAACATGCGCCTGTGCGCCAACGTGCCGAGCCAGCATGCAATCCAGACCGCACTGGGTGGCTACCAGAGCATCAACGACCTGGTCCTGCCCCAGGGGCGGCTGTTGGAACAACGCAATCGCACCTGGGAACTGCTCAACGACATTCCTGGCGTCAGCTGTGTCAAACCAATGGGCGCCTTGTATGCCTTCCCACGGATCGACCCGAAAGTCTGCCCTATCCACAACGACGAAAAATTCGTCCTGGACCTGCTGCTCTCGGAAAAACTGCTGGTCGTCCAGGGCACGGCGTTCAACTGGCCATGGCCGGACCATTTCCGTGTCGTGACCTTGCCGCGGGTCGATGACCTGGACCAGGCCATCGGCCGCATCGGCAATTTCCTCAAGTCCTACCGCCAATGATCCAGCCAGCGTGCGAGGCCCCTCACCTCGCACGCTGTCTGATTCAGCAACACATCCGTTCTGTGAGCGCCACCAGGCCTTCTACACTGGGATTCGAGAGCGGATGGTCGACGCAACGCAACGTTCGCGGGGCGCGGATGCCGGATCTCATTTCCAGAGTCACTTTCAGAAAAGTCTTTCAAACATTTAGGACGGCTGTAGGACACAGTTTGAAATAGTAGGCGAGTTGAATAGCCCGCGGCAGCACCTTATATACCCCGCATAACGCTACATCTTTAGCATGAGGAGATTGCTACCACCATGATGCGCATCCTGCTGTTTTTGGCCACTAACCTGGCGGTCGTGCTGATTGCCAGCATCACCCTGAGCCTTTTTGGCTTCAACGGGTTCATGGCGGCCAACGGGGTTGATCTCAACCTCAATCAGCTGCTGATCTTCTGTGCGGTGTTCGGTTTCGCCGGTTCGCTGTTCTCGCTGTTCATCTCCAAGTGGATGGCGAAGATGAGCACCAGCACCCAGATCATCAGCCAGCCGCGCACTCGCCACGAACAATGGCTGCTGCAGACCGTCGAGCAGTTGTCTCGCGAAGCCGGGATCAAAATGCCCGAAGTCGGGATCTTCCCTGCCTACGAGGCGAACGCCTTCGCCACCGGCTGGAACAAGAACGACGCACTGGTCGCCGTCAGCCAGGGCCTGCTCGAACGCTTCTCGCCGGATGAAGTCAAGGCCGTGCTGGCCCACGAGATTGGCCACGTCGCCAACGGCGACATGGTTACGCTGGCGCTGATCCAGGGCGTGGTGAACACCTTCGTGATGTTCTTTGCCCGCATCATCGGCAACTTCGTCGACAAGGTGATCTTCAAGAACGAAGAAGGCCAGGGCATCGCCTACTACGTGGCGACCATTTTCGCCGAACTGGTCTTGGGCATCCTCGCCAGCGCCATCGTCATGTGGTTCTCGCGCAAACGCGAGTTCCGCGCAGACGACGCCGGTGCACGCCTGGCGGGCACCAGCGCGATGATCGGCGCCCTGCAGCGCCTGCGCGCAGAACAAGGCCTGCCGGTGCACATGCCCGACACCTTGAACGCCTTTGGTATCAACGGTGGCATCAAGCAGGGCCTGGCGCGCATGTTCATGAGCCACCCGCCACTGGAAGAGCGAATTGACGCGCTGCGTCGCCGTGGTTGATCGCTAGAGTCTCAAAAGGAAAGCCCGCAGCAATGCGGGCTTTTTTTTCGGTTGCCAATTCACTGCAACCTCGCTTGGCACAAACACGACACATCAACGCCTGGAAATCAGATACACCCGCTCATCCAACCGCTTCACCCCCGCCTGCAAGAACTTCCAGCTCTCCCCAAGCACATCCTGCTCCTGCAAAATCTCCAGACGCCAAGCGCCACCCAGCAACCGCTGCACTTCTTCATGCCCAACGGAAAACGGCGGTCCAGGCATTTCGTCCTGGTTGTAATCGAGGGTAATCAACAGCCCGACGCAGTCTGGCAATATTTTCAGCAAATGCGCCACGTACCGCTCACGCATCGGCGCAGGCAATGCGATCAATGCAGCGCGGTCATACAACGTCGCGCAATCGGCCACGTCCAAAGGCGTCAGCGCAAAGAAATCACCGCAGCGGATTTCGATGGCACCGGCACGAAATATCTTGAAGGCGCCCTCCTCGCTCACGTTCGGCTCAAGCTGATGCTCCTGGAAAAAATCAGTGACGGCTTTCTCTGACAGCTCAATTCCGAGCACGGAAAAACCTTGTTGCGCCAACCACATCAGATCCAGCGTCTTGCCGCACAGGGGCACCAACACTCGAGTCTCTTCGGGCAATCCCAATTGGGGCCAGAAACGCTGCAGATAAGGGTTCACCTCCGGCAGATGAAAGCCGATCTGGTTGGTTGACCAACGCTTGTGCCAAAACTCGGGGTCCATGGGGTTCGCTCCATAAATTCGATCAAAACAGGTTAAAACTTATATTAGATTTTGATCATTGACCTGACAGAAGATGACACATCTTAACGCTCAGGAGCCCGTCCATGCTGCCCAGCCTGTTTATTTCCCATGGCTCACCGATGCTCGCCCTGGAGCCCGGCGAAAGCGGCCCGGCGTTGGTTCGCCTGGCCGCGCAACTGCCCAGGCCAAAGGCGATCGTCATTGTCTCGGCTCATTGGGAGAGCGACGAGCTGCTGGTCAGCGCCAACCCGCGACCGCGCACCTGGCATGACTTCGGCGGGTTTCCACCGGCACTGTATGAAGTGCAATACCCGGCGCCTGGCGACCCTCGACTGGCGGAACAGGTGGCAGACATGCTCAACGCCGCGCATCTGCCGGCACGCCTCGACTCTAAGCGGCCATCCGACCATGGCGTCTGGGTGCCGCTGTCGTTGATGTACCCCGAGGCCGACATTCCCGTGGTGCAGGTCTCCTTGCCCAGCCATCAAGGCCCGACACAGCAAACGCAAGTCGGCCGCGCATTGGCGAGCCTGCGGGAACAAGGGGTGCTGGTGATCGGTTCCGGAAGCATTACGCATAACCTGCGGGACCTGGATTGGAACGCCGGCCCTGAAACCGTCGAACCCTGGGCCAAGGCGTTTCGCGATTGGATGGTCGCCAAACTGGCGTCGAACGACGAGGTGGCGCTGCACGACTATCGCCGCCAGGCGCCCAATGCCGTGCGCAGCCATCCCAGCGATGAACATTTGTTGCCGCTGTATTTTGCCCGAGGGGCTGGGGGGACATTCAGCGTTGCCCATGCGGGGTTCACGATGGGGACGCTGGGGATGGACATCTATCGGTTCGACTGATCGCAAACCGAGTCGCGCCAATCGCGAGCAAGCTCGCTCCCACATTGGGTCTTCGGCGCTCACAAATCCCCTGTGGGAGCGAGCTTGCTCGCGATGGGTCTCCCCGCCGCTCGCACTGAAAAAACACCACACGACAGGCAAAAAAAATCCCCGAACCAGTCGGGGATTTTTCATGCTCGGTCAATCAACCCGCAGGTCGATCAATCCTCGCGGTAGCGACGCAGCTTGAGCTGCTTGCCGGCCACGCGGGTGTCCTTGAGCTTGGTCAGCAACTTCTCCAGACCATCTTCCGGCAATTCCACCAGGCTGAAGCTGTCACGCACCTGGATGCGACCGATAGCTTCGCGGGCCAGGCCGCCTTCGTTGAGGATCGCGCCGAGCAGGTTCTTGGCGGCAATGCCGTCACGAGCGCCCAACGCGGTACGGCAACGGGCACGGCCTTCGGCCAACGGGATCGGTGCACGACGCTCGCGATCACCACGGTCCGGACGATCGCCACTGCGCTCAGGACGGTCGCCACGCGGTGCGTTGTTCGGCACCAGCGGACGTTCCTTCTCGATCGCAGCCAGGTTCAGCGCTTGGCCATTGGTGGCCTTGCGCAGCAGGGCAGCGGCCAGGGCACGCGGGGTGCAACCGATATCGGCGGTCAGGCGATCGAGCAGATCACCGTGGGTCGATTCGGCGTCAGCCACCAGCGGCGACAGGCTGTTGGTCAGTTTCTTGATGCGCGCATCGAGAACGGCCTGGGCGTCCGGCAGGCGAACTTCAGCCACCTTCTGGCCAGTCACACGCTCGATCACTTGCAGCATGCGGCGCTCACGCGGGGTAACCAGCAGCAGCGCGCGACCTTCGCGACCGGCGCGGCCAGTACGGCCGATACGGTGCACGTAGGATTCCGGATCGTACGGCATGTCCACGTTGAACACGTGGGTGATGCGCGGAACGTCCAGGCCACGGGCAGCAACGTCGGTCGCCACAACGATGTCCAGGCGGCCATCCTTGAGGGAGTCGATGACGCGCTCACGCTGGTTCTGGGCAATGTCACCGTTCAGCGCAGCGGCTTTGTAGCCTTTGGCTTCCAGGGCGCTGGCCAGGTCCAGGGTCGCTTGCTTGGTGCGCACGAACATGATCAGGGCGTCGAAGTCTTCGACTTCCAGCAGGCTCAGGACGGCAGAGGTCTTCTGGTCGGCGTGAACCAGCAGGTGAGCCTGCTCGATCGCGGTGACGGTCTGGGTCTTGCTCTGGATCTTCACGTGCTTCGGATCGCGCAGGTGGCGTTCGGCGATGGCACGGATCGACTGAGGCAAGGTGGCCGAGAACAGGACAGTCTGGCGGGTCTCAGGCATGGCCTTGAAGATGACTTCCAGGTCGTCCATGAAGCCCAGCTTGAGCATTTCGTCCGCTTCGTCGAGAACCAGGTGGTTCACGGTGGCGAGGACTTTTTCGTCGCGACGCAGGTGGTCGCACAGACGGCCCGGGGTGGCGACAACGATCTGTGCGCCATTACGGATTGCTTTCAGTTGTGGGCCCATCGGCGCGCCGCCGTAGACAGCCACAACAGTCACGCCTGGCATTTGCTTGGCGTAGGTTTCGAAAGCGGTTGCAACTTGTAGCGCCAACTCACGAGTTGGGGCCAGGATCAGAGCTTGCGGCTCGCGCTTGGACGGATCAATGCGGTGCAGGATCGGCAGTGCGAACGCGGCGGTCTTACCCGTACCGGTTTGCGCCTGACCAATCATATCGTGACCGGCGAGAATGATCGGGATCGACTGCTGCTGAATGGCCGAAGGCTCTTCATAGCCGGTAGCGACTACTGCAGCGACAATATTGGGATGAAGTTCAAGAGCGGCGAAGCCGCCGATTTCCTGGGTCATGGGTCTGCCTCTAAGTGCATCCGCAAAGACCCATGCTCCAAAGCTGCGCATGCCGTGTTGAGACTCAAGAGTCGCCCTGGCAGCTTTGTCGGCGGGGATTTGCGAAAACGAATGAATGAAAAAGAACGTCGCGGAAGCATCCGTTGTGCGGACATGCAACCGAAGCTGGCTTCGGGGAATTGCGCTACCTTGACGCGGCCCGGCTAAAGGCCGGCGCGCACTATACCGGAATTCGCCCAAAAAGGGAGATTTTTTTATCGACGGAAGGTGTGGCGGAGCTCTGTGCAATAGCCGTTGGGGGCGTCAGCTAAAACGATTCATCTTCGGATGGGATGAACTCTATTGTGGCGAGGGGATTTATCCCCGCTGGGCTGCGAAGCGGCCCCAAAATACCTGAGCTACCGATGCGTGAGCGAGCTTTAGGGGTCGCTTCGCGACCCAGCGGGGATAAATCCCCTCGCCACAGGAATTTCGTTGTGCCCTGGGTTCGTGTCACGTCGCCGGGCGAATCGCCTTGATCAACGACTGCAACGAATAACCCAACCGCGGCGCCAGCCCTTCGGCCCGGGCAACCAGGCCGTCCATATCCAGCTCCTGGTCGAGGTCCGCCGGCACGATCAGGATCACGTTGCCCTCCTTCACCGGCAGCTCCCAATAATGCCGATGATAAAGACCACGCAACAGCGCGGCGCCCAAGGGCTTGCCGTCATCGGTCGCCCATTGGTTGATCACCAGCCAGCCGCCGGGGTTGAGGCGCTTCTGGCAGTTTTCCAGGAACCCCCAGGCCAGATGGCCTACGCCGGGACCGACGTCGGTATAGAGGTCGACAAAAATCAGGTCCGCCGGCTCTGCCGTTTCAAGCAATTCCAAGGCATCGCCGACGCGAATGTACAAACGCGGATCGTCATCCAGCCCAAGATATTCGATGGCCAGGCGCGGCACGTCGGGGCGCAGCTCGATCGCCTCGACATCTTCCAACGGCAGGAACTTGAGACAGGCCTGGGTCAGCGTCCCAGCGCCCAACCCCAGGAACAACGCGCTTTCCGGCTGCTCATGACACAACGCACCGATGAGCATGGCGCGGGTGTAGTCATATTCGAGCCAGCTCGGGTCGGCGGTGAACACGCAGCTCTGCTCGATGGCATCGCCGAATTCGAGAAACCGGTAATCGGCCACTTCGAACACGCGGATCATGCCGAACTCGTCGTGCACCTCGGCGAGCAAATGCTCGACGCGCTCCTCTGTCATTTCATCTCCTGATGTTGCCGGGCGGGCATGGGCCTGCGTATACGGGGCAAAGGCGCGATTGTCCGCGAAGCAAGCGGAACAGGTCACGCACTAATTTGCTGATAACATGAGCGCCCGAGCGTAAACCACCTAGAGATCATGATGAGCCAACCCTGGAGCCCTGACAGCTGGCGCGCCCTGCCGATCCAGCAACAACCCCGCTACCCCGACGCCGCGCACCTGTCGCAGGTGGAGCAGACCCTGGCCAGTTATCCGCCATTGGTGTTTGCCGGTGAAGCCCGGGAGTTGCGCCGTCAGTTCGCCGAGGTGACCCAGGGCCGGGCGTTCCTGTTGCAAGGCGGCGACTGTGCCGAGAGCTTTGCCGAGTTCTCGGCCGCCAAGATCCGCGACACCTTCAAGGTGCTCTTGCAGATGGCGATCGTCATGACGTTTGCCGCCGGTTGCCCGGTGGTCAAGGTCGGGCGCATGGCCGGGCAATTCGCCAAGCCACGCTCGGCCAACGATGAAACCATTGACGGGGTAACGTTGCCGGCCTATCGCGGCGACATCGTCAACGGCATCGGTTTCGACGAAAAAAGCCGCGTGCCGGACCCGGAGCGGTTGTTGCAGTCCTATCACCAGTCCACCGCCACCTTGAACCTGCTGCGCGCCTTCGCCCAGGGCGGCTTTGCCGATCTGCACCAGGTGCACAAGTGGAACCTGGATTTCATCGCCAACTCGGCCCTGGCGGAAAAATACAGCCACCTGGCCGACCGCATCGACGAAACCCTGGCGTTCATGCGCGCCTGCGGCATGGACAGCTCGCCGCAACTGCGCGAAACCAGCTTCTTCACCGCCCACGAGGCGCTGCTGCTCAATTACGAAGAAGCCTTCGTGCGTCGCGACAGCCTGACCAATGATTATTACGACTGTTCGGCCCACATGCTGTGGATCGGCGACCGCACCCGTCAGTTGGACGGCGCGCATGTCGAGTTCCTGCGCGGGGTGAACAACCCGATCGGGGTCAAGGTCGGCCCGAGCATGAACCCTGACGACCTGATCCGCCTGATCGACGTGCTCAACCCGGACAACGACCCGGGCCGGCTGAACCTGATCGCCCGGATGGGCGCCAACAAGGTCGGCGATCACCTGCCGCAACTGCTGCGCGCGGTGCAGCGCGAGGGCAAGCAGGTGCTGTGGAGCTCCGATCCGATGCACGGCAACACCATCAAGGCCAGCAGCGGCTACAAGACCCGGGATTTTGCGCAGATCCTGGGCGAAGTGAAGCAGTTCTTCCAGGTCCATGAAGCCGAAGGCACCTATGCCGGCGGTATCCACATCGAGATGACCGGGCAGAACGTCACCGAATGCATCGGTGGCGCGCGACCGATCACCGAAGACGGCCTATCGGATCGCTACCACACCCACTGCGACCCGCGGATGAATGCCGATCAGTCGCTGGAGCTGGCGTTCTTGATTGCCGAGACGTTGAAGCAGGTGAGGCGATGAGCCAGACAGTTTTGTAGTGCCTGGCCTATCGCTTTCGCGAGCAAGCTCGCTCCCACATTGGATCTGCTGTGGACACAAAATCTGTGGTCACGAGGCCCCTGTGGGAGCGAGCTTGCTCGCGATGAGGCCAGCTCAATCAGCCTCGATCTGCGCAAGCGCCACCGCCAGCCGAACCCCACTCGCTTTCCCACAATTGAGCTGAACCCGCTCCAACCCCAACCAGTTGGCCATGCGCCGCAGATTCGTCGCCAACGCCAGCATCCCCTCCTCGTCCAGCCCCGCCTCTTCCTCGTGCACTGCATGCACCGCCAATTGCCCCACCGCCCGCTCAGCCCGCAAGTCCACCCGCGCCGCAATCCGCTCGTTGTGCAGAAACGGCAAGACGTAATAGCCATACACCCGCTTGTGCACCGGCGTGTAGATCTCCAGCCGATAGCGAAAATCGAACAGCCGCTCGGTACGACTGCGCTCCCAGACCAACGAATCGAACGGCGACAGCAGCGCACTGGCGGCGACCTTGCGGGGAATTTTCACGCTGGGTCGGCACCAGGCTGGCTGCTTCCAGTCCTCAACCTGGCAACGTAGCAGTTCGCCCGCCTCCTCCAGTTCGGCAAGCCGTTCACGGCTGTCCGCCGGACTCAAGCGAAAGTAGTCGCGCAGGTCCTTTTCGGTAGCGACACCCAAGGCTTCGGCAGCATGGATGAGTAAAGCGCGCTGGGCCTGGGCTTCGTCCGGCAGAGGTTGTCGCAGCACGGAATCCGGCAGGACCCGTTCCGGCAAATCGTAAAGCCGCTCGAAGCCCCGCCGTCCCGCCACCGTGACTTCACCCGCTGCGAACAACCATTCCAGCGCATGTTTTTCCGCGCTCCAGTCCCACCACGGGCCGGCCTTTTCCTGACGCGTGGACAAACTGCCCGCGCCAATTGCTCCCTGGTCCCAGACCGCTTGCAGGACGCGGTGAATCACGTCTTGCTGCTCCTGGCCGAAACGCGCCAGTTGCTGATAGATACCTTCGCCGCGCGCAGCACGGGCCATGCGCCAGCGCATCAACGGGTACATCGCCACCGGCAGCAGCGAGGCTTCATGCCCCCAATATTCAAATAGCGTGCGACGGCGGCCCTGGCTCCAGGCGGCTTGATCGAGCAAATCGCGATTGTAATGACCGAGGCGGGAAAACAGCGGGAGGTAATGCGAGCGCACCAGTGCGTTGACGGAGTCGATCTGCAGGATGCCGAGGCGTTCGATCAAGCGGTTGAGACGCGAGGGTTGCACCGAAGCTGGCGAAAGCCGCCCATCGAATCCTTGGGCGGCCAACGCCAGGCGCCGGGCCTGTTTGAGGGTAAAGGATACAGTCGCGGGCATGGAGATCTCCTTGTCTGCTCGCAACCTACCTCACCATTGAACGGTTTGTGTAGGGAAGGATGGCTCATTTGTGCATTGGGTCGTCCCAGAATGGCCGAACCACTTCCTGCTCCACGTCGGCCCGACTTACGCCGATGTCCTTGAGCGCCTCGTCGCTCATGCCGGCCAGCAATTCACGCTCGTGGTGCAATTCGTACCATCGACTAACCTTATGCAGCAGAGCGCTGACCGAGAAGCCATGGGAGAGTTTTTCTATCAGTAGATATCCTTTTTGACCTTTCATCGTGATGTCCTCCGTTTGGGATGGCTCAAGTCTCGCGCTAACGCTAAGATCAATCCAACGAATGTTTCTTATGCAATACATCTCGGAGATTGATCCATTGTCGAGTTACCCGAGCATCGATACGGAAGTGCTGCGTACCTTCGTTGCCATCGCCGACCAAGGGGGGTTCACCCGCGCCGGGGAACTGGTCAACCGCACGCAATCCGCCGTCAGCATGCAGATGAAGCGCCTGGAAGAGGACGTGTTGCAGCGGCGGCTGTTCGAGCGCGACGGGCGCCAGGTCAAGCTCACCGCCGAGGGCCAGGTGTTGCTGGGTTATGCCCGGCGGATCCTCAAGCTGCACAGCGAAGTGTTCAATACGCTGCGTGAACCGCACATGGTCGGCACGGTACGCATCGGCACGCCGGATGATTACGTGATGCGGTTCCTGCCCGGGATCCTGCAACGCTTCGCCCAGTTCTATCCCCTGATCGAAATCGAAGTGCACTGCGAATCGTCCAAGCAGTTGCTGCTGCGCCAGGACCTGGACTTGTCCATCGTCACCCGCAAGCCGGGGGATGAGATCGGCCAGTTGCTGCGCAAGGAGCGCTTTGTCTGGGCCGAAGCCGCCTGCTTCAACGTCCATGAACAAACACCGCTGCCGCTGGCGATGTTCAACAGTGATTGTTTCTGTCGGCAATGGGCGTGCAACGCATTGGATGCAATGGGCCGCGATTATCGCGTGGCGTACAACAGCTCGAGCCTGTCGGCGCTGATGGCCGTGGTGGGCGCGGGCCTGGCGATCACCGCGCAATTGGAAAGCCTGCTGACCCCGGACATGCGGGTGCTCGGTGAGGCGGAGAACCTGCCGGAGCTGCCCGAGGCCAGCATCATGTTGATCCGCAACTTGCACAACCCGTCGCCGATCACCGAGTGCCTGGCCGAGCACATTGTCGAAGGCTTCAAGCTTTAAAGATAAGCAACACCGCACACAACACCAGGAAACCGCAGAACAGCCCGCGCAGCAGTCGCTCCGGCAAGGCGTGGGCGACTTTCACGCCCCAGCTGATGCTCATCAGCCCACCGATGGCCAGCGGCAGGCCGATCCACCAATCCACCTCATGGTGAAACGCATAGGTGGCGAGGGTCACCCCGGTGCTGGGCAAGGCCAGCGACAGCGACAATCCCTGGGCCACGACCTGAGTGGTGCCAAACACACTGGTGAGGATCGGCGTGGCGACAACCGCCCCGCCGACGCCAAACAGACCGCCCATCGTCCCTGACGCCGCCCCCAACACGCCAAGCCATGGCCAGCCGTGGCGCATCTGCGCCGAAGCGGGTGCCGTCGCGGCGAACATTCGGATGAGGTTGTAGGCCGCCAGCACGACCAGGAACACCACGAAACCGATTCGCATGCTTTGCGCGTCAATGCCCACGGCCCAGATGGAGCCGAGCCACGCGAAGCAGAATCCCATGGAGGCCAACGGCAGGACATGACGCATCTCGATGCGATTGCGTTGATGATAACGCCACAGCGCCAACATCACGTTGGGCACCACCATCACCAGCGCCGTGCCTTGGGCGATCTGCTGGTCCAGACCGAACCATACGCCCAACACCGGTATCGCGATCAATCCGCCGCCAATGCCAAACAATCCCCCCAAGGTGCCCAATGCGGCGCCCAACAGCAAATACAGCACGACCTCGACCACAGACGATTCTCCCTTTATAAGGGCGCCTATCCTACGCAGTTGGCGATAACCAGGAAATGCATAGCTGATCAGGTCTTCAGAATTATCTGGTGCATTAAAGGTTCGTCCGCTAGATTCACCTGGACTACTGATTGAAAGGTTTCGCCATGAGCACTCAACACGACAGCCCCGACCCTTGCGACGCCCTGTTATTGGATAACCAGGTCTGCTTCGCCCTCCATTCCACGTCGCTGCTGATGACCAAGGTCTACAAGCCGCTGCTCCAGGCATTGGGCCTGACCTATCCGCAGTACTTGGCGATGATGGTGCTGTGGGAAAAAGACGGTTTAACCGTCGGTGAAATCAGCAACCGTCTGCTAACCGACCCAGGTTCGCTGACGCCACTGCTCAAGCGCCTGGAGGCCGAAGGTTTGCTGAGCCGCACCCGCAGTCGGGAAGACGAACGCGTGGTGATCGTCGAGCTCACTGAGCAGGGCCGCGCCCTGCAGAAAAAAGCCCTCGACATCCCGCAATGCATCCTTGCCGCCAGCGGCCAGACCCTGGAGCAATTGAAGAAGCTGCAACTTGACCTGCAAGAGCTGCGCGGGCATTTGCAAGACAGCCTCTAAATCACCGAAACACCGCTAATCCCTGTGTGCGAGCTTGCTCGCGAAAGCGGTGGATCAGCTTGCAGTGATGTTGGATATGCCGACGTCTTCGCGAGCAAGCTCGCTCCCACAATAGTCCTGCGCTGAATGCAAAGCTCATGGAAACCCAAGATCCCTGTGGGAGCGAGCTTGCTCCGGGCGGCGTTCCGACGAAAGCGGCGGCAAATCCGACATCCTCTGTTCAGATCCACCGCTATCGCGAGCAAGCTCGCTCCCACATTGGATTTCTGATGTGAGCAAGGTCTCGTCATCCAGCAACCTCTGTGGAACGAGCCTGCTCGCGATAGCGGCAGCCCTGTCTACCCTCCCCCCTCGAAAAATTTCTACTCTCAAAAACCGCTCTAGCTAAAGGCTTTCAGGCCTTTTCGGTTTGCCGACTCCATCTTGCCCCGAAAATTTATCTTGCGTACAAACTATTAGCGCATTACATTCTCTTCACACCTACTTAGCGCGCAAACATTTAGCGCGTAACACTCAAACAGAAACGAGGCTTCCATCATGAAAACTCTCTACACCGCAATCGCAACCTCCACCGGTGGCCGTGACGGTCGTGCCATCTCCAGCGACAACATCCTCGACGTCAAGCTCGCCACGCCCAAGGAACTCGGCGGTGCAGGCGGTGCGGCGACCAACCCAGAACAACTGTTTGCCGCTGGCTACTCGGCCTGCTTTATCGGCGCGCTGAAATTCGTCGCCAGCCAGACCAAACGCAAAATCCCGGATGACGCCTCGATCACCGCCCACGTTGGCATCGGCCAGATTCCTGGCGGTTTCGGCCTCGACATCGACTTGCACATCAGCTTGCCGGGCCTGGATCAAGCCGACGCGCAGAGCCTCGTCGATGCAGCGCACCAGGTTTGCCCGTACTCCAACGCCACCCGCGGCAACGTTGATGTGCGCCTGCACGTAACCGTTTAACCCTCGCCCCCGACCGAATTTCAAGGAGATAGACATGAACATCAGCAAAACCCTGACCGGCGCCCTTCTCGCCCTGAGCATCAGCAATGCCTTTGCCGGCGATATCGTCGAACACAACACCCAGGCATTTCTCGACGCACTGAATGCCGGCACCGGCAAGCCGCTGGAGCAGTTGTCGCCCAAGGATGCCCGCGCGGTACTGGTCGGCGCCCAGGCAGGTGTGAAATTGACACTGCCCAAGGCCGATGTCAGCGAGAAGACCATCAAGGTCGACGGCCAATCGATCAGCCTGACCATCGTTCGTCCGGCCGGGGTCAAGGGTGAGCTGCCAGTGTTCATGTTCTTCCACGGCGGCGGTTGGGTGCTGGGGGATTTCCCGACCCACGAACGACTGGTTCGGGATCTGGTAGCGGGTTCGGGCGCCGTCGCGGTGTTCGTCAACTACACGCCGTCACCCGAAGCGCATTACCCGGTGGCGATCAACCAGGCTTACGCCGCGACGAAATGGGTGGCCGAGCACGGCAAGGAAATCAATGTCGATGGCAAGCGCTTGGCCGTGGCGGGTAACAGCGTGGGTGGCAACATGGCGGCGGTCGTGGCGCTGATGGCCAAGGACAAGGGTACCCCGGCAATCCGCTTCCAGGCCTTGTTGTGGCCGGTGACCGATGCCAGTTTCGAGACGGCGTCCTACAACCAGTTTGCCGAAGGACATTTCCTCAGCAAGAACATGATGAAGTGGTTCTGGGACAACTACACCACCGATGCCGGGCAACGTAACGAGATCTATGCCTCGCCACTGCGGGCAACCACCGCGCAACTCAAGGGCCTGCCGCCCGCGCTGGTGCAGACTGCCGAGGCCGACGTGCTGCGCGACGAGGGCGAAGCGTACGCTCGCAAGCTGGACGCGGCCGGCGTCCCCGTCACGGCGGTGCGTTACAACGGCATGATCCACGACTATGGTTTGCTCAACGTCGTGAGCCAGGTGCCCGCGGTGCGTTCGGCGATGTTGCAAGCGTCGCAAGAGCTCAAGGAACACCTGAAGTGAATGCACGCCGAGCCTTTTGTGGCGAGGGAGCTTGCTCCCTCGCCACAGGGGCCGGGTCGAAATATAGATATAAAAAAGCCCGACTCAATGGTCGGGCTTTTTCATACAGAAGACTTCGCTTATTTAGCGCGGCCTTTGTAGGAACCGCCTTCGCGGGTATCGATCTCGATCATGTCGCCGATTTCGATGAAGTCAGCAACCGACAGCTCGGTACCGTTCTTCAGTTTGGCAGGCTTCATCACCTTGCCGGAAGTATCACCGCGAGCGGAGCCTTCGGTGTAGTCGACCTGACGCACGATAGTGGTCGGCAGTTCTACGGAAACCAGGCGCTCTTCAAAGAATACGGCTTCGCAAACGTCGGTCATGCCTTCTTCAACGAATGGCAGAACGCTTTCGATGTCTTCGGCGTTCAGCTCGTACATGGTGTAGTCAGTGGTGTCCATGAACGTGTAGGTGTCGCCGCTGATGAACGACAGGGTCGCTTCTTTGCGGTCCAGGATCACGTCATCCAGTTTGTCGTCCGCACCGTAGACGGTTTCGGTCTTGTAGCCGGTCAGCAGGTTTTTCAGCTTGGTCTTCATGATCGCGCTGTTGCGACCCGACTTGGTGAATTCAGCTTTCTGAACCAGCCAAGGATCGTTGTCGATACGAATCACGGTACCGGGTTTGAGTTCTTTACCAGTTTTCATTGCGAATATCCGAATTTGGATGGGATTTACAAAAATCTAGGCCGCGTATCATATCCAATTTCGGTAAAACTTCACCAGCGCCGTGGCAAGATCGGCTCGTGACGCCTGTTCCAGGCACCACGACCGGGCATGTTCGGCCAACTCCCGATCCTTCTCGCAGGCGGCTTTCCAGTGTTCGGCCATGTCTTGACCGGCATTCCAGGTGCGCCAAAGACCGCTGATCGCTTTTTCCGCTGGCTCGGAAAGTCCTTCGGTGTACAGCTTGAGAAATGCCTCGAGTTTCTCCAGGTGGACATCTTCTTCCTGTTGATAAATGTGCCAGAGCAGCGGCCGACCCGCCCATTGTGCCCGCACGAAGGAGTCCTCGCCGCGTACGGCGTTGAAATCACAGCACCATAACAAGTGGTCGTATTCATCCTGACGGACGAAAGGCAATACCTGCACCGTCAGGGCGCCACGGCGATACGAGGCTCCCGCCCCAAGGCCGTCAATGCCCGCCCAACGCTCGACATCCCCCAGGATGCGTCCTTCCGGAACCAGGACATGCCACGGACGGGTATCCGTCGCCATCGTGTCAAACCAGCTCGCCAACCCGGCATTTTCGTAGGCGAACAACGAAATCAGACGTGCCCCAGGCTCCCGCTCGACGCCCAGCCCCCGCAGGAAAACCTGTTGTGCAGCGCCATCCTGCTGGAATTGTCGACGACGCTCCAACAGCCCCGCTTCGCGCAGCAAGCCACCGGTGCCTTCCTGGAAGCCTGGAAAGAAGAAATACTTCTGCACGTGCTTGTATTTCACCGACGGCAGACCGTGACAACCGATCACCCAGTCCTCGGCGCTCAGGTAATCGAGGTTCATCCACAACGGCGTTACCTGGCGCTCGGCCATCGCATCCATGTAGGCGCTGGGCAACTGGCAGGCAAACGCGGCGATCACCACATCGGCCGCCTCGACAGGCAGCCAATCCTTGGGCCAGTGACGCACTTGAACGCCCTGCTGCCACTGTTCGGACAGCGCGGGGTCTATTTCCGGACACAGCCGTTCAAACGCACGCAGGTCATCGACCCAAAGCCGAACCGCGACCCCATGCTCGGCCACCAATTGCCGCGCCAGGCGCCAAGTGACGCCGATGTCGCCGAAGTTATCCACGACGGTGCAAAAAATATCCCAACGCACGGTCATTCCCGACTCCCTGTGGCAAAGCCTGATTGTCCCGTATTAAACCCATGATGCAGAAGGGCCGACGGCGATTAATCTTCATGCGACAATCAGCGCCTAACCGTGCCCCTGCCAGGAAGCAGTCATGCCTGATTACCCATCGCCGCCGCGCCTTTCAGCCTTGAAATTGACCGTCAGTATCGCCTTGGGCCTGTGGCTGGGATTCGTCGCCATCGTCCTGACAGGTTGGTTGCTGTCCAGGTTCCTCTTCGCTGAACAACTGGCCCCGGTGGCCGCTGCGGTTCATCAACTGGCGCAACCGCCAGCGGTGCAACCGGCGCCCGAGCCGCCCACGCCGATGTTCGAGCAATTCCAGCAGAACCTACAGAAGAACGAGCAGCGCCAGGCGCTGGAACAGGTGCGCAGCAACCCGCGCAACCTGTCGAACCCCAAATGCCAGTTCTGGCTGCAACAGGACCAGAACGCGCCGAGCGAGAAAAGCCGCGCCAACGTCCTGCAATTCTGCGAGTGATCATGAACAAACAGACTGTCCACCAGTTGATCCTCGACAAACTCGAGATTGACCTCGACATTGCCGAACGCGCCGCGCAGACCGCCTACGAAACCGCGACCCACGAAGAAAATATCGCGGAGAACAAATACGACACCCTCGGCCTGGAAGCTTCATACCTTGCCGCCGGACAAGCCCGGCGCGTCGAGGAGATCCGCCAGGCGCTCGCTCTGTGCCAGAACCTGACACTGAGGCCTTACGACGAAGAGCGCGGTATCCAGGTCGGCACATTGATCGGGCTGGAAGATAAGGATGGCCGCCAACAGTGGCTATTCCTTGGGCCGGACGCAGCGGGGCTGAAGGTCTCGCTGGTGGGGCAGCCGATCACCGTCATCACCCCTCGCTCGCCGCTGGGCAGGAGCCTGCTGGGCAAGTTCGAAGGGGATGAAGTGGAAATCGTCGTGGCGGGCGCCCGGCAACAGTTCGCAGTCACCGAGGCTATCTGACTTTCGGTCAGTGCACCGGCAATTCGACGCCGTCGAACAGCTCTTCGAGTTCCTGCTTGTTGTGGCACTGGATGGCCTTGGCCATGACTTCGCGCGTCAGGTGCGGTGCGAACTTCTCGATGAAATCGCACATGAAGCCACGCAGGAAGGTGCCACGACGGAAGCCGATCTTGGTCACGCTGGACTCGAACAACTCGCTGGCATCCAACACCACCAGATCACTGTCGAGCTTGGTATCGACGGCCATTTTCGCCACGATGCCCACGCCCAGGCCCAGGCGAACGTAAGTCTTGATCACGTCGGCGTCGGCGGCAGTGAACACCACTTTCGGGGTCAAGCCACGATGGCTGAAGGCTTCGTCGAGTTTCGAACGACCGGTGAAACCGAACACGTAGGTCACGATCGGGTACTCGGCCAACGCTTCGAGGGTCAGCTTCGGCAATTTGGTCAGCGGGTGGCCCTGGGGCACCACCACGCAGCGGTTCCAGCGATAGCACGGCATCATCACCAGATCGCCGAACAGCTCCAGGGCTTCGGTGGCAATGGCGAAGTCCACGGTGCCGTCGGCGGCCATCTCGGCGATCTGCATCGGCGAGCCCTGGTGCATGTGCAGCGCGACATCCGGGTATTGCTTGATGAAATTGCTGATCACCGGCGGCAGCGCATAACGGGCCTGGGTGTGAGTGGTCGCGATGGACAGCGTGCCTTTTTTCTCGTTGGAAAATTCCTGGGCAATCTGCTTGATGCTCTCGACCTTGCGCAGGATCTCGCCAGCCGTGGTGATGATGCGTTCACCGGCCGGGGTCACGCGGGTCAGGTGCTTGCCGCTGCGGGCGAAGACTTCGACGCCCAGTTCGTCTTCCAACAGGCGGATCTGCTTGCTGATGCCAGGTTGCGACGTGTAGAGGCTTTGTGCGGTAGCGGAAACGTTGAGGTCGTGGTGCGCCACTTCCCAGATGTAGCGCAATTGTTGAAGCTTCATATGTATCCCTCAAAGCAGTTGGATGCGACGGGCATCAGCGACGGCATATAACTATATGAATGGTTGTATTAATAAATCTAGAACTTTTTATAAAAAAGCCATCATTTAGCCTTAGGCCTCTCCCTGCCGCCGGCGCTGGACCAGCGGCACCAGGTAGACCGGCACCCGGGATAACTGCAATACCCGTGCGGCGGTCCTGCCCAAAGGAGTTTCTCCATTCGCCCCCTGGCAGTGACTGCCTACGATCAACAAATCGACGGAGAGTTTCGCAGCCTGCTCGAGAATGACCTGGGACGGGTCACCCTGGAATACCCTCACCGACTTGATCAGTTGCAAGTCCTGCTGCCCCTCCCCCAACTCCTCGCGAAAGCTGTCCAGTACTCGCTGCTCGATATTGGCCATCACCGTATTCAGACCCTGGCGATGAAATTCGTTCAGCGCCTGCTCGTCCAGATAGCTTTGCAACACCGACTCGGCGAACAGCCCCATCGGTTCCACCGCATGCACTACATACAACTCGGCTTCAAACGTCCGTGCCAACGCCAAGGCATGCTGCATCACATAAGGGGCATAAAGCCCCAGGTCTGTGGCGTACAGCATCGAACGAATCATGTGACCTCCTCGAATGCCAGAATGGCGGAGATTGATTCAGCTTAGCAGCGCGCCAACGAGCGTGACGTGTGGCGTAACGCCTCAAAGTACGGGCGGTCAGAGCTTCACTTCGTTGCTGATGCCATGGGGCACATGCCCGGTGGCAACCACCTCGCGGGCAAGCTCGCAATGGCCGGTCTGGTCATCGAAAAACACGTCGGCGGCAAAGGCTTCGAGGAATGCCGACTTGGTCAGGCCGCCCAGGAACAGCGACTCGTCCAGACGAATATCCCATTCTCGCAGCGTACGGATGACCCGTTCATGGGCCGGCGCCGACCGAGCCGTGACCAATGCCGTGCGGATCGGGCAGGCATCCTCCGGGAATTCGCGCTGCAGGGCATTGAGCGCCGCCAGGAACCCCTTGAACGGCCCGCCTCGCAGTGGCTCGCGCGCGGCTTGGCGTTCACTGGCCTGGAAGGCTTCGAGGCCACCGCTCTGATAGATGCGTTCAGACTCATCGGAAAACAGCACCGCATCACCGTCAAACGCGATGCGCAGCTCCTCGCTGGCGGCACGGCTGGCCCCGCCTGACAGGATCGTTGCCGCCGCAAATCCGGCGTCCAATGCGCTGCGCACATCTTCGGCATGGGTGGAGAGGAACAGGTCGCAGCCGAACGCCTTGAGGTATGGATAAGGACTTCGACCGCCAACGAACGCGGCGCGGGAGATCGCCAGGCCGTAATGATGAATCGAGTTGAACACCCGCAGGCCAGTGTCGGCGCTGTTGCGCGACACCAGGATCACCTCGACACGGGCTCGCCCCAGGTGCTCGTTGAGATTGAGCAATTTCTGTACGAGGGCGAAGGCGTCCCCAGGCTCAAGGACCTCGTCTTCATGCTCGATCTGGTATTGCCGATAGGCCTCGACACCACCGGAAAGATAGACCTTGTGGCTTTCCCTCAGGTCGAACAAGGCTCGCGATGAAATCGCCAGCACCAGTTTGTCGTCGATGTTATTCGCCATGCTGTCCCCCTTCATCCATCAACGATTGCGGCGGTCCAGGAACGCCAGCGCCTGATACAAGGCTTCGATCTTCGGCAAATCGCAGCCCGCCGCCTTCGCCGCTGCCAGTGGCCGGCCGTAGATCGCATCCAGCTCCAACGGCCGTTCATGGGAATAATCGTGATACATGCTCGGCCAATAGTCGGGCATCTTTTCGGTCATCGTAAAGAGATAGTCGGCATACCCTGGTGCGATTTGATGCCCGCAGGCTTGCGCACCGCGTACCACCTCCGCCATCAAGGCCTGGACCAGACCGCGACTGTGGTCATTGGCCATCAACGGCGTGGTGCTGGCGCCCAGCAGCACCGAGAGGCCGTTGTACGGTACGTTCCATACCAGCTTCTGCCAGCGAGCCTGTTGCAGGTCGGGCATGGACTGGGAGTCGATACCCGCGGCACGAAACAACCCAGCCCCCTCCTCGACAATCGCCATGCGTTCGTCCTGGCCCTGGCAAGGACCGCTGTGATAACCGATATTCACCGCGCCAAGGGCCTGATGGGCAACGATGCCCGGCCCGACGCGGTGAACGCAGACCAGGCACAGGCCGCCCAATAAATGCAGTGAGTCGGGCAGTAGCGGCCGCAGATCATCCTCGACATCGAGCCCGTTCTGCAGCAACAGGACTTTAGCGCCGTCAGCGGCAGCCTGGATGATGACCGGGGCCAGGTCGGCATTGCTGGTGGTCTTGGCGCCCACCAGCAGCCAGTCGCAAGGCGGCATTTCGTTTGCCGAACGGTAAGCCTGGACCGGGTTGAGGGCCAGCGTGCCATGGACTGCGCTGTCGACTCGCAGGCCGCTTTCGGCCACGGCGGCAAATTCACTGCGCAACAAGAAATGCACATCAAAGCCGGCACGTGCCAGCATCACGCCGTAGAAGCCGCCAATCGCCCCGGTGCCGATCATTCCTATTCGCGCTTTTACGCCTGCCTGCATTACCGTAGCCCTCTTTGAAAACAATCCGTGCACACTATCAACGGGGGCCAGACGGCATGCAATCCAGATTGTAAGCAGCCGTGAAATTAATCCCCGGCCTGCCTTCGGGCTCGATGGCCAGACAAATAGGGATTAAACCCGTGCCTGCCCATTGTCGAGCCACCTCCTAACGCGCTAAGGTTCGGCTCCCCGACGCGCTTAAATCCGCTGTGCACCGCCGCGCGGGGATCGCTGGCGGCCGGCACCCGTGACCTGACGAGTAACACGATGGCTGATTTACCGATCAACGACCTTAACGTCGCCTCCAACGAAACCCTCATCACGCCTGACCAGCTCAAGCGCGACATTCCCTTGAGCGACGCTGCCCTGCGCACCGTGACCAAGGGTCGGGAAGTCATCCGCAACATCCTCGACGGCACCGACCATCGCCTGTTCGTGGTCATCGGGCCTTGCTCGATCCATGACATCAAGGCTGCCCACGAATATGCCGAGCGCTTGAAGGTGCTTGCGGCGGAAGTCTCCGACACCTTGTACCTGGTGATGCGGGTGTATTTCGAGAAACCTCGGACGACCGTTGGTTGGAAGGGCCTGATCAACGACCCGTACCTGGACGACTCCTTCAAGATCCAGGACGGCCTGCACATCGGCCGCCAGTTGCTGCTGGACCTGGCCGAAATGGGCCTGCCCACCGCCACCGAAGCCCTGGACCCGATCTCCCCGCAATATTTGCAGGACCTGATCAGCTGGTCGGCCATCGGCGCGCGCACCACCGAATCCCAGACGCACCGCGAAATGGCCTCCGGCCTGTCGTCGGCCGTCGGCTTCAAGAATGGCACTGACGGCGGCCTCACCGTCGCCATCAACGCCTTGCAGTCGGTTTCCAGCCCCCACCGTTTCCTGGGCATCAACCAGGAAGGCGGCGTGTCGATCGTGACCACCAAGGGCAACGCCTACGGCCACGTCGTGCTGCGCGGTGGCAACGGCAAGCCGAACTATGACTCGGTCAGCGTCGCGCTGTGCGAACAGGCGCTGAACAAAGCGAAGATCAAGCCGAACATCATGGTCGATTGCAGCCACGCCAACTCCAACAAGGACCCGGCACTGCAACCGCTGGTGATGGAAAACGTCGCCAACCAGATCCTGGAAGGCAACCAGTCGATCATCGGCCTGATGGTGGAAAGTCATCTGAATTGGGGCTGCCAGGCGATTCCGAAAGACCTCGCCGATTTGCAGTACGGCGTCTCCATCACCGATGCCTGCATCGACTGGAGCGCGACCGAGAAGACCTTGCGCGGCATGCATGCCAAGCTCAAGGATGTGCTGCCTAAGCGTCAGCGCGGCTAAAAGATCGCAGCCTCGTTGCACTCGGCAACTCCTACCCTACATAGCTCCTACACTTTGGAGCGGGGATGTAGGAGCTGGCGAAGCCTGCGACCTTTGCTTCCTTCAGACATAAAAAAACGCCGGGCTTTGCAGCCCGGCGTTTTTTTATGGTGAATTCTTGGTCTATCAAAGCTTCGCCGCGTGGCGCTGGTGGCGCTCCATGTAGCGCTCTACATAGGAGCAGGACGGGATCACCGTGTAGCCCATTTCTTCAGCGAACCGCAGCGCCTCTTCGGTCAACTTCGCGGCGATCCCCCTGCCACGCAATGCGTTGGGCACGAAGGTGCGATAGATGTCCAAGGTCTGCTTGCCCAGGTCCATATAGGTCAGATAGGCACGATGACCGTCCACAATGGTCTCGAACTGATGACCAGCCTGGTCATGGTGGATGGAAACCGCCTCGCTCATCACTACTCCTCGCGGGTCTGAATGCCGACCCCTACCTTACCGATGTTTTTCCGGCGAAGGAACCTCTACGCCACCCCGTGCCAATCCGGTCACCGAGGGCAAAAAACCAGCCGCCCAAACCTGAGCACGTCGTGAATAGTAGGCACCAATGACGCAAATGCTCAAGACACGCCTGTCACTGAAGTGGTGAACCTCGACGGGTTTATCGGTTGAGCCTCACTTTCAAGCGCTAGTCGGTCCAGACGCTATAGCTGAACATCGCCAGTTGTTGAGTCTTGAGACGAGCGCCCGCTGTTAAAGTCACCGCCATTAGCAATAAAAGATCCCTGGCGGACTGCACAAAAAATGAACAAAAGTCCAGGAGAATCAATAAACAACGACTTTTAGCGCCTTCGGTTGAGTTGACCGGTCTGCGGAACTTTTTTTCAGCGGCACGCTCCATTCCCACGGTTGAGGCTGTGTATTTTTTAAACAACCAACAGAAAAGTTGCCTGAAAAAGAATCACCGCCTACAATTTTTTTGCTTCTTGCGCTACGTCAGTTTACTTACTACAAGTAATGAGTAGTATGTACGCCGGCTAACTCCTCACTCTGGGGAGACAGTCACTAAATAGAAAGTCCTTGAAGGGGAACACGATGAACAACGTTCTGAAATTCTCTGCTCTGGCCCTGGCCGCAGTTCTGGCTACCGGTTGCAGCAGCGCATCGAAAGAAACCGAAGCACGTCTGACTGCCACCGAAGACGCAGCAGCTCGCGCCCAAGCTCGTGCAGACGAAGCCTACCGTAAAGCTGATGAAGCTCTGGCTGCTGCTCAAAAAGCACAACAGACTGCTGACGAAGCTAACGAGCGTGCTCTGCGCATGCTGGAAAAAGCTAGCCGCAAGTAATAGTCCTTCGGGATTGTTATCGAGCCGACCCACTAGTGGGTCGGCTTTTTTATTGCCCGGTATTCTCCTGGCGATAAAAAACCCGCCGACATCCTGGAATGTGGGCGGGTTGTCGTAGAGTCGCTTATTGGGTCAGATCGACCGGCGCGCTCGATACCATCGGTGCCGAAGTATTCGGAACGGCAACCTCTACCGGCAGGCCGTCTTCGGCAGCCACCACGTCACGCACCACGTCCCAGTTCATGCGCAAGTTGCTGGTGATGTCTTCCCGCTTGAGCATCGCGTTGATGACCGCGGTGTGCTTGTCCACCACGGACGGGTTGCCCTTGTCGTCCAGCGGCGTATGGGCTTCCAGGTAAACCTTGCCGCCGCTTACGCCCAACTTGTACGGGTCGTTGATGATTCGCACCGAAGTCCCCACCGGCACCATGCTCGCCATTTCCAATACGTTGTTGTTGAACATCCGGAAGCAACCGTGGCTGGTACGCATGCCAATACCGAACTTCTTGTTCGAACCATGGATCAGGTAGCCCGGGGTGCCCAGGGTGAACTTGAACGGGCCCAGCGGGTTGTCGGGGCCGGCCGGTACGACGTTCGGCAGCGGATCGCCATCGGCGGCGTGTTCTGCCTTGATCGAAGCTGGAGGCGTCCAGGTCGGGTTTGGTGTCTTGGCGATGATGCTGGTGTGGGCGATAGGCGAGCCCCAGCCTTCACGGCCGATCCCCAGCGGGAAGGTGTAGACCACGTTCCGCCCCTTGGGGAAATAGTAGAGGCGGTATTCGGCGAGGTTGATCACGATCCCTTCGCGCGGGCCTGGCGGCAGGATGAAGCGGGTCGGCAGGACGATTTCGGTGCCCGCGCCCGGCAGCCACGGATCGACCCCGGGGTTGGCCGCGACCATCTCGCTGTAGCCCAGGTCATAGGTGGTGCCCAGGTCGGCGAAGGTGTCTTCGTATTTGGCCTTGATGACCTGCACCTGGCCGACGATGTCTTCACCTGGCGGTGGCAGAGGCAGCTCCAGGGCAGCAACGGGACCAGCCATACACAGGGCGGCAAGAGACAGGCAGCGGGCGACGGCAGGCAAGCGCGGCAACATCCGGGAAATCCTTCGCAGATCGAACAGAGGGTGTGGAAGCGGCGATTGTACACTGCCACCCGTTATTTCGGGGAGAGCGGCGCTGAAGCGCCCGATGCGCAGCATGCCGGGGGATTGAACTGAAACCCTGTGGGAGCGAGCTTGCTCGCGATTGGCAGTGAGCCTGCCTGCACTGTATGGGCTGTGCCTGCCTATCGCGAGCAAGCTCGCTCCCACAAAAAAGCGATACTTTGAGCCAGGAGGATCACAGCTCGAAGCGCAACTCCGGCCAGATCGGCGAAGTCCCGCGCTTCTGGGACTCCAGGATTGCCCGGCATAGCGAGCACAGGCGATGATCCTGGAAAATCTTGCGATCGACGCTCGACCAGCGCGGCTGGGCCGGCAGCAGGCTGCCACACAGGGTCCGGTCGGCCGAACCGCCAAGCTCCAACTGCCGGGTCACCAAGTGCACCCGTACTTCCTGACAGGCGAACAGATCCAACTGCTCGTCGGGCTCGATCAGTTGGTAGGCAAACAGGGACCAGGCTGGACGCGGCATCGGGGGCTCCAAATCGGGGGCGCCACATTAGCCGAAACACCGCCTGTAGAAAAGCGTCAAAGCAGCGGTTTCAGCGTCGGCCAGACATTTTCCAGCAACTTGCCCTGGGCCGCGACGGACGGGTGCAATCCGTCGCCTTGCATCATCCCGGGCACACCTCCGATCTCCTTGAGAAAAAACGGCACCAGCGGCACGTTTTTCTCCTCCGCCAACGTGCTGTAGACCCGTGCGAACGCATCGGTATAGCGGCGTCCATAGTTGGGGGGCAGTTGCATCCCCAGCAAAAGCACTTTCGCCCCACTGGCGCGGGAGCTGTCGATCATCGCTGCAAGGTTTTGTTGCAATTGTGTTGGCGGTTGTCCACGCAAGCCATCGTTGCCTCCCAGTTCCAGGATGACGAGGTCCGGCTTATGGGCCGAAAGCAGCGCCGGCAGCCGCGCCAGCCCCCCTGAGCTGGTGTCGCCACTGATCGAAGCATTGACCACCTTATCGTCGAAACCCTCGGTCTTGAGCCGTTGTTCGAGCAACGACACCCAGCCTTGCCGGGTATCCAGGCCGAAAGCCGCGCTGATACTATCGCCAACGATCAGGACTGTACCCGCCGCTGCGTTCTGGGCCATGCACATCAAGGCCAGGCCGGCACTCAAAAACCACACTCGCATCGGATTCTCCATGGGCTCAAGCATTCTCACCGCGACGGACCTTAGCAAAGTGGTTCCCAGCGCGGAAGGTGAACTGACCATCCTGCACGAACTCAGCCTGGAACTGAACAAAGGCGACAGCCTCGCCATTGTCGGCGCATCCGGTTCCGGCAAATCCACGCTCCTGGGCCTGCTCGCCGGCCTCGATCTGCCCAGCGGCGGTGAAGTCACCCTTGCCGGCCAGGCCCTCAGTACATTGGATGAAGATCAACGGGCCCGCGTGCGCGCCGAACACGTCGGTTTCGTCTTCCAGTCGTTCCAGTTGCTCGACAGCCTCAACGCACTGGAAAACGTCATGCTGCCGCTGGAACTGGACGGTCGCAAGGACGCCCGCGAGCGCGCCACGCAACTGCTGCAACGGGTGGGGCTTGGCCAGCGGCTGACCCATTCGCCACGCCAGCTCTCCGGCGGTGAACAACAGCGCGTCGCGATTGCCCGTGCGTTTGCCGCCGAACCCGACGTGCTGTTTGCCGACGAACCCACCGGCAACCTCGACAGCCACACCGGCGAACGCATCAGCGATCTGTTGTTCGAGCTGAACAAGGAACGCGGCACGACCCTGGTGCTGGTCACCCACGACGAACGCCTGGCCCATCGCTGCCGGCGCCTGATCCGACTTGAAGCCGGCCAGATGGTCGCGCCCCTGGAGCCTTGATGGCACGCTTGCCCCTGTTGCGCCTGTTCAGTCTTGCCGTCCGCCAGTTGCTGCGCGATGCCCGCGCCGGTGAACTGCGCGTGCTGTTCTTCGCCCTGCTGGTGGCCGTGGCGGCGAGCACCGCCATCGGTTATTTCGGTGCCCGGCTCAATGGCGCGATGATGATGCGCGCCACCGAATTCCTCGGCGCCGACCTTTTGCTCGAAGGCAGTTCCCCTGCCCGCCCGGAACAGATCCGCAGCGGCACCGAGCTGGGCCTGGAACATGCTCGTGTGGTCGAGTTCTCCAGCGTGGTCGCCACCGACAACGGCATCCAGCTGTCCAGCGTCAAGGCAGCCGATGACATCTACCCTTTGCGTGGCGAGTTGAAAAGCGCCCCGGCCCCTTTCGCCCCGGAAGAAACCGGTGGACGACCGGCCCCAGGGGAAGCCTGGGTGGAAGCACGCCTGTTGACGGCACTGGACCTGAAGATTGGCGACAGCATCGATGTCGGCAACAAGACCCTGCGCCTGAGCCGGGTGCTGACCTACGAACCGGATCGCGCCGGTAATTTCTACAGCCTGACGCCTCGGGTCATGATCAATCTCCAGGACCTGGATGCCACGGGCGTGGTGCAACCGGGCAGCCGGGTCAGCTATCGCGACCTGTGGCGCGGTCCGGCGCCGGCATTGCAGACCTATCGCGACCTGGTCAAGCCAGGCCTGGAACCCAACCAGCGCTTGCAAGACGCCCGGGATGGCAATCGACAGATCGGCGGTGCTCTGGGCAAGGCCGAGCGCTACCTGAACATGGCCAGCCTGGTGGCGGTGTTGCTGTCCGGCGTCGCCGTCGCCCTCTCGGCCAACCGCTTCGCCACCCGCCGCTTCGATGCGAGTGCGCTGTTGCGCTGCCTGGGCCTGTCCCGCCGCGAAACCATGGTGCTGTTCAGCCTGCAACTGGCAATGCTGGGCCTGTTGGCGAGCATCAGCGGCGCGCTGCTTGGCTGGATCGCCCAGTTGGGGTTGTTTGCCTTGCTGCATGACCTGCTGCCCACCACCGTGCCGCCAGGCGGGATGCTGCCGGCCATTGCCGGGATCGGCACCGGGCTGGTGGCCCTGGCGGGGTTCGCCTTGCCCCCGCTCGCCGCCCTGGGTCGGGTACCACCGCTGCGCGTGTTGCGACGGGACATGCTGCCGATCCCTTCCAGCAGTTGGGTCGTCTACGGCGCCGCATTGGGCGCGCTTGGGCTGATCATGTGGCGCCTGAGCCTGGACCTGGTGCTGACCTTCGCCTTGCTCGGTGGTGGTGTGATTGCTGCGCTGGTGCTTGGCGGCTTGCTGTTACTGGCGTTGCAAAGCCTGCGCAGGATGCTGGCCCGTGCCTCGCTGCCCTGGCGGCTGGGGCTCGGCCAACTGCTGCGTCATCCCCTGGCGGCTGCCGGCCAGGCGTTGGCGTTCGGCCTGATCCTGCTGTCCATGGCCCTGATTGCGCTGCTGCGCGGCGAGTTGCTGGACACCTGGCAAAACCAGCTGCCGAAAAACGCGCCGAACTATTTTGCCCTGAACATCCTGCCCAACGACAAGCAGGCGTTTACCGACAAACTGGTCGCTCTGTCGGCGCAATCGGCCCCTCTCTATCCTGTGGTACCCGGGCGACTGATCAGCATCAATGGCGAGCCGGCCACGGAGTTCGTCACCAAGGACTCGGCAGGTGACCGGGCACTGCAGCGAGACCTGAGCCTGACCTGGGCTGAGGATTTGCCGGCGGGCAACGTCGTGACTGCCGGGTCCTGGTGGTCGCAGCAGCCGTCGGACGACATCCCGGGGGTTTCGGTCGAAGGCAAGGTCGCCGATAACCTCAAGATCAAGTTGGGCGACCGCCTGGTGTTCAGCGTTGGCGGCGTCAATCGGGAAGCGAAGGTCACCAGCTTGCGGGAGATCAACTGGGACAACTTCCAGCCGAACTTCTTCATGATCTTCCAGCCCGGCACCCTGAAGGATCTGCCGGCCACCTACCTCACCAGTTTTTATCTGGCGCCCGGTCACGATCAACAGATCGTCGACCTGTCCCGGGCCTTTCCAGCGGTCACGATCCTGCAAGTCGAAGCCTTGCTGGAACAGCTGCGCAGTATCCTCGCCCAAGTGACGCTGGCCGTGGAGTATGTCTTGCTGTTCGTACTGGCGGCGGGCATGGCCGTGCTGTTCTCGGGCTTGCAGGCCACCCTCGACGAAAGGATCCGGCAAGGCGCTTTGCTACGCGCCCTGGGCGCCGAGCGGCCGCTGCTGACCAAGGCCCGGCGCATCGAGTTCGGCTTGCTGGGTGCGGTCAGCGGCTTGCTGGCAGCCCTGGGTTCGGAACTGGTGAGCCTGGTCCTCTACCGCTATGCCCTCGACTTGCCTTGGCATCCACACCCATGGCTGCTGGTGCTGCCGTTGGTGGGAGCATTGCTGATCGGTGGCGCAGGTGTATTCGGTACCCGTCGAGCGCTCAACGCCAGCCCGCTGACAGTGTTGCGCGAGGGTTGATAGACTTCGGGCCTCGTCATCACAAGAAGTCGCCATGAGTCGCTATCGCCCTCCCCGCACCGCCGGCACCGCGCTGATCACCCCCGAGGGTGAAGCGCGGATGCGCGCCGAACTTCATGAGCTCTGGCACGTGCGCCGCCCCCAGGTGACCCAGTCGGTCAGCGAGGCGGCGGCCCAGGGCGATCGCTCGGAGAACGCCGAGTACACCTACGGCAAGAAGATGCTCCGGGAAATCGATAGTCGCGTGCGTTTCCTCACCAAACGCCTCGAAGCACTCAAAGTCGTCAGTGAAAAGCCCAGTGACCCGAACAAGGTTTACTTCGGTGCCTGGGTCACTGTGGAGGACGAGGATGGCAACGAGTCGCGCTATCGCATCGTCGGGCCCGATGAACTGGATTTAAAACAACATCTGATCAGTATCGATTCGCCGCTCGCCCGGGCATTGATTGGCAAAGCCCTGGATGCCGAAGTCCGAGTCCAGACACCTGCCGGAGAACAACTGATCTATATCACCCGCATCGAATACCTATAACCAACCTGATTACAACTTCTACAGCAACGAAACATTGAAGTACAAGACAGAGACATTCTTAGTTTGACTTCAACTTGCCCATGCAGGAAATTAAATGTGCGCCAGACGCGCACTTTTAATTAATCACCTGATTATTCAAGGATGAATAACATGAACGCAAACTTCAGCGACCGCTGGATGGATAACACACCGGGCATTTATAAACTTCGTATCGATGAATTGATCCTGCCCGGCACGCATGACTCGGGGTCTGACAAGCAAGCTTCGAAAATGATGCTGCCCAACGAAATCACCCAGGACGTGCCTGTCCGCGATCAGATCATGCGGGGATTTCGGGTGCTCGACTTGCGTGTAGAGCTTTTCCCTGGCCAACCCATCGGCCATCCACGTCGTTTTCAGCTGTATCACCTCACCGCTTCTGGCCGCACCGTGGCCGACGATGTGCTTGGCGCGCTCAATACGTTCTATGCGGACCCCGGACGCCAGAATGAAATAATCATTTTAAACTTCCATCAGTTCAAGAATTTTACCGAGGCGTCGCATGAAGAACTCCACGCCTTGATCGATCAAAAGATTGGGCACCGATTAGTACCGTACCCTCAAAGGTATCTTACACTGGAGCAACTACGACAACAGATGCCTGGAAAGAGCGTGGTCATTTCCTATAACTGGCGCTCCGGAGACGGTTACTGGCCCGGTGTCGAACAACAATGGATCGGGGAGAACTACATAAGCACTTCGACACTGAAAGTCTTCATGGACGAAGCCAGTTCCAAGCCCAAAAGGCCCTACGCTCTGCGTGCCATTCAATGCGCCAAATATACCGGCCTTTACGTCCCGGACGATTTCAGCGACAAAGTGGACCTCTGGTTCGCGTCCAAGGACAGCGAGAGCTATATCCAGCGCTTCCATATCATCAACACCGACTGGTCGACACGAAGCAACATCGTGCTCAACTGCATGCACGCCAACCAATTCAGGGCCCAGGCCAAAGGCTGACGCCCTTAACGGCGTGTAATCAGCCCTTGCCTGGCTACACGGGTCAGTTGCTTGATCATTTCGGGAGCTTCCGCCCCCGTAGGGGACTGGATGACGGCCAAGTCGAAACTGTCATTGGCGAAACGCGCCAATGACTCGCCGTCCTCGACAAACTGGATGAGGAAAGCCGCCGGGCCATGGCTACGCCGCGGCCAGCCGTCGAGATAACGCAACAGCGTTGGCTGGTGAGTACCGCCGAGGAGAATTTTTGGGTTGCGTCGGACAAGGTTCGCCGTGATTGGCGCAAGACGTACAAGGGGGCTGGGTGTGTTCATCGTGTCGTGTCTCTGCCTCAAAAGTCTGCATGGCAGGTGAGAGGCAACACCGAACCAGCGCTTTAGCGGTATTTCGAAGCCGTGTTTCCTGGCTTCTGTCGGCAACTGGATGAGTCACCTGGCGCCCCGCAAGTAGCTGTTTAAATCGGCGCATGAGCGGCATCCTAGAGAAGCCAACCGGGCAGTGTCAAGAATCCCCGCCCACAAAAAAGGCCCGAACTGGACGGGCCTCGATGATTCAAGCGAGCGATCAGCCAGCGATGGCACGATCCACTGACAGCTTGCCTGCGCCTTCGATCAGCACCGCGACACTGCCCGCCAGCAAGGCCAAGGCAAACTCGTAACCGTTGTTGGCCATGAACAGACCATTGCCGATGTGCACGGAGAAAATCGCAACCAGCGACAAGATCGCCAGCCCCAGCGCCGCCGGGCGCACCAACAGACCGATGATCAAAGCCAGCCCGGCAAAGAACTCAGTGCCGCCAGCCAAGGTTGCCATCAGGTAACCCGGAGCCAGGCCAATGCTTTCCATCCATTGCGCCGTCCCTGCCAGGCCATAACCGCCAAACAGACCAAACAGCTTTTGCGAACCGTGGGCGGCGAAGATGATCCCTACGACGATGCGCAAAACAGTCAGGCCGTAGCCAGCACGGGAGAACAATACTTTGTTGATGAGAGTGCTCATGGGGTGCATTCCTTGGTGTATGTGTGGTTGGACGCCATATTAATCAAACAATCCTATTGAAATAGCGCAAAATATCCGCCATAACAATCAAATTACTCGATCACTTCCGCAAAACCACCTCTCGTTCCTGGGACTCCAGCGACTCTCGCTCCCGGTCAAACGCCAGATAGTATTTATTCACACTATTAACGTAGCTGACGGCGCCCATTCCCACCTGCTCCATCGCGATTCGCTCGACCTGGAAAAACCACTGGTCAGGATTAAGGCCTCGCCGCCGGGCCTCGGCACGCATGCCTTGCACGCGCTCGGGGCCCATGTTGTAGGCAGCGAGGACAAACGCCATCCGCTCGCGCTCGTTGAGCTTGGAGCTGGCGAAGAACTTGCGGCGGATCATGGCCAGGTATTTGGCACCGGCCCGCACATTGGCATCCAGGTCCTGAATGTTATCGACTCCAACCCGCTGGGCCGCGGACGGCGTAATCTGCATCAGGCCCGTTGGGGCGCCACCGCTGCGCGCCTTGGGTTGCAGGGCGGATTCCTTGAACGCCAGGGCCGCCAGGTTTAGCCAGTCCATGCCTTGGGCCTGGGCATGCTTCTGCAGGACCGGACGCAGTTTTTCCAGGCGCTGGCGATCGGCCCGGGCCAGCGGGTAGTGGACCTGATACAAGCGGCGGTAGATGCGCAGGAATGCAGCGTCCTCATTGGCGGGCACTTTATAGGTCGCCAGGAACCGGTCGATGCTCGCTCGCAACATCGCGGCGTCGCGACGAACGAACCAATGTTCGTCACTTGGCTCGCCGATGAGCACCTGGCGGTCAAAGCGCAGCTTAGGAAGGATCTTGCCCCAGCGTTCGGCGATTGGTTGCTCGACGATGGTCAGGTGGAAGATTCCGCCCTGGACCATTTCCAGCACGTCCTCCACTGCCAGCGTGGGATCGACCCATTCGATCTTCACCGCAGGCAACTTCAGCAACGCCAGCTTCTGGTTGATCTGGCTGACCGCGTCGCCCGCCGCGCTGCCGTTGGGCAAGGCCAGGGTCTTGCCAGACAATTGTTCGACGCGGGTATAACGCTTCTCGCCCTTGATGCCCACCAACAGCAGGGGCACATCGGTACGAATCGGATCACTGGCGCTGACCGCATGGCCCGCTTGTGGCTCAAGCAATTCGCCAGGGGCCACCAGGTCGCCCTCCCCACGCTGCAAGGCACCGAGCAACTGGTCCTTGGCTTTGGGAATGATCTTGAGGGTAATTTCCTGGCCATCCCGGGCATGGCCATTGAGGTACTGCTCGAAAGCACGCAACCGATGATATTCGACGCCGATGGGTTGGCCCTGGACTTCGCCGGAACTGTTGCGGCTCTGATTGACCAATACTCTCAACACCCGGCTGCTGCGTATTTGCGCCAGGTCGCGCGTGGTTCCCGGCGCAACGGCCTGCACCGGCCCAGGCAGCCGGGCGTCGGCCGGCATCGGCAACAGCAGCGAACAACACAACAGTAGCAACACCTGGGGACGTGTCATCCACTCTCCGGAACGATACTGGCGAGCCAATCGCCTCGCAAAAGCGAGACCGGGTCGACAGAAACAGAGCACCTTGGGGCGCTGAAAAGTGCGAAAGACTGGCACAGCGATGGCATTTGCACCACCCCGACCTGTCTCGTGGCCTCAACAGACAGCTCCAACTCGTTGTAGTTCTTGGCTTTTCTTGTATATCTACAGCTCTGATATGCTTTCCGCCCTTTGGGCCGAGGTAGCACCATGCAACTCATCGATATCGGCGTCAACCTGACCAACCCCAGTTTCGCCGACAAACACCAGGCCGTGCTTGAGCGCGCCTATGAAGCCGGGGTCTGCCAATTGGTGTTGACCGGTACCAGCATCGAGGGCAGCGAACAGGCGCTCGAACTGTGCCAGCATCTCGATGAAGACGGGCAACGACTGTTTTCCACCGCCGGTATCCACCCCCACAGCGCCAGCGACTGGACCGCCGACAGTGCCCGGCACCTGAAGGATCTGCTCAAGCAGGACCGCGTCCGCGCGGTGGGTGAATGCGGATTGGACTTCAACCGTGATTTTTCTCCACGCCCCCAGCAGGAAAAAGTCCTGGAGGAGCACCTTGCCCTCGCCGTCGAGTTGCAATTGCCAGTCTTCCTTCATGAGCGCGACGCCGACCAGCGCCTGCTGGAAATCCTCCGGGATTTCCGTGACCGATTGCCCGCCGCGGTGGTGCATTGCTTTACCGGCGAGAAGAAAGCGCTGTTCAGCTACCTCGACCTGGATCTGCACATCGGTATCACCGGGTGGATCTGCGATGAGCGCCGGGGCACGCATTTGCATCCCTTGGTGCGCGAGATTCCCCGCGGCCGGCTGATGCTCGAAAGCGATGCGCCGTACCTGCTGCCACGCACCCTGCGGCCCAAACCGAAGAACGGTCGCAACGAACCGGCCTACCTGACGGACGTGTTGCGCGAAGTGGCCTTGCACCGGGGCGAAACCCAGGAAGACCTGGCGGCCCACAGCACGGCCTGCGCCCGGGCGTTTTTTGGGTTGCCCGACATCTCAGATTGAACGCATCCCATGTGGGAGCGGGCTTGCTCGCGAAGGCGGTGGTTCAGCCAGCACAGCAGTAACTGACCCAACGCCTTCGCGAGCAAGCCCGCTCCCACAACGACTCGCCGATATCCGTTGACCCACATCAAAACCCAGCCCTCCGAATAGCAGCACAATACTGGCACCTTGCCAAAACTGTTTCCGCTATCAGAGAAGACCTTCCATGGGTGCCTGGCTTAGCAATATTTCGCTGAAATACAAATTCTGGGCGGTCAACGCCGTCGCCTTCGCCACCACATTGCTCCTGGTGCTCTATGCCATGCACCTTGAACAGCAGGTCCGAGGGGTGAGCCTGGGCCAGGTCTTCGGCGAGCGGTTCGGTCAATACGCCATGGCGGTGTTCGTGCTGATGCTGGCGATGCTTGGCGCGTCGCAATTGCTGATCCGCTTTCTGCTCAGTCAGCTCAACACCTTGAAAGACGTGATGCTGCACGTGGAGAAAACCGGTGACCTGTCTGCCCGCGTGCCGTTGGCCTGCAAGGACGAAGTGGGCCAGATGGCCGCTGCGTTCAATGCCATGCAGGCCGGCTATCAACGCGTGGTCGATACCGTTGCCAGCACCGCGCGGCAACTGGACAGTGGCGCGGCGCGACTGGCGTCGAGCATGAACGAAGTACGCCACGGCATGCTCGGCCAGCAGAGCGAAACCGATCAGGCCGCCACGGCGATCAACGAAATGTCGGCCACGGTTTATCACATCGCCCAGCACGCCGGCGCCACCCGCGACCTGTCGAAAACCACCGACACCCTGGCCGGAAATGGTCGCGAAGTGGTCAGCCGCGTGCAGCATTCGATCACCGGACTGTCGACCGGCGTCCAGCAGACCGCGGAAATGATCCAGCGCCTGGCCGAAGACAGCCAGAAGATCAACGGCGTGGTCAGTGTGATCCACAGCATCGCCGAGCAAACCAACCTGCTGGCGCTCAATGCGGCCATCGAAGCGGCCCGTGCCGGCGAGATGGGACGGGGCTTTGCCGTGGTGGCCGACGAGGTGCGCAACCTGGCCAAGCGGGTCCAGACCTCGACGGATGAAATCACCACCATGGTCTCGGCCCTGCAGGCGGGAACCCGTGATGCGGTGGATTTCATGCAGGAAAGTTCGCACAAGGCCGACGACTGCGTGCAACAGGCTTGCGAGGCCGGAGAGGCACTGGCGCAGATCACCGAGGCGGTGGCGCAGATGCGCGAGAGCAACACCCAGATCGCCGTCGCGGCTGAACAGCAGAGCCATGTCGCCGAAGAAATGAACCGGGCGGTGGTGAGTATTCGCGACGTGACCGAAAACACCGTGCGCCAGACCGTGGAGTCGGCGACCACCAGTCATGAACTGGCCACGTTGGCGGGAGAATTGAACAAGGCGATCGGGCAGTTGAAACTCTAAATATTGAATTTCCGGGTGTGCCTTTGTGGCGAGGGGATTCATCCCCGCTGGGCTGCGAAGCAGCCCCCGAATCCGGTGCTTTGTTAGATCAGGTTGATCGCATCCAGGTATTTGGGGGGCGCTCCGCACCCCAACGGGGATGAATCCCCTCGCCACAAAAAGTCTTTTCGCTATCAGCGCCTATCGCGATGATAGCCAACCGCGATTCGCCGCCCTGCCCGGCCCGACCTATCCTTGGGTTATTCGGTTTCACGAACTCAAGGAACAGCATCATGGGCAAACGTCACCCCAACCTTCCGGCCTGGCAATGGCGCGCCTACCCTGAAAATCATCGCCACCCGACCAACCTGGTCTTGCACCTGATCGCGGTGCCGCTGTTCATCGTTGCGTTTTTGCTGATTGTGTCGGGTGTGTTCAGCCTGAGCCTGGGCGATGTCGCCATCGGGGTGATCGGCGTACTCGCCGCGCTGGGCTTGCAACGCCACGGCCATAGCCTGGAAACACAGGCTTCCGAACCATTCAGTGATCGCAAAGACGCCGCGTCGCGCCTGCTGGTGGAGCAATTCCTGACCTTTCCCCGGTTCTTCCTCAGCGGCGGATGGTGGCGCGCCTGGCGCGATCGCCACCACCATTGAAGGACCGCCTGATCAGCCGAAAATCGTCACCGTCTGCCGGCTCATGGCGATCAGCCGGCCATCGGCGCTCCAGAATTTCGCCGCGACATGACCGTAACCGTCCTGGGCATGTTCGATCTCGGCGAGATACTGGCACCAATCCAATGTCGAGAGCTCCAGCAATGGCTGGACGAATTCGATGGTCCAGGTAAGCGTGCTGCCCGGCGCCATCTGGGTGAGGTGCGGCAGCAGCGCTGGCGGCCAGGCGTCCACCAACGCCAGGATGTGACCTTCGTCCAACGGCTCTTCCTTGACGTCCCCGCGCAAGCGCACCCAGCCTCCCATGCTGCGGGATTTGTTGCCGGTAAACGGCAATCCTCCAACGCTCCAACGCATTGCCAAATGACGCATGAACTCCGGGGTTCCGCCCTTGATGTAAGGCAACTCCTGGCACTGCTCGACATCCTTGAATTCAGGCGCGGAGTCGGCCTGCACCGCCACGACGGAAGATCGCGACGCGCCAAAGCTGCCTTGCACCACCGTCACGACCTGGCCGTTCTGCACGGCACGGCCCAATACCTGGCTGACGGCCTTGCCTTCGCGCAACACATCGACTTGAAAACTGACCGGCACGTCGGGCTCGACCGGACCGACAAACGTGATCGCCAGCGAACGCACCGGGCGATCCGCCGGGACGCATGCACGCATCGCCTCGTATTGCAGCGCCGCGACCAAGCCACCAAAGCTGGCACGCCCCTGGCCCCATTCAGGCGGGATCACCACGGCGTCTGGCTGATTGCGCACGGCATCGATCAAATCGGAAAAGCGCATGTCGACCTCAGAAGCAGGAAAAAAGATGAAGGGATCTTAACCAGCCCGCACGAGCAGTACAGCGCTCATTCCGGCCAAAGAGACTGACAGAAAAGCCGCGGGCCAAGAATCCACCGCGAATATCCTGTGGGAGCGGGCTTGCTCGCGAACGCGGTAGGTCAACGCATACGCTGTGACTGCACGATCGCAATTCGCGAGCAAGCCCGCTCCCACAAGGAGAACATGCAAGATCAGGATTTATCGAAGCAACTGGCAATCAGTTTATCCAGCACCCGATCGGACTTGGCCTCGGCCTTTTCCATGGTGATTTGCCAGACCGGTACACAGGGTTGCAGGTCGGCTTCTTGCTCGGCCCGCGCCAGCCACTGCCAGCAATCGTGCCAATCGCCCAATGCGCCCTGGGCGGACTTGAGCCGTGGCATGGCCGCCTCCGGCAAGCGATCGAGTTCAGGGTAGGCTTCGATGGCGTAGCGCACGCGCTTGATCAACAGGCGCAGGCGATGACGGTCATGAGCCGGATCACGCAAGGCCTCGCCGAGTTTTTTCCATTGTTTGTCGAGGCGTTTTTCGATGCGTTTGCGCAGCCCGTCGAGCAAGCCCTGGCGCTGGGCTGCACGGATGAAGCGTGGGAACGCGTCGAGAATCATCAACAGCTGCGCCAGCTCGGGGCTGCCGGCCACGGCGGGATACGCCTCGGCCATTTGCACCTGGCGCCGCTGCGCCGCCTCGGTCTTGCCGTGCTTCTCGAGATAGGCCGCCAGCACTTCACGGTCGCGCAAAGGCGTGGTCAGGCTACCGACTGCCGACGCGGCCGTTTCCAGCTGCTCGACACCGGGCAGTCCACGCAACGGACGAAGCAGGCTGCGCAACCGACGGACCGTGGTCCGCAGGTCATGCAATGCTTCGCTGTCGGTTTGGGCGTTCAAGCGGGCCTGACAGGCCAGCAGGCGGACTTCCAGGCCCAATATCCGGGCCACCAGCCGATCGATCATGAGACGTACTCCGTACGCAGCCTCAAGCGATAAGCTTCAAGCGGCAAGTGGAGCGGCGCGTCGCCCTCTTGAAGCTCAAAGCTTAAAGCTTGCAGCTGCCTTTATCATCTTCCTGCGCGGGATTCGCGGATGTAGAAGCGGGCCTTCTCGGCTTTTTTGGTGCAGCCTTCATACGCTTCGAATTGCTGCTGGGTCTTGGCACCGGTCAGCAACGACAGGGCCTTGGAGTAGCTGACGGTACCGGCGAATCCTTCGGCCTTGGCCAGGTCAAGTTCACGCCATGCGCTGTCGAGCTGGCTGCCGCAACTGTCGCGGTAGGCGGTCTTGCCGGCGCAACCGGCCAGGGCCAGAACCATCAGGGATGCCACCAGGGGCAGGCAGATCCGGGCTTTCATCGATAACACCTCAAGTCAGGTAAACAGTCGTGCTGGTATGACGGCTTTGCCAGTAAAAAGTGCCTCGGCTCGACCGGTATATTCAAGTGTGGACGAGAATACGCAAATGCCGTCGCGGCGTGTCAAAAAACGACGTCTACGCCACAACGATTTGAGCCGGGCCGTCGATCAGTGCATTGTTGACGTCTGTTCGACGAGAGGCCACCTCATGACAAAACGTGTCGCATTGGTATTGGGCTCGGGCGGCGCCCGGGGCTACGCCCATATCGGAGTGATCGAGGAGATCGAACGGCGCGGCTACGACATTGCCTGTATCGCCGGCTGTTCCATGGGCGCCGTCGTCGGTGGAATCTATGCCGCCGGCAAACTCGAGGATTACCGCAACTGGATCGAAAGCCTCGATTACCTGGACGTGTTGCGGTTGGTGGACGTCAGTTTTCGTCTGGGGGCGATTCGTGGTGAGAAGGTGTTCGGACAGATCCGCAAGATCGTCGGCGAACTCAATATCGAAGACCTGCGCATTCCCTATACGGCGGTCGCCACCGACCTGACCAACCAGCAGGAAATCTGGTTCCAGGAAGGTTGCCTGCACCAGGCGATGCGAGCCTCGGCGGCCATTCCCAGCCTCTTCACCCCGGTCATGCAAGGCAACCGCATGCTGGTGGACGGCGGCCTATTAAACCCATTGCCGATCGTGCCGGTGGTGTCGAGCCATTGCGACCTGATCATCGCGGTCAACCTCAACGCCACCAACCAGAAACAATACAGCCTGCCAGTGATCCAGCGCCCCGCTGCGTTCCGGCGTCGCTTCGACACCTTGGTCAGCTCCCTGGGTTCACGGCTGCCGTTTCGCCGCAAACAGGCCGAGCAGTTGCTGCTATTGGAACAGGAAGCGCTGAAGGCCGAAGCAGCCGATATCAATCCGTGGATCGAGTCCGCCGAGCCCGAAGGCCAGCAGCCTGCCGCCGCGCCGGAAACCGAAGGCGCACCGAGATCCGCCACCGGCTCGTTCATCATCGACAACGTCGGGCCGGCGTCCTTGCTGGACCTGATCAACCAGAGTTTCGAGGTAATGCAGACGTCGTTGGCCCAGTACAAGATCGCCGGTTATCCACCAGATGTGCTGATCAACGTGCCGAAGCGAGTGTGCCGGTTTTTCGAGTTCTACAAGGCGCCGGAGCTGATTGCGCTAGGGCGGGAGATTGCCCGGGATACGCTGGATCGGTATGAGCGTGAGCAGAACTGAAAGTGTTTGTAGACTTTTTGTGGCGAGGGGATTTATCCCCTCGCCACAACAGCGCTTGGCTTTAGATCTCAAAGGTGATCAAGCACCCTCCTCCAACAACCGATACCCCACTCCCGCTTCAGTCACGATAAACCGAGGCCGGGTCGGGTCGTCAGCGAGTTTCTGGCGCAGGTGACCGACGACGATGCGCAGGTAGTGGCTGTCTTCGATATGGGTCGGACCCCAGATGTCCTTGAGCAATTGCTGCTGGGTGATGACCCGCCCCGGATGCCGCGCCAGCTGCGCCAGCACCGCGTATTCCTTGCGGGTCAGGGCCACTTCGGCGCCATCCAGCAGGACCCGGCGATAAGCCAGGTCCACCGTCAGCGGGCCCAACGTCAATGCCGCTGGCGGTGCTTCGCCTGCTGGCGCCTGTCGCAGTAGCGCACGCACCCGGGCGAGGAACTCCTGGATGCCGAATGGCTTGGTCACGTAATCATTGGCGCCATTGTCCAGCGCCTCGACTTTCTGCGCTTCGCTGGCGCGTACCGACAGGACCAGCACGGGCACCGCCGACCATTGGCGAAACTCGCGCAACACTTGCTGGCCGTCCATGTCCGGCAAGCCCAGGTCGAGCACCAGCAGATCCGGCTTGTTCAACGCCGCCTGGGCCAGGCCCTCGGCGCCCGTTTCGGCTTCGAGCACCTTGTAGCCTTGGGAGGCCAGGCTGATGCGCAAGAACTTGCGAATCTGCGGCTCGTCATCGATGACCAAAAGGGTCGCGCTCTGGCTCATGGGTTCCATTCATCACAATCAAGTCGCGAGAGCATAACGCAGCGCCGGTCAGGCTTCATCGTCCATGCCCGGTTGTGCCTGCAAGGGCAAGTGCAAGGTGATGCAGGTGCCGCGCCCGTCGAGGCCGTCGCCGACGCTGATCCGCCCGCCATGGGCACCGATCATGCCCTGGCAAATCGCCAATCCGAGCCCGGTGCCTTGCCCGCCTCGATCGCCGCGGGCAGCGGTGTAGAACATGTCGAAAATCTTCTCGCGCTCTTGCTCGGGGATGCCTGGCCCTTCATCCGCCACGGCGAACAAAACTTCGTCTGTCGTCACTTCGGCACTGAGCAACAATCGGCCGTGGACCGGGGAAAACCGCGCGGCGTTCTCCAGCACATTGACCAGGGCCTGCTCGATCAGCGCAGCGTGGACATACAACAACGGCAAGCCGGCCGGCACTTCGACGCTGACGGCCAGCGGCGCCAGCACCGCACGCAAGCGGTTCAGGGCACTGCCGACGATGTCGGCCGGCGACACCCAGTCCCGGGCCAACTTCAGGGCGCCGTGACCCAGGCGCGTCATGTCGAGCAGGTTCTGGATATAGCGATCCAGCCGCTCGGCCTCATCGCGGGTGCCTTCGAGCAGTTCGCGACGGTCCTCGATCGGAATCGCTTCGCCCAACGCCAACAGGCTGTCGATGCTGCCGCGCATGGAGGTCAGCGGCGTGCGCAAATCATGGGAGACAGAGGCGAGCAAGGCGCTGCGCAATTGTTCGGTTTCGCCGTGCAGGCGCGCCGCCTCCAGGTCCTGCGCAAGTTGTGCCCGGGCCAGCGCCTGGGCCAACGGCTGGCTGAGGGCCGCCAGCCATCGCCGTCGCTGGTCGCTGAGCGGCTTGCCGTCTTTCGTGCAGACGCCGAGCAAACCCAGCGGCCCGCCCTCCGCCGACAAAGGCCACCACCACCAACGCCCGGACGGCAGCGTCGCGGTACCGGCGCCGGCCGGTTGATCGTGTTGCCACGACCAGTCGGCGGCGGCGCGCTCGGCCTCGTTGAACGTCAGCGGTTCGGGGGTCTCGACTTTCCAGCCAGCCGGGCCGTCCCGATTGAGCAGGCACAGTTGCAAGTCGTACTCGCTGTTGAGGTGGAGCACGGCGGCGCTGATCACCGCCTGGCGATCGGTCGCGGCGGTCAGTTTGCGTGACAGGTCGAGCAGCTCCCCGGTTTCCTGCTGGGTGTCGCGCAGCGCCTGCAACTGGCGCCGCTGGCGGGCCGCGAGGTTGCCGGTCAAGGCCGCCATCAGCAGGAAGAACACCAGCGTCAGCACGTCCTCTTCGCGTTGAATCGTCAGGGAAAAATTCGGCGGAATGAACAGAAAGTCATAGGCCAGGAACGACAGCGCCGCACAGGCCAGCGCCGGGCCGAGGCTGCTGCGCACCGCCACCAGCAACACCGCCATCAGAAACACCAGGGAAATGTTGGGCAACGCCAGCAGCCCGGATATCCCCCAGGCCAAGGCGCTGGCCACCACCGTCGCCACCAGCGCCAGCGCATAGTCGAAACCGGTCTGGACGGAACCTGCACGCTGGCGGGCGGGTGGCGGCGACTCATCGCTGTCCAGCACGTTGATTTCCAGGCCTCGGGCGTTGCGCAGCAAGCGCGACGCGAGGCCACCGCCAAACAGGTTTCGGCGCAGGCGTGGCCGGGACTGCCCTACCAACAGCAATGTCGCGCGACGTTGCCTGGCGTGTTGGATCAAGGTCTTGGCGACTTCGCCAGCTCGCAGCAGCACCACTTCCCCGCCGAGCCTTTCCGCCAGTTGCTGGACGTTTTGCAAGCGTTGGCGCGACGCCTCGTCCCGCGTCGCGCCGTTATCCACGTGCACCACGCTCCAGGGCAGATGCCGGCGCTGGGCGACACGACTGGCGTGGCGCACCAGCCGTTCAGCCTGCACGTCGCCGTCCACGCCCACCAACAGCCGTCCCTGTACCGCCGGAGCCGACTGGCCCAGTTGTCGATAGCCCTGGGCCAGATCGTTATCTACCTGCGCGGCGGCGGTCTGCATGGCCAGTTCGCGCAAGGCGGTCAGGTTGGTCTGGGAGAAAAACGCATCGATCGCGGCCCGGGCCTGTTCCGGCACGTAGACCTTGCCGTCGCGCAAGCGCTCCAGCAGCTCGCGCGGCGGCAGGTCGATCAACAACAGCTCATCGGCTTCCTGCAATACCCAATCCGGCAACGTCTCGCGCACCTGCACGCCGGTGATGCCGCGCACCTGATCATTGAGACTTTCCAAGTGCTGGACGTTGACCGTGGTGTAGACGTCGATGCCAGCGGCGAGCAGTTCCTGGATGTCTTGCCAGCGCTTGGCGTGGCGACTGCCGGGCGCGTTGCTGTGGGCCAGTTCGTCCACCAGCACCAGGCTCGGGCGCGCCGACAGGAGCCCGTCGAGGTCCATTTCCTCGAGCATCACGCCGCGATATTCCGAACGTACCAATGGCTGCTGCGCCAGGCCATTCAACAGCGCTTCGGTCTCGGCGCGCCCGTGGGTTTCGACGACCCCGGCGATGACGTCCGTGCCTTGACGCAACCGGGTGTGGGCCGCTTGCAGCATGGCGTAGGTCTTGCCGACGCCCGGAGCGGCGCCCAGGAAGACCTTGAGACGGCCACGGTCGTGGCGTGGCAGGTTGGCTAACAGTGCATCGGCGCGGCTGGCGTCGCTCATGCGGGATCTCTTGTTTCAGGAATGGAATTAAGCCTCTGTGGGAGCGAGCTTGCTCGCGATGGCGGTCGTTCAGCCGCCACTGTCATTGACTGACCCACCGCTATCGCGAGCAAGCTCGCTCCCACAGGTTCTATATTTTTTCCAGGGCCATGTTCAGCGCCAGCACGTTCACCACCGGCGGGCCCACCAAGGGCTGCTCGGTGTTGTCATCGAGCAACTGCTGCAACGTCGACACCGGCACATTCCTGGCGGCGGCGACACGCGCCAGTTGATAGGCAATCGCCGCCGGAGGCAAGTGCGGATCCAGCCCACTGCCGGAGGTGGTCAGCAGCGCCAGGGGCACCGGGCCCTGGCCGGACACTTGCAGCTTGTGGGCGTCATCGATCACGCGGGTGGCCAGCGCCGGGTTGCTGGGCGAAAAATTGCTCGCGCCGCTGGCCACTGTGGCGAAGGCACCTGCCGAGGGGCGCGGATGGAACCAGCCATCGCCGGTGAAATCCTGGGCGATCAGCCGGGATCCACGGACCTTGCCGTCGGCATCATGAATCAGGCTGCCGTTGGCCTGGTCCGGGAAGGCGACTTGCGCCACGCCGGTGACGAGCAATGGGTAGGCGACGCCGGTGAGCAGCGTCATCAATAACAACAGGCTCAAGGCCGGGCGAATCAGGGTGAACATCTCAAAATCCTCATTGAAAACACACTGTGATGGATACACATCTGTGGCGAGGGGATTTATCCCCGCTGGGTTGCGCAGCAGCCCCAAAAGAACCGCCACATTCATGTCTGACTACCGCAATCACAATCTTGGGTCTGCTTCGCAGACCAGCGGGGATAAATCCCCTCGCCACAAAAGAACTCACACCCAAGGCTCAAACCAAGTGCAGACCCGTCAATAACAAATCAATCGCCTTGATCCCCACGAACGGCACCGCGATCCCGCCCAGGCCGTAGATCAGCAGGTTGCGCCGCAGCAAGGCCGCCGCGCTCGCTGCCTGCACCCGCACGCCGCGCAGGGCCAGGGGGATCAGCACGACGATGATCAAGGCGTTGAAGACGATGGCCGAGAGGATCGCGCTCTGCGGGCTGCTCAGGTGCATGACGTTCAGCACGCCAAGCTGCGGATAGATCGAGGCGAACAGCGCCGGCAGGATCGCGAAGTATTTGGCGATGTCATTGGCGATGGAGAACGTGGTCAGCGCGCCACGGGTGACCAGCAATTCCTTGCCGATCTGCACCACGTCCAGCAACTTGGTGGGATCGCTGTCGAGGTCGACCATGTTGGCCGCCTCGCGCGCGGCCTGGGTGCCGTCGTTCATCGCCATGCCCACATCGGCCTGGGCCAGGGCCGGAGCGTCGTTGGCGCCGTCGCCGCACATGGCGACCAGCCGGCCATCGTTCTGCTCATGGCGGATACGCGCCAGTTTTTTCTCCGGCGTGGCCTCGGCCAGCACATCATCCACGCCCGCTTCGGCAGCAATCGCGGCGGCAGTGAGCGGGTTATCGCCCGTGACCATCACCGTGCGGATCCCCAGCTTGCGCAGCTCGGCAAAGCGCTCGCGGATACCGGGCTTGACCACGTCCTTGAGGTGAATGGCGCCGAGCAATTTGCCGTCCACGCAGACCAGCAACGGCGTGCCGCCGCTCTGGGCGATCTTGTCGACTTCCCGCGCCAGTGCAGTGGGCAGCCCGTCACGGGGCAGGCCGATGAAACTCAACAGGGAATCCACCGCGCCCTTGCGATAAACGCGTCCTTGATAATCCACGCCGGACAAACGGGTTTCGGCGCTGAAGGGCACGGCGGTCAGCGCGTCCAGAGCGGGTTCGGCCTGCGGATGCAACCCGCGTAGGTATTCGACGATGGACTTGCCCTCGGCCGTGTCGTCAGCCAGGGAGGCGAACAAGGCGCCTTCGGCCAACGCCTTGGCGCTTACGCCTGGGGCCGCATAGACCGCGGCACAGCGGCGATTGCCAAAGGTGATGGTGCCGGTCTTGTCCAGCATCAGCACGTGCACATCCCCTGCCGCCTCTACCGCGCGGCCGGACTTGGCGATCACGTTCAAGCGCACCAGGCGGTCCATCCCGGCGATGCCGATGGCCGACAGCAATCCGCCGATGGTGGTGGGGATCAACGTCACCAACAGCGCCACCAGGAACACCAGCGGCAGGCTGCCGTTGGCGAAATGCGCGAACGGCTGCAGCGTCACCACCACCAGCAGGAAGATCAGCGTCAGGCCGATCAGCAGGATATCCAGCGCCACTTCGTTCGGGGTCTTCTGGCGTTTGGCGCCTTCAACCAGGGCGATCATGCGGTCCAGGGTGGACTCGCCGGGATTGCTGGTGATGCGCACCAGCAACCAGTCGGAGACCAGCCGCGTGTTGCCGGTGACCGCCGAGCGATCGCCGCCAGACTCACGGATCACCGGCGCCGATTCCCCGGTAATCGCGGCTTCATTGACCGCCGCGATGCCTTCGATAACTTCGCCATCACCGGGGATCATCTCCCCTGCCTCGATCCGTACGACATCGCCCTTGCGCAGGCGGGTGGCGGGCACCACCTCAAAGCCGTCCGCGGTCTGGCGACGAGCGCTCAAGCCTTCGCTGCCGGCCTTGAGGCTGTCGGCACGGGCCTTGCCCCGACCTTCGGCCAAGGCTTCGGCGAAGTTGGCGAACAACACGGTGAACCACAGCCACAGGGCGATTTGCGCGGCCACGAAAGTCGGCACGGCGCTGTCGGGAACCAGGCACAACACGGTGGTGAGGATCGCGGTGAGCTCCACCACCAGCATCACCGGCGCACGGTGCAACTGGCGCGGGTCAAGCTTGACGAACGCTTGCACCAGCGCTGGCCGCCACAGGGCTGACAGATTGGTTTTGGCTTGCTCCGGCGCCTTGGCGACGACGGTCTTGCTCATTGGCATGTTCATCATCAACTCCTCAGAAACCCAGGCTCAAGTGTTCGGCGATCGGGCCGAGAGCCAGCGTCGGCAGGAAGGTCAAGCCGCCGACCAACAGGATGGTCACGGTCAACAGCGTCACGAACAGCGGGCCATGGGTGGGAAAGCTGTTCTGGCCGATGGGCGCGGTTTTCTTCAGGGCCAGGCTGCCAGCCAACGCCAGCACCGGCAGGATGTAGCCGAAGCGGCCGATCAACATGCCCAGGCCCAGCATCAGGTTGTGAAACGGCGTGTTGGCACCAAAACCGGCGAACGCCGAACCGTTGTTCGCCCCCGCCGAGGTGTAGGCGTAAAGCAACTGGCTGAAACCGTGGGCGCCAGGGTTGCTCACCGCCGCCGCAGGGCCGGGCAGGCTCGCGGCGATGGCGCCGAGCACCAGCACGCTCACCGGCATCACCAGCAGCGTCACCACCAGCAACTGCACTTCCCGGGCGCCGAGCTTCTTGCCCAGGTATTCCGGCGTGCGACCGATCATCAACCCCGCGAGAAACACCGCGATCAACACGTTCAGCAGCATCCCGTAGAGCCCGGCGCCGACGCCGCCGAAGATCACTTCGCCGACCATCATGTTCATCAGCGCCACCATCCCGCTCAGCGGATTGAGGCTGTCGTGCATGGCGTTGACCGAGCCGTTGGACGCCGCCGTGGTCGTCACCGACCAGAGCACCGTGGCGGTGGTGCCGAAGCGTGCCTCCTTGCCTTCCAGCGGCGCAGTTTGTTCGACGGCTGCGTCGTTGAGGGCTGGATTGGGTTGGTATTCGGCCCACAGCGACGTCGCCCCGCCGATCAGGAACAAGGCCAGCATGCAGGCGATAATCGCCCGGCTCTGGCGCAGATCCTTGACGTAATGACCGAAGGTGAACACCAGCGCCGCCGGGATCAGGATGATCGACGCGACTTCGAAGAGATTGGTCCAAGCGGTCGGGTTCTCGAACGGGTGCGCCGAATTGACGCCGAAGAAACCACCGCCGTTGGTGCCCAGTTGCTTGATCGCAATCTGGCTGGCCGCCGGACCGAGAGGAATCACCTGATCGACGCCCTGCATCGTCACCCCATGCACATAATGCGCTAAGGTCTGCGGCACGCCCTGCCAGACCAGGAACAACGCCAGCAACAGGCACAGCGGCAACAACCCATAGAGCGTGGCACGGGTCATGTCGACCCAGAAATTGCCCAGGGTCGTGGCGGACTTGCGCCCGATCCCACGGCACAGCGCAACCAGCACGGCCAGGCCCGTGGCGGCGCTGACGAAGTTCTGCACGGTCAGGCCGATCATCTGGCTCAAGTAACTGAGGGACGCCTCGCCGCTGTAGGACTGCCAGTTGGTGTTGGTCATGAAACTGACCGCCGTGTTGAACGCCTGGGTCCATTCCATGCCGGGCAGGTTTTCAGTGTTGAGCGGCAAATGCCCCTGTAACAGGAGCACGGCGAACAACAAGGCGAAACCCGCCAGGTTGAAGGCGAGCAACGCCAGGGTGTACTTCTGCCAACTCTGCTCGGTGGTCGGATCGACGCCAGCCACCTTGTAACAACACCTTTCCACCGGCCCCAGCACGGGTGAGAGCCAGGTGCGCTGGCCTTCCATCACCCGATAGTAGAACCGCCCCAGGAAAGGCGCGGGGATCAGCACCAGCGCGAAAAAGCCGAGGATCAGCCCGTAGTCATAACCCTGCATAGCCGCTCCTAACCCCGGTCCGCGCGCAACAGCGCAACCAACAGATAAATGAACAGCGCCACTGCCAGCAGCAGCGACACCCCGTCCAGAACACTCATGGGATTTCTCCGTGGTACGGCGTCGTGCCGTGTGTGGAGGGATTGTCGGCAGGGAGGGTGTAAAGGTGCGAGATCAAGGGTGGGGTGGGGGAATAAAGAATCTGTAAAAACTGGTTTCTTGGTTGCCCGGGTGGACCTCATCGCGAGCAAGCTCGCTCCCACATTGCTCGGGCTGGGAATGAAAATTCGGAGCCACTAAAGATCCCCCTGTGGGAGCGAGCTTGCTCGCGATGAGGCCAGCCCAGGCACCGACGCTCCGAACTGGGGCACAAACCCAGGCAATCCAGCCGCGAACATCCCCGATACGACACGATTCTCCCCATTACGACCGCCCGAACCATACTGGCACGTCCACTGCACTGCCCTCCTCCAGCGCTTTTGCTACTTATCGAGGGGGAGCCACCCATGAACACACAACTAAAACCCACCCTGGGCACCCTGCACTTATGGGGCATCGCCGTCGGCCTGGTGATATCCGGCGAATATTTCGGTTGGAGCTACGGCTGGGGCGTCGCCGGCACGCTGGGCTTTCTGGTGACATCGTTCATGGTCGCGGCCATGTACACCTGCTTCATCTTCAGCTTCACTGAACTGACCACCGCCATTCCCCACGCCGGCGGACCGTTCGCCTATAGCCGCCGGGCCTTTGGCGAAAAAGGCGGCTTGATCGCCGGACTCGCGACGTTGATCGAATTCGTCTTCGCCCCGCCCGCTATCGCGCTGGCCATCGGCGCCTACCTGAACGTGCAATTCCCGGCGCTCGACCCGAAACACGCTGCCGTCGGCGCCTACATCGTCTTCATGGGCCTGAACATCCTCGGCGTGAAATTGGCCGCAACCTTCGAACTGATCGTCTGCGTACTGGCCGTCGCCGAGTTGCTGGTGTTCATGGGCGTGGTAGCGCCGGCGTTCAGCTTCAGCAACTTCGCCCTGAACGGCTGGGCCGGCTCCGACGTGTTCGGCGCACCCGCCATTGCCGGGATGTTTGCAGCGATCCCCTTCGCGATCTGGTTCTTCCTCGCTATCGAAGGCGCCGCCATGGCCGCCGAAGAAGCCAAGGACCCGAAACGCACGATTCCGAAAGCCTACATCAGCGGCATCCTGACCCTGGTGGTTCTGGCCATGGGCGTGATGTTTTTTGCCGGCGGCGTGGGTGACTGGAGCACCTTGTCCAACATCAACGACCCGCTGCCCCAAGCCATGAAAGCCGTGGTCGGCGAAAGCTCCGGCTGGCTGCACATGCTCGTCTGGATCGGCCTGTTCGGCCTGGTGGCAAGCTTCCACGGCATCATCCTCGGCTACTCGCGCCAATTCTTCGCCCTGGCCCGCGCCGGCTACCTCCCCGCCTCTCTCGCCAAACTCTCGCGTTTCCAAACCCCACACCGCGCCATCATCGCCGGCGGACTGATCGGCATCGCCGCCATCTACAGCGACGGCCTGATCAACCTCGGCGGCATGACCCTCACCGCCGCGATGATCACCATGGCCGTGTTCGGCGCCATCGTCATGTACATCATGAGCATGCTCAGCCTGTTCAAACTGCGCAAAACCGAGCCCAACCTGGAACGCACCTTCCGCGCGCCGGGCTATCCAATAGTCCCGGGGATTGCCTTGGTCCTGGCCGTGGTGTGCCTGGTGGCGATGGCCTGGTTCAATGCGCTGATCGGCTTGATCTTCCTCGGCTTCATGGCGGTGGGTTTCGTGTACTTCGTGTTGACCGCGCAGTTACGCGCAGACGCTCCGGCCGATGCGATGTTGACCGGGCTATAAGGTGAGCCAGGCATAACCGGCGTAGTATGGAACCACTGCGAACCGTCTTCGCTCATAAGTGGTACGGGCAATGACCAGCGAAATACTCGTCTGGCCATTGCCCCTCAAGGAGAGCCCTATGCCCTGGTATGCCTGGTTAATCCTGATCGTCGCCATCGGCTCGATCGTGGGTGGTTTGATGATGCTGCGCGACACCGCCAACAAGGTTGAGCTGACGGACGAACAGCGCAAGCGTGTTGCCGAGCGCAATGCGGAAATGGATGCGAAAGAGGCGAAGGATCGCTGATCTGCTTGCTGCGCATCACTCTGTGGCGAGGGGATTTATCCCCGCTGGGGCGCGTAGCGGCCCCAAAACGTTTGGACTCGCAGCTTTAGAGTCAGGATCACTTCTGTAGGTAGAGGGCTGCTACGCAGCCCAGCGGGGATAAATCCCCTCGCCACAGAGGGCAATGCCTTGCCGCGCCAGCAGTGTTATTTCTCCCAATCCGCCTTCGCAATATGCAACCCATGCAGCCCTTTATATCCCGCCCGCTCCGGCTGACTCCAGCCTTGCAGCAACGAATCCTCCAACCGATAAATCTCCACCCCCAGCGGACGACAGACGCTTAAAGGATCCTGCGCTTCCGGCCCCCACATCGCCAGCGACAGATCCCCGCCAGGGCAAGTCGACAGCGCACACAACAAATCAATCTCGGCAAAAAACTCCAGGTAGTCGCCCTTCTGCGCCGGACACGCCTTCATGAAATACATGTCGTCATGATTCAGCCCGGTGCATTGGAAGATATTCAACACGTCATGCACATCGAACTCCGTCAGGCCGTGGGGCAACACCGCACGGGTCAGGTTCGAGTGACAGTGATGATGGAAATCCTCACCGGTCAGCATCTTGTTCACATACGGGTCACAGCGCGTCCCCAACAAATCGTGCAAGCGCCCGCCATGTTCGTCGATGCCGTAAGCCGCCAAGCTGTCATCGGTGATCGTTACCAATGGCCGCAGGAATGGCAGGTTCGACCACAACCGATCATAGGTGCTGACATGAGCGCCTTGAAGCTGACGAGTACGAGCCGCCCATAAGCGCTCCCGCGGATCGTTCGCATTCCAGACGTTGAAGTCCCCCACTTGCGGACCGACCGGGGTTGTCACACGGAAGACATGACCGGCCGGCACATGCCAGGCACGGCCGGTGCGGATGGGTACTTCGAACTGCTCGATCAGCGTGCGCTTGTCCTGCTCGGTGCGGATGCGGTCGTAGAAGGGTTTGTCCACTTGCAGGGCGGAGCCTTTGCTGACCTGGTAGGCGGCTGGGTAGTCTTTGTACATGGCGCGGGTCCTTTGATCAGTGAGGGTTGGCGGGAGTCAGTAGATGCAGAAGCAACTGCTCGGAATCGTCGAGGTAAAGGCTCAACTCGTCGTGGGCAGCGCGCTTGTTACTTTCGGCCAGCAAATCGTGGATCTGCCGGTCACGGGCAAGCCACGGCGCCTGGAAACGCGCCTCATCGGGGGCGGAACAAAACACCAAACGCAACTGTGCGACTACGTTGGTGAAAAACTCATCGAGCAAGGGACTGCGCATCAGCCCCACGATGTGTTGATGGAAGGCCAGACCGTGGGTGCCCACCGCTCGCCAATCTTCGCGCTCGCGAGCCAGCTCGGCGGCCTCCAAGGCTTCGAGCATGCGGTCGGACTGGTATTCGCTCAATGGCTTGCTGGTGAGAATGGCCTGCAGTTCCAAGGTGCGACGGACCTTGAACACGTCTCGCACGTCGTCAACACCCAACCTGCGGACCATGACCCCTTTGTTACGCACGTAACGGGTCAAGCCCTCCTGACCGAGACGGTGTAACGCTTCGCGAATGGTGTTGCGAGAAGCGTTGTAGGCTGAGACCAGGTTGTTTTCGATCAGCGCCATGCCGGGGATGAGGCGGCCGCCGATGATGTCGGCGCGGAGTTCGAGGGTGATCTGGTCGGCTAGGGAAAGGGGGTTGGTCATGGGGGGCCTTGGATTGTTGAACAATCGGTTGGCGTTAGGTAATCAGCATTCGTGCCAATAACGACAAGGTTAAGCCGATGAATCAAAAATCAGACCGAACAATCTCATGGGGTCACTCTTATAAAGATGGACTCAAAATATCAGAAATGAAAAAGCCCAGCGGGTGGGCTGGGCTTAAATGATTTATCCATAGAATCTTTGCCTAAGCACCCACCCCGTGCGGCCAGCCAGGGACCGCCAAAAACGATGATCGCTCGGTCGCCCATCGAGGTGGTACAGCAAGAACGGCCCCGGGCCGAAGGTCTCTCGTGGTTGCGTAGTTGGTCGCGCCGCAGGTATCCAGACTTTCGAAGTCGCTTTTGGTATAGTTCGGCAGTTTTTTAGCAGAACAGCTTTTCAGCTGTCCAAATTCGCTAGGCTTGTCCGTCATGCAAGCAAATAGAAAAGGGAGATACACATGGGCGTGCGAACTGAACAAGAGCTTTTTTGGGAAGGTGAGTTCGGAGACGTATACACGGAGAGAAACAAAGGATTGGACTGGGTTGCTAGCAATACAAGTTTTTTTTCAAAAGTCCTCCACAGAACATCCAAAATAGAATCTGTTCTTGAGTTTGGTGCTAATAGAGGTCTTAATATTTACGCATTGCAGACACTGCTTCCAAAAGCACATTTATCTGCTGTTGAGATTAATTCAAGCGCCGCCGCAGAGCTTAGAAAAAACCATCCCTTGGCAGAAGTTTTCAATACATCTATATTTGAATTCGAAGCTCCGAGAAAATGGGACCTTACATTCACCAAAGGCGTTCTGATACATATCAACCCTGAGAAACTGCCAGAGGCATACGCAGCCCTGTACAACAATTCATCAAAATACATTGTCATCGCGGAATACTACAACCCTTCGCCGGTAGAGCTGTCCTACCGCGGTCACTCGTCCAAATTATTCAAACGAGATTTTGCTGGCGAACTAATGAATACATACAATGACCTTGTATTAGTAGACTACGGCTTTGTTTATCATCGCGACAGAAACTTCCCTCAAGATGATATCAGCTGGTTCATTATGGAAAAACAACCTAAATAATTGCAAAAAATGAATCACTGATGTGTATGCTAAATAGTAAAAGGCCAGTCATCTGACTGGCCTTCCTTAAACAACCCTCAATTCACTTCCAGCTTGTCACGATTCCTATCGAGGATCGCCTTGCCGATGCCCTTGACCTCAAGCAGTTCGTCTACCGACGAAAAAGGCCCATTACTCTCCCGATAGGCAACAATCGCCTCGGCCTTGCCTTTGCCTATCCCTGACAGCTCGCGCTGCAACGTTGCGGCATCTGCCCCGTTCAGATCTACCTTGGCTCCTTGCGTTTTCACTGGCTGCTCCACCGCCGACGGCGAAGCAACCGACTCCGGCTTGGCCGCTGGGGCAGCAATAACAGCGATCGAGGCGCTGGTGAGGAAGGCAAAAATCAGCGAGTAGAAATAGCCTGTACGCATAAGTGACGCTCCATGACATCGTTGAGAGAGAAGCAGCTTTTCCGAAGCTGCTTCCCAAACTTAGGCGATGGTGTGGAACTGTCAAAAGTGTGTACGTTACGAGGTATGTAACAATCAGGGCTCGAGATGGCGCTGCTGGTAAATCCAGTCGACAATTTCTCCGTCCGGGGCGTAACCACTGACGGTGTCGCGAAGCAACTGACGGACTCGTGCGTAATCATCTTCTTCGATGGCCGTCAGCAGGTCTGCCAGCCTTAGCTTGAGGACATCCCAAGGCAGGAAGTCTTCGTTGGCGCTCATGATCATTGGGTGCTGGGTCGCGACGACATTGTCGCCTATCAACAATTCCTCATAAAGCTTCTCGCCGGGGCGCAAGCCGGTGAATTTAATTGAGATATCACCGTGCGGATTCTTTTCGGATCGAACGCTCAAGCCAGACAAGTGAATCATCTTCTCCGCCAGCTCAACGATTTTCACCGGCTCGCCCATGTCCAGCACAAACACATCTCCACCCAAGCCCATGGAACCCGCCTGAATCACCAGTTGAGCTGCCTCGGGAATGGTCATGAAGTATCGCGTGATCTTGGGGTGGGTAACGGTCAACGGCCCGCCGGATTTGATCTGCTTATGGAACAGCGGAATAACCGATCCGGAGGAGCCCAGTACGTTACCGAAGCGGACCATGGTGAAGCGGGTCTTGTTAACTCGTGAGACGTTGGCCTGGTCACCGAACAGCACAGGGGCCAATTCACGACTCAATGCCTGTAGTGTCAGCTCAGCGAGCCGCTTGGTGCTGCCCATTATATTGGTCGGGCGTACGGCCTTGTCGGTGGAGATCAAGACAAAGTTCGACACACCCGCCTGCAGTGCAGCCTGTGCAGTGTTCAGGGTACCGATTACGTTGTTCAAGACACCTTCGGCGATGTTGTGCTCGACCATTGGTACGTGCTTATAGGCCGCTGCGTGATAGACCGTGTCGACATTCCAAGTCTTCATCACATCGAGCAGTTTCTCTTGGTTGCGAACCGAACCCAAGATCGGCAATAGGCGAACAGATAGAGACTCCCGAGCGATTCGCGGCTCCAGTTCGGACAAAATGCTGTAGAGATTAAATTCGCTGTGCTCGAAAAGCAGCAGCGTGGTGGGTTTCAGCGCAAGGATCTGTCGGCAAAGCTCTGAGCCGATCGAACCGCCAGCACCCGTGACCAAGACCGACTGGCCTGTGATGCAATGTTCTAATAGATCAGGCTGCGCCGGCACTGCATCACGTCCTAGAAGGTCCGCGATATCCACTTCCTGGATGTCGTCCACCTTGACCCGGCCGCTGGCCAGATCCATGAAGCCCGGGACGCTGCGTACGTGCAATGGGAAGCCTTCGAGCAGGGTCAGGATTTCTCGACGGCGACCACGTGATGAAGAAGGGATGGCGAGCAGTATTTCCTGTGCGCCAGTCGCATCGATCATTTTTTGAATGTGGTTGGGTTGATAGACCTGGAGCCCTGCGATGACGCGATCGGCGATGCTGCTGTCATCGTCTATGAACGCAACGGGCCGCATCACCCTGCCCATGCGCAGCGCGGCGACGAGTTGGTTGCCTGCAGCGCCTGCGCCGTAGATAGCGACCTTGGGCAGACCGTCGTCTCGATTGGTGAAGGGTACATGTTGGGCGGCGGTGAACCAGTCGCCCAAGAAGTACTGACGCATCATCAGGCGTAAACCGCCGATCATGATTAGGCTTAACCACCAATAATTGAAGATGATGGAGCGCGGTACAACTGTCTTATGGTTGCTGTACCAATACACTACAAGAGCTAACAATAGCGCCGAAAGGCTCACGGCTTTGCAGATTGTGATCAGCGCATCGTTACCGAAGTAACGCATGACAGCACGGTACATGCCGAAACGGATGAAAATAGGAATAGCGACCAGTGGAGCCGATGCGAACAGCCACAGATGCGTTTCGATCGGCGCTATCAACGCATCGACACCCAGTCGCACGACAAATGCAAGCCACAGCGCAATCCAGACCAGCACAATATCCATGGCTACCTGAATTGCTCGCTTATGACGCCTCGGCAATCCCAACAAGACTGTTCTTAATTTATCCATGAATCCTTCCCGCACCCTGGCCAGCTCCTAAACCCCGTCCGCCCGTACGCCGGTGGTACATCACCGTGCGTTGGACAATCAATAACCCAAAAAAAGCGAACCTAGCTTGAAATCAGACGTTTTCAAGCTCGCCTGCATGAAACCTGACAGCAAGCATCACCAATGGCACATAAGCCACTATCAAAGCCAAGGCTCCGTCAATGTCCAACAATACAACGCATGCAGCCAACGGCAGCAGCCATAACAAATTGATTGCCATTACCGCCAAGGTCACAGGTAGATGGCGACCGAACTGACGCGAAGCGAACTGGTACGCGTGACTGCGATGAGCCTCGTACACCTTGTCGCCGCGAAGAAGACGTCGTATCAACGTGACCGTTGCATCGACAATAAATACACCGAGCAAAATAAACCAAACCCAAAGTAGCTTGGGTGAAGCCCAAGCTGCTTGCAGCGATAGGAGCGCCAAGACGATACCGAGAAATCCGCTGCCCGCGTCTCCCATGAAAATGCGAGCTGGGGGGAAATTCCAATATAGAAAGCCAGCTACCGCAAGAGCGAGCAATAGCGGAGCCATAATCAAAGATTCAAAACCTCCCAGCCAGTAAAGCAGACACGCCCCGACGCACACGCAGATAGCCTCCACACTGGCAATACCGTCGATGCCGTCCATAAAATTGTAGAGATTCAACATCCACACCAAGTAAAGAACTGCCAGGACGTGACCAAGCCAAGCCAGGTCGATTTCGACGTTAAACATCGTGATTACCGGCATTCCGCCTAGCCAGTAAAGTGCCCATACCGATGCTATGAAATGCCCCAACAGGCGCCAACGGGCAGCGATGTGGCCATGATCATCGAGGAAACCGAGCACAGCGACTACAGCTCCCGCTCCTAGCATTGACCACATAGCGTGCAAAGACAGCGATTCGTTAGCCGCTAATATTGGCAGCGCCGCTAGGAAACTAAATACAATGGCTACGCCACCGCCGCGTGGGGTTGGTACAGAATGGGAACTACGGGCGTTGGGGATGTCTATGATGCTTCGAGCCAAGGCATAACGACGCAGGACCCATGTCATCAAGGATGACGCCGCGAAGATAATTAAAAAAATTTGCCAGCCCATTATTTACCCTGATTCAAAAAATTGCTTACAGTGTCTCTCAATCCTTGGTCAACGCTAACTTTTGGGGTCCAGCCCAGCAACTCATGGGTTTTACTTGTGTCGACCTGCAGAGAGCCGCAAAGACGCTTGAAAATATCGTTTCTTCCCACCAGCTTCGCAACATGGCCGATCAAATAAGAGGGAATGGGAACTAAACGCGAGGGTTTATGAAGTGCTATCGAAAGTTTAGTTAGCAGCTGAGTTGTCGACAAATCCTCTCGATCGCTAACGAGAAAAATTTGATTGGCTGCGAGCGGGTGATCTATACAGATCACTATCAAGTCAACCAAATTATCAATCCCGACTAAGCTTCGCATATTTTTAATGGCCCCCAAGGGTAAAGGTACCCCCCTATTAAGCCATCTCATCATGCTGAGAAAATTGCCTTTGACACCTGGGCCGTAAACAAGAACGGGACGAATGATAACTACGTCCATTTGCCCCTGCTCACCAAGTGGGAGAAGCGCTGCTTCGGCTTCCATTTTTGAAATACCATAAGGATCATGCGGGTTCGGTTTATCGTCCGGCTTGAAAGCATATCCCGGCTCGGTACTTTCTCCGTTGACCTTAACGGAACTTATGAAAATAAATCGCCGAACACCTGCTGCAGCAGCTTGACGTGCAAGATTTAAAGTTCCTTCTACATTGATTTCTCTAAACTCTCTCAGAGGATCACTTGAGGCGTCGTGCATTATATGCACGCGCGCAGCCGTATGAATAACGACTTCAACCCCATCAAGTGCTGCTGTCCAAGAGGTGGTCGCACTGAGATCCGGCACTTGATAGGTGCGGACACCAGATACCTGCTGTCCAGTACGAACCGAGGCACATATCTCAAAGCAAGAATCTGCCTTAGCTCTTTCAATAAGCGCAGCCCCAACGAATCCAGTCCCCCCCGTGATCAACAGGCGCGTCATTGAGAATTTCCTTTGGGGCGTTTGAAGTACTCAACCAACTTGAAAGGCAGCTTGCTCAGGACCATTACTAAATTCGTGTAGATGCCGTTTCTCCTACAAGCCTGAACAATCTCTCTATTCAGGCGGAGACTACTCCTTACACCTGAGGTGCTGACCCCACCGGCGCGCATCCGAACTAATACCTGATCAAGCCTGGCAAAGGGCAGCTTATGAACCACTAGCAATCGCACAAACATCTCATAATCAGCCGAAATCCTGTAGAGCATCGAATACGGCCCTGCTAACTTATATGCTTCTGCCCTTATGAACGTCGCAGGATGAGGTGGCATCCAACCAAAACGAAGCTTCCAAGACCGGAAATGGCCTGCACTGTAAAAGCGGGTCACAGCATTTAAATCATTAGGATCAACAAAAACAATATCACCAAAAACAAGCTGACTTTCTGGCGACGAAGCGAAGCAACTGGCAACAGAACCAACAACGTCATCTGTCTCGAAGAAATCATCAGAATTCAAGATCCCAATGATATCACCTGTCGCCAAAGAGATGCCTTTGTTCATAGCATCATATATACCTTTGTCCGGCTCACTAACGACTTTGGCTATCTTACTTCCATACTCATTAACGATAGCCATGGTCGTGTCGCTCGAGGCGCCATCCACGACGATATATTCAATATTTTCATACCGCTGCGAAAGAACTGATTCTATAGTGTCACGAATCGTGGAAGCGCTATTATAAGAAACAGTAATAATGGAAATCTTCAAAACATCAATCCTTCACGCGACCGTATCGATCTTCAAAGCGAACGATATCATCTTCACCTAAATAGGTGCCGGACTGGACTTCTATTAGCTCCAACGGAATCACACCAGGATTCTCCAGAGCATGAATCTGGCCGACAGCTATGTATGTAGATTGATTTTCCGTTACCAAATAGGTCCGCTCACCGTTGGTTACTTGAGCCGTTCCGCTTACGACTATCCAATGCTCCGCCCGATGATGATGCATTTGTACAGATAGTTTAGCGCCCGGATTTACTGTAATACGTTTTACCTGATAGCGCGGTCCGTTATCGATGGAATCGTAAACTCCCCAAGGACGATAGACCTCACGATGGTTAGCATACTCAGGTCGCTTACAGCTCTTTAGCTGGTCAACAATTTTCTTGACTTCTTGAACATCATTTTTGTGTGCCACGAGTACCGCATCTTTGGTTTCTACAATAACAAGGTCATCAACGCCGATGGCGGCCACCAGTCGATGAGTTGCATGTAGGTAGCTGTTAGTCGTTCGCTCGGTGAGCACATCCCCATTAGATACGTTTCCGTTACAATCTTTATCTGATGTATCCCAGAGAGCCGACCACGATCCGACGTCACTCCATCCAGCATCAAGAGGCACCATTACCGCATCAGAAGTGCGCTCCATGACGGCGTAATCGATGGATATATCCGGACATTCGTTGAACGCTTGAGCGTTGACGCGGGTGAAATGCATATCCTGCTGCGCACCTGCAAACGAAGCCTGGCAGGAACGAAGGATATCCGGCGCGAAGAGCTCTAACTCCCGTAAATAACGACTGGCTCGAAACATGAACATGCCGCTATTCCAAAAATACTCTCCGCTGTCCAGATACTTCTGAGCCGTAGCTGAGTCAGGTTTTTCTACAAATCGGCTAACAACATAGGCACCCTCGGCTATCTCTTTCCCCCTTTCCAAATAACCGAAACCCGTTTCTGGGTGGGTAGGCACTATCCCGAACGTGACTAATTTTCCCGTCTCAGCCAAAGCTAAAGCACAAGCGATGCTGGCATGAAATGCCCCAACGTTCTTAATAAGATGATCTGCGGGAAGAACCAGCAGAACCGGGTCAACTCCGGAAGCGGTGGCCTCCAACGCCGCCAGCGCGATAGCTGGAGCAGTATTGCGTCCCACCGGCTCAAGCAAAATCTTGGCTTGGTCCATCTCCATCTGCCGGAGTTGTTCCGCCGCAAGGAATCGGTGTTGTTCGTTGCAAATCAGCAAGGGGAGCTCGTGATTCAGCCCGTCCAGCCGCTGAATTGTGGACTGCAGCAACGACCGCTCAGTATCAACCAAAGGCAGGAACTGCTTGGGATTAAGCTGGCGAGAAAGCGGCCAGAGGCGGGATCCCGTACCGCCTGCCATGATTACCGGAAGAAACATTGAAGGTTGTCCTTACTGACGCTATCAGGGTGCTGCTATTTCTGTTTTTGCAAGGCTAATGATCGCGAGAAACCAGCCACACAGCCATCACTTCCTAGCCTCCAGCCAATGCTCTACGAACCATTGATAGGCATCGCTAAGCCCTTCCTCGAGACCAATCGTAGCTTGCCAACCCAACGCGCGAAGACGAGAGACGTCCATTAGTTTACGCGGCGCACCGTCAGGCTTGCTTGCATCAAAAGAGAGTTGTCCTTTAAAACCAGTAACCTTGGCGATTGTTTGTGCAAGCTCACGTATGGTGCAGTCTTCTCCCGTCCCGACATTAATATGCGACAGCATGGGCTGAGTGTTGGCCTGATACGTGTTTTGATCAAGCTCCATCACATGTACGCTAGCCGCGGCCATGTCATCGACGTGTAAAAACTCCCGCATCGGATTGCCGCTTCCCCAGATAACAACCTCCCCTTGACTGGCTTGCACCGCCTCGTGAAAACGACGAAGCAAGGCCGGAATCACGTGGCTATTTTCAGGATGGTAATTATCATGCGGCCCGTACAGATTGGTTGGCATGACGCTGCGATAGTCACGACCGTGCTGACGATTATAGCTCTCGCATAACTTGATCCCAGCAATTTTGGCGATCGCATAGGGCTCGTTAGTCGGTTCTAATAAACCAGTAAGCAAAGCGTTTTCCTGCATCGGTTGCTTAGCCTGCTTCGGATAAATGCAGGACGACCCAAGAAACAGTAATTTCTGAACGTTAGATAGGTGCGCAGCCTGGATCACATTCGCTTGTATCGTCAGATTTTCATAAATAAAATCCGCAGGGTACGTATTATTGGCTTGGATACCCCCTACCTTAGCTGCCGCAAGATAGACCTGGTCAATCCGATTTTTTGAAAAATATGCATGAACCGCTTGCTGATCGAGTAAATCCAGCTCTTCCCGACCAGCGCAGAGAACAGAGCGATAGCCAAGAGCCTGGAGCCGGCGCACGATAGCGGAACCCACCATGCCTCGATGGCCTGCGACGAAAACGGTCTGGTTCAATTCGCGGGGCATCATTAGTTCTCCAAAGCGACCGGGACATCATGGCCGTGTTGCTTGAGCAAGGCATGACGCTGGGCCGCCTTAAGGTCCTCACGGACCATCTCTGCGCACATTTCCTGCACTGTGATTTCAGGTACCCAACCGAGGTCTTTTTTAGCTTTACTAGGATCACCCAACAAAGTTTCGACCTCGGTAGGCCGGAAGTAGCGCGGATCTACACAGACGATCACGTCTCCAGTCTTCAGCGCAGGGGCTAGATTTCCATCTACGCGTTCAACTATCGCGCGCTCTTCCACACCTTCACCTTCAAAGCGCAACGTGACGCCAAGCTCAGCGGCAGACCAGCGCACAAAATCTCGTACAGAATATTGGACACCTGTAGCAATTACATAATCTTGAGGGTGCTCTTGTTGCAGCATCATCCATTGCATGCGGACATAGTCCTTCGCATGCCCCCAATCTCGCAAAGCATCCATATTGCCTAAGAACAGACATTGCTCCAAGCCTTGCGAGATATTTGCCAAAGCGCGGGTGATTTTACGCGTAACAAAGGTTTCGCCACGGCGTGGAGATTCATGATTGAACAGGATGCCGTTGCATGCGTACATCCCGTACGCCTCACGATAGTTGACGGTTATCCAGTACGCGTAGAGCTTGGCCACCGCGTATGGAGAGCGCGGATAGAAAGGTGTTGTTTCCTTTTGAGGCGTTTCCTGAACCAAACCGTACAATTCGGATGTCGATGCCTGATAGAAACGAGTTTTTTTCTCCAAACCTAGTAGACGAATGGCTTCGAGGATGCGAAGTGTACCCATTGCATCAACATCGGCGGTGTATTCTGGAGACTCGAAACTAACTGCAACGTGAGATTGCGCCCCGAGATTGTAAACTTCGTCAGGCTGCACCTCTTGAATAATCCGAGTCAGGTTCGAAGAATCGGTCAAATCGCCATAATGAAGAACAAAGTTCCGATTATTCACATGTGGATCTTGATAGATATGATCGACGCGCTGAGTATTAAATGATGACGCACGGCGCTTTATGCCATGAACTTCATAGCCCTTCGCGAGTAGAAACTCGGCAAGGTAAGAACCGTCCTGCCCGGTCACACCAGTAATTAGTGCTTTCTTCACGATTGACACCTCCATCAATTAAGATCCGTTACCAGCTCACCGTAAGAGCGTATTTTAGAAAGCGCCTTCAAATGCGAAGCCCTATCATCCTCGCGCTCAAATCGATAGCGAATTATTTTTGCAGGCACTCCAGCAACTATGGCAAAAGGCGGTACGTCATGTGTAACTACAGCCCCCGCCGCAACGATGGCACCAGAACCAATGGTAACACCAGCGATCAACTTCGCAGACATCCCTATCCATACGTCATCGCCTATTGTGGTCGGCGGAATAAATTCTCTACCCGAAAAGCAGATAGGCACTCCGACCATTTTGTATTCATGGTCTCCTCCCAAGATTGAAACCTCAGGCGCTATCAGCACAAACCTTCCAGCACTCACCTTAGGATAGATAGTACAATCACGCCCAACAAATCCGTAATCTCCAATACTAAAATCTCTGGATATATATTTTTGCCTAGCTACCATCCAAGTAGTTATCGACACACCGCCCCAGCCGTAACGAAACTTCCGATAGCGCATAATTAACTCGCGCAGAGACAGATAAAACCCTCTATGTGACTTTATAAAACGTTTAAAAACACCCATCTTATCTCACCCCTAAAGGAGTTGAAACGGAGCCGGAACTTCGGAAATATTTCGCAAAAAACCAATAAAACAAAAGCGGAAACAAAAGATAATCAAACAAACCAAACAAATAAATAATATCAAACAACGCCCTACATAAAAATAATACCGCGATAGCAAGGAGTGCAAACTTCTTCTCTACAAACAACTTGAAAAGCGAAATAGCGATTAAGCATATCAGCAGAATCATCGAGATGCCATAATACGAATGCAGCAAGAGGAAGGCGTTATGTGGATTATTATTATATTCAAAAATTAAAGGAACCTGACTAAGATCCAACCCAGTGAGCAGTCCCAACCCATTTATGGAGTCTAGATATTGGAGCAGCATTTCGGATCGAGGACTATCCATACCGGCTGAAAAATTCGTTGCGCCGTAGATATAGCTCTCAATTATATCTAGGCTAGATAAAGCACACAGAATGCCGGCCCCGCCAACCAGAGCAGCCACCCTCAGACTTCTATAGCAGAGAACGACTATAAACAAGGAAAAAGCCATGGCAATTCCACTTCGACCGTACAGAGGGAAGCTAGATATGAGAACCAACATCATCAGCACCAAGGAAATTCTTTTACCTCTGTATATCCTGGAAAAAATATAGCCCCCGGCAAAAGCTAACAATATGGCCGAATAGCCGTTTCGGCTATAACCTGCAAGTACAGTGTTGAATTCTGCAGGACCATACCCAAAAACCAAAAATAAAATCAGAGTAGCGCCCAAAATTATATAAAAAGGTAGTTCATATAGGTGAAAAGTGCAGCGAGCTGCCAACGAAAACCAACTTACACCAAGCGCTCCTATAAACACCATAACCGAAAACAAACTACGCCCTTCGGATGACTGCAAACTAAACAAGGAGAAGACTGCAATAATTAAAACAAGAAAAACTAACAAGCCTCCCAGCCGGAGTTCGGCCAACCTACTCTTCAGCATATAGAATAGTATCAGACAACCGCAAAAAACCGCCGCCGCTCTGTATGCAAAAACACCGTATACCAAGCTCAGCAAGGCAAACAACACATAGCACATAGCAATACCTATGAAGAAGCCACGCAGCTTCATAGATCGCGAAACTCGTCAAGACTTGAGCGAGGAAAAGCATCAATGTAGGTTTTGCTGCTCAAGTTATATACTTGAGAATTCTTATGCTTCGCATATAGGTAGAGCGTCTCATACATCTTAAATACTTTCCCCCATCGAATGAACAAGTCTCCAATCGTAAACGTCTCGCCGGCCTCTTTATACACAGGCTTTTGCTCGACTTTATTGTCGTAAAAATGTTTCTGAGCAACCTGCACCTTCTTTCCGGTTGCGACGCTTAGCTCTTCATGCCAAGAATGATCGGCGCCTAAAATAAATACCTGCTTATAGCCTTTCAAAAGGCTAAGCGTTATTGCCGCGATTAGCACATTGTAAGGAGGCGGCATGCCAACCCCGAGATCGAAGAATCGAAAAATCAACCATTTAAACCCGCTCAGCGGAGTACGATTATAAAAACTATAAGTAACCGCACCCGAGATCAAATTATTAAATATTGAACTTTTACGCGCATCAATAGGCAACATTACTTGCATCGGCCAAGTGACACGCTCAGAAAATATTTCCAATAGTCGTGCTCTGCGAACACTAAGATCCTCCCCGACATTGTCTGCCCAGTAGCCGGGATCGGCCAACACGTAGATACTCGGACGAATATCAAAAAACACGTCAGAAAAAGCGAAATCATTAACAGCGCAGACATCGATCTCTTCACGAGCGCTAAGCGCGATGACTCCCTTTAAGTCATCCTTTAAGGAAGGACCATTTCCCAAAATAAAAATTTTGTTCCGCTGCGCGACATGACCAAGCGAGACTTTCCGCGAATATATCAATACCAAGCTCAATGAAAACATAGTTTCAAAAAACGTCATCAGAAACAAAAGGATATTTTTTATTCGGCGCTTCAAACTGTTGCCTCCTTTCGGTTCGAATATAACGACATTAGCCTTCACCAATATCAACAGCAGTCACTGGAGTATAGCGACTGACATCTCGAATAACTGTTTTACCTACAAGACGGCTGAGATTCTTAGGCGCAAGCCCGAAACCCGGCCGAACGCTCCTGATTGAATTTTCGGTAATAACGTCCCCTGCCTTTAACGACTCCACGAAATACAAAGAACGCCGGAATTGCACATTTCCTTGCTCGCTAGACTTGCGGCCATAGTCAACCTTGCCCAAAGCTGCCCATGCCGTTTTACTATCCCGACACAGCGCCACAAGCTCTGCAGGCTCGAGGGAAAAACTGTCATCAGGACCGCCACCACTTCGATCAAGGGTAAAGTGTTTCTCAATAATCGACGCTCCGAGTGCAACGCTGGTAATCGCCGTTGTGTTGTCTAATGTATGGTCAGATAACCCAGTTACCAAACCATGGCGATGGATCATATCCGGAATAGTACGTAAGTTATAATCTTTTGCCGGAGCTGGATAACCACTAACACAATGAAGGACAGCCAGTTCCTTGCAACCGCCCTCGCGCGCGGCCTCAATAGCCTCAGCTATCTCATTTGCGTCTGCCATCCCGGTAGAGATGATCATCGGTTTGCCTGTACTGGCCACATATTTTATTAGCGGCAGGTCAATCGCTTCGAACGAAGCAATTTTATAAGCAGGCGCATTGAGACTTTCGAGAAGATCAACGGCCGTGGAATCGAAAGGCGAGCTAAAAATAGTGATATCGAGTTTTCTGGCATAATCAAAAAGCGGAGCATGCCATTCCCAGGGCATGTGGGCTTCTTTATAAAGCTCATACAATGTCCGCCCATCCCACAACCCACCACGAATCTGGAAATCGGCCGAATCGCAATCTAACGTAATAGTGTCAGCGGTATATGTCTGCAGCTTGATCGCGTCGGCGCCCGCCTTCTTGGCCTCTTCCATAATCCGCTTTGCAGTCTCAAAATTGCCATTATGATTGGCGGACAGCTCTGCAATAATATACGGGGGCTCGTCTGCGCCAATTTTTCTGCCGGCTATATTGATACTAGGATTTCGCATACGATTGACTCTCTTCTGGCTGCCATTCGGCGCTCAATAATCCAAAGCAAATAACTGAATGATAGTTTTCGCCGTCGTAATGTTGATCACGAAGAACACCTTCTTGCTGAAAACCCATACCAAGATGAAATTTGATTGAGCGTTCATTATAGACAAGCGCTTGTCCGCAGATCTTATGCAGATGGAGAATTTTAAACGCGTAATCCAGCGCTGCTTTTCCCAATTCTCGGCCTGTGCCCTTCTCTGCTTCAGGCGCGATGTAGAACCCCCAGTCAGCGACTCCAGGTACGCCGAGCTCGGTTATATTCACGAAGCCTTGGGCTGCGCCGTCTATTTGAAAAATCAACAAATGCTTGCTCGAATCAACGGAGGCACGCTTGAACCAGGCATGGTGCTCTTCAAGCTTGATCTCATGCCGGGTATACATGAAACGACGTATATCCGGATGATTCCTCCAGGCAAGTACAACGTCCAAATCGTCTGCCGTCATCTTCCGGATAGATGACGCCCGCTGCACGTTATCCATTACTCATGCTCCCGAACAGCCGCTCAACACCTAAACCGTCGCAGACGTTCTTTGCCTGCCGGCTTAGCTCCGACAAGGAACTGCCTTGTGCTAAATCGAATATGGCAGCCGGTAAGCGTTCGGGAATATCGTGTGGTTGCCCAATGAGTACGACGCAGCCGGAACGCAAAAGCGCCTCTGCCCCAGGCTTCTGATTATTCGCCAACACCACCATGATTGTCGGTACCCCCAAACAACAGCGCTCCCAAGAGGTACTGCCGGCGGCACCGATGATTAGGTCTGCCGACGTCATGCGTTCGGCCATATCAGTCACGTTAACCAACACTTCGGTAGGCCAAGGCATGGTCGCCGCGATTTCGCTTACCGATGCCAGACAAGGAGCCTTAAGCCCCATGACTACACTTATCCGGCAATCGTCAGGCAGAGGGCAGACTCGCAGGGCTTGCAATATAAGTCCCGTGGCATTTGCTTGGTCAACGCCTCCCATCGTAATCAGCAGATGCTGGAGCACTGGGGAGTTTCGTCTTTCAAGGCTTCGCTTACGCAGCTGGGCAAACTCCGGGCGCAATAGGGCAAATCGTGCACCAGCCAGTATCTGGCAGCTATCAGGCACCAGCTCTATGTAGTCTCGTTCCGTACGCCCGTGGTTTTGATCGAGAAGTATTTTGCAAACATGCGGACGATCCGCAAGGTCATCTATTACCAAAAGTTCGTTGTAGTATTTTTTCAGGGCGGTTTCCCACCTGGCATCCAAAGCGTAGTGATCCACCACCAACCAGTCGGGCATTAAGTTGCCTAACAGAGCAGCGCACTCGCTGGCATCTTGGGATTGGGGCGCTCCGAGCCAAGCGGAGTGAGCCAATTGGCTTTCCTGCGAAGCTAGGGAGACATCAGGGTCAGCGGCCTCCGTCGCGTCCAGACTAAACGCTTCGAAATGCTTACTCCGAATGAAATCAAGCAGATTCCCTGGGTGCTCCCTACAAATGAAATAGCATGTAGCGCCTTCTGCACGTAGGGCTTCAGCCAGGGTCAAGCAACGCATTACATGCCCACTGCCAATCTGCAGCGAGGCGTCGGCTCTGAATACGACCTTCATGCCTTTCATGCTTTGGCGCTTTCCGCTTGAAAGGCTTTATACATCCATTCAGCACGAACCCAATCTTCTGGGGTATCGATGTCTTGCACGCGGTGGCGCGGCAGCACCACGGCGCTGGACGCTGGGCTGAAAATCACATGCCCAGCCAGCCAAGCACTTGCCAGCCCCCAATAGAATTGCCCGGCGTCGTGGTAGCTCTCCTCCAGATCCTGGGAGCGAGTGTTGAAGTGCTCGGCGTGGAACATTTCCACACCTCCGTTTTCAGTCAGGCGAATCGCTCGCTGAATTGGGAATGCATAGCTGGTAACTGAAAATGCGTATTGGCTGCCCGTTCGCTCAAGAGTCGCCAGACCTCGCTGCAAATCTTCAGGGCTGACGAACGGGGCTGTCGCATAAAGGCAGCAAACCTGCTGGGCTTCAAACCCATCAGCCCTGAGACGTTCAATTGCTTGCTGAATAACCGGTATTGTTCCGGTGTAGTCGTCAGCCAACTCAGCTGGACGCATGAATGGAACGCTGGCTCCGCAATCACGCGCAACACCGGCAATCTCTTCGTCATCCGTAGACACAATGACCTTATCAAAACAGCCACTCTCGAGCGCCGCCTCGATTGACCAAGCGATCATTGGCTTGCCACAAAACATCTTGATGTTTTTTCGCGGGATTCGCTTGCTGCCGCCCCGGGCAGGAATGACGGCAAGTTTCATGCGTTCACTGCCTGATTAATGGCAGCTACCACCTGGTCTTGCTGTTCATCACTCATGGTCTGGAACATCGGAATGCTGATAGCTTCGCGATAGTAATCCTGGGCTACCGGGAAATCTTCCGGCTTGAACCCCATCTGTGCGTAGTACGGCTGCGTATGGACAGGAATGTAATGCAGGTTCACCCCAATCCCCTGCTCCCTCAGGGATTCGAACACTTGACGGTGGCTCTTGCTGATCTTGTCCAGCTGTAGCCGAATCACGTACAGGTGCAGGCCTGAATAACTGTCGGGATGTTGCCATGGGACAGTTACGGGCAACGCCGCGAGCAGATCGTTATAACGCGCCGCCAATTGGTGACGCCGAGCAATGTATTGATCCAGACGCTCCATCTGGCTGACGCCCAAGGCCGCCTGCAGTTCGGTCATTCGGTAATTGAAACCCAGATCGATCTGCTGGTAGTACCAAGGGCCGTCGGACTCGTGAGTCATTTGCTGCGGATCGCGAGTAATCCCATGGCTGCGCAAAAGCGCCATCTTGTTCGCCAGTTCGGCATCATTGGTCAACGCCATCCCGCCTTCCGCGGTAGTGATGATTTTTACCGGGTGAAAGCTGAATACGGTGATGTCGCTATATTTGCCGCTTCCGATGAACTCGCCTTGGTATTTTCCACCGATGGCATGAGAGGCATCTTCAATCACCATGAAGCCATAGCGCTTGGCGAGCCTATGGATTGCCTGCATGTCGCAGGGCTGGCCACAGAGGTGTACCGGCACGACCACCTTAGGCAGCGTACCCTCTCGCTCAGCCTTTACCAGCTTGCGCTCCAGCGCTTGGGGGCAAAGGTTGTAGGTTCGAGGATCGATATCAACGAAATCAACCTGGGCACCGCAATACAAACCACAATTCGCAGAAGCTACGAACGTAACGGGACTCGTCCATAAACGATCACCAGGACCCAGCCCCAAGGCGAGGCATGCAATATGCAGCGCCGATGTAGCGCTATTCACTGCAAGCGCATGGCTAGCACCCACATGGGCAGCAACCTGTTGCTCAAAACGAGGCACCATTGGCCCCTGGGTGAGGAAATCAGATTGCAGTACACCGACAACCGCGTCGATATCGGCTTGGGTTATGTCCTGGCGACCGTATGGAATCATGGATCAGATACTCCCGATCTTCGCTTCGTTGGCAGTGATCCAGTTGCCTAGATCCTCGTCGCTCATCCACTCGGTATTGTTATCACTGGCGTAGACGAACCCTTCCGCGACTTTCTTGCCGTCCTTGATACGTTTCGGGCAGGTCGCCCAGTCGTTGATGACCGGCAGGATCTTGAAATGCTCGGGATATTCGTAGGTGTAATAGGAGTCCTCGGCGCTGATCATCTGCTCGTGCAGCTTTTCCCCCGGGCGGATGCCGACGATCTTTTGCTTGGCGTCCGGGGCGACCACGCGGGCGAGGTCCGTCACCTTCATCGAAGGGATTTTTTTTACGTAAATTTCGCCGCCTTCCATATCCTCGAAAGCGTGCCAAACCAACTCGACCCCTTCCTCCAGCGAGATCATGAAGCGAGTCATGCGCTCATCGGTAATCGGTAGCTCGCCCTTGTCCTTGATGGACATGAAAAAGGGGATGACCGAGCCGCGCGAGCCCATGACGTTGCCATAACGCACGACGGCCATGCGAGTTTCGTGGCCGCCTGCATATGAATTACCGGCAACGAATAATTTATCGGACGCCAACTTGGTAGCACCGTACAGGTTGATCGGGCTACTGGCCTTGTCGGTGGACAACGCGACAACACGCTTGATGCCCTTATCGATACAGGCGTCGATCAGGTTCATGGCGCCGTTGATATTGGTTTTGATGCACTCGAAAGGGTTGTATTCCGCTGTCGGTACGATCTTGGTAGCAGCTGCGTGCACGACGTAGTCAACGCCATCAAGGGCGCGATAAAGACGCTCTTTGTCGCGAACATCGCCAATAAAGAACCGAACGCGCTTATCGCCTTCGAATTTCTTCGCCATGTCCCATTGCTTCATTTCATCACGGGAGAAGATGATGATCTTCTTCGGGTTGTACTTGGCCAGGGTCATCGGCACGAATGTGTTACCGAACGAGCCGGTACCACCGGTAATGAGAATGGTCTTATTGGTGAACATTGACGCGTCCCTTGGTTGCTTCCTGCCCGAAGTCAGGATTGAAATAAACGATAAGGCGCCGGAGTCAGGCGATGGAAACTCCAAGCCTTCCAACACAGGATGAAAAAGAAACTGATGCACAACCCCAGCGGCACAGCCAGCTGCGGCCGGTACTGCGCGAAAATCCAGGTAGCCAGAACGAATATTAGCAAACTGGCAATGTGGCTATGGATGATAGGCCTGTCACGCCCTTGGGCGTACAAACCATAATGCGGAACCATGCCTAGCGCATATAATACCGTAGCCAGCAGGATCCAGACGAATAAGCCTTGCTGTTCAGCATAGAGCGGCTTACCAAGCCAATCCAACAGGTGACCTATCGCCAGCAATCCAACCATCGCAAAAAGCCCTGAAAGGGCCGCAGTCTGAAGGAGTAGCTTGCGAAAGCTCCGGCGAAACCCGTCGCCATCGGACCGCTGGTACGAACTGATCAAATCAGGGTAAATAAACGCAAATACACCAGCATCAAGGAACGAAATTAGCGCCATGCTGATGCCCGTAAACAGGACATAAGCGCCCAACACCTCCATACCCGCCAATGCTTGAAACCAGTATCGATCCAGTGTGAAGAGGCCTCGAATCGCTAACGTCGCAACCAGGAGCGCAAAGGCTATCTTCAGCCCTTTAATGATCCAAGCCCAATCTACCTCCTGTCGCCATCCGTCGAGCCTCATACGCTTGATTCTGCAAATACCTAGAAGCAGAGCTATCCCCCCACCCACTGCCCAAGCCCCAAATACGACGTTAAGGTCTCGGGCCTCAGGCATGACAAACATCAGCCCAGTGACCAGGACCGCCCAGACTCCTGAGCGAAAAAACAGCATGAGACTGGCATAGAGCTGATCCGACACCGCAACCAACAAACGACCTAGCTCCTGAGTAAGATGCTCGAGTATCAGCAGCGCAAAAAACCAACCGATAACGCTCATCGGCAACAGATCTTCAACAAAGATCAAACTCAACAGTGGCAGGAAAATCGCGTAGAGGAGCACGGTCAAAGCGGCTTGGGCTTTGATCACCCCACCCCATTCCTCGCGACCTCGCTTGAGCAGCTCACGGGTACTGTAGGTATAGAAATCGAAACCCAAGAGATATAAGGAATATCCCACCGTTGCCGTCAGCAAGCCATAGATACCCAGCTCAGCCGGCTCGAGAAATCGGGCAAGAAAAAAGATAAGTAAGAATTTGCTGGCTAACGTCAAGCCGCGAATCGCTACGTTGGACAGTTGCAAGAAGTGATTATTGGACATTAAGTTCAATCAGTTAATATACGGGGCAATCGTCGAGAACCTGGCCTAGCTTGACCTTCAGAACACGGATTGCTTAGTCGGTCACGGTCCAAAACCCATACGCTCGTCAGATTATTTCGGGGCAAGTGCATAATTGTCGGCCATGCCAAATGGAAGCGCAACATGAATGCTTACACATCTTTTGCAACAAGCCACCCTTATAACACAGTCTAAGCTCTCAACAACGCCATCAAGACGCCACTAAACACACCACCTGCACGCTAGCATTCAATATCCAACCTTCGCCCTCCCTTCGGCTATCGACTAGCTGCGCGCTAGCAAAAATCAACATCAAATTCCCAAACGTTAAAAAACCTGTCAGGCAAAAAAAACCAAACAGGTTAATACACATGAGATAGCACCTGGGATTTAGAAATGAAAATGAACCGCAGCCACGTTAAAGCTGGATAGCTTTATCACGACTTATGACATATCTGATCAGAGCAAAAAAACCGCCTATTATCAAGCCCGCAACGAACCCCAACACCAGAATCAAACCCTTCCTCGGTTTAACCGGGCTCTCCGGAACCTCAACACTACCATCCTGGCGATAAACCGAAATAAGCTCAGGATCAATATTCAACTTACGATAAAAGTTATATCGCATTTGCAACGTCCGCAAATCCGATATAAATGCATCATCCGAAGCCCTGGACTCTAACATTTGAATTTCAGCCGCCAACGCCTTACTCCCACGCTGGTAATCCATTTTATTACCCGTATCAACGGTAATATCCACAGCCGCAGACGAATTAATAGTCGGCGTAGTCAGACCAATCGCTTGAGCAATCTTCAGCGCTTCGCGCAACTGCTGAATCCGATCCTCACGCACCCGCTGCGCAGTCTCCCGCAAGCTGGTAATCCGCTGCTCAAGATTACGCGCTCTTACCGAAGCTTCAGTCGTCACGTTCTTGATCAACTCCGACTCCGCAGCCTCGCTGGCCCTTACCACGTAGGCCTTGGCCCATTCAGTCGCCTTCACCGGATCGCCGTTTTGAACGGTCACCGAGAAACGATCCGGCGTATCCTTGCCCGGCCCCTTCACCACCAGCTCGCGCGAGAACCGATCATACAGACGATCGAGAGCGCCCTTTCGCTGCGATTCATCCAGCGAAGGAAGATAAACTTGATTGAAAAAGTTCTGACGAAGAGACTCACCTTGCAAGTTACGAGCAAACACATCGTAAACATGCTTGATGGAATAGGGTTCCAGCTCGGTACTTTTCCCACGCCCATAGTTCAACTCAGCGATCCCATTCTGAGTCGGCGGCATAATAAAAAGCTTTGCTTCATAGACAGGTTTGCTGAGAAACGCGTAAGCAGCGGCACCAGCAGTAACCAAAAGAGTTATGGCGATGATCAACCACTTTTGAGCCCAAAGCCCACGTGCGAGGGCGATCAGGTCGATTTCATCTTCGTCGCGCACTGCAATACGATTATCTTGCATGGATAGCCTCGCTTCCTTTTTTTAGCTTTACGCTTGCGGACACACTGGACGCATTAAAAGGTAAGACGGGCAAGTCCCCGGCGGACACGGCGGTGTTTTTATTTAAATTAAACAAATGCAGCATACCCAAAGTCAGAAATTTGCGGCAGCGATCCTTACTCCAAGACTACAGGGTTCACATTCCATTATTTCAGCCGCCGACCTCTCCCGGCGATCCACGCCAAAAGGGGGCCAATCATCATTCCACAGAGAAGCGCTAGCAAGACAAAAACCGAAACAGGAAGTTGCGGTGCCGACCATCCGAGAAACAACAATGCGACAGGCTGATTGTTTTCAAGCGAGAACAGTACGATAGCCGAAGCCACGAGCACCGCAAGTACGACAAGCGCCAGGCGCCTAAAGTTCCGCATGGGGACCTCTTTTTTTTGGGGCTGTTTCAGACGTCGTCATCCTCATCCTCATTCACCCGGTCTCGCAGCTCTTTGCCCGGCTTGAAGTGAGGTACAAATTTTCCATCGAGGCTGACCGATTGGCCGGTTTTCGGGTTGCGACCCACTCGCGGGGCGCGGTAATGCAGGGAAAAGCTGCCGAACCCACGGATTTCGATACGATCTCCAGTGGCCAGGCATTGGGACATTTGTTCGAGCATGGTCTTGATGGCCAGCTCCACATCCTTGGACGAGAGCAGCCCTTGATGGGTGACAATCCGTTCGATCAACTCCGACTTCGTCATGTTTTTCCCTTCTTTTTCAAGCAGCTAGGAAAATCGCTTCAAAGGTTTTAGCATGCCCGAAGGAATTTGAACAGCCCAACTATTGACATATCTGCCACGCATGCTGGTCGCCCCTTTTCGGTGCGAGCGGACAGAATCCTTCAACTAGCGACACATGACCAGCATTGTTCTCGTCACGTAACCTGCCGGATTGAAGCCGAAAGGATATTGATCCTGGTCCTTGGCGTCATCCGATCGGGTTATTACCTTGTAGCCTTGATCCTTGCACTCCCTGGCGGCGCGCTTGTAGCACTTCTCCCAGCCGGAGCCCAATCCCGAACAGTCGATCTCGATGCCGCTTACACCACGTACCGCGTGGGTCTTGGCGCTCGTCACGCACCCCGCCAACGTCAGCATAATGGCTACCAAAAAGAGCTTGTTCATTCAGATCCTTTCAATAAGAGACAGGCTCCTGCCTCGGATGTTTTTGATTATGTTTCATAACAGAGACAGCCTGATGAAGCGGTTGGTTTCGCCGCGCCCCGAATGATCATGACCACTCCTTGTTCGATCGAGATAAGCCCGAGAAATCGCAGGCACAAAAAAGGGCGACCGAAGTCGCCCTTTTTCTATGGTCTGACAGAACTCAGTTCTGCTTTTCCATCTGTGCACGCAGCAGGTCGCCCAGAGTGGTAGGACCAGCAGCAATGTCAGTGGCTGGCTTGTCGCGCAGGCTCTGGATTGCTTCTTTCTCTTCAGCATCGTCTTTCGACTTGATGGAGAGCTGGATTACGCGGCTCTTGCGGTCAACGCTGATGATCTTGGCTTCTACTTCTTCGCCTTCTTTCAGGACGTTGCGCGCGTCTTCAACGCGGTCACGGCTGATTTCGGAGGCTTTCAGAGTCGCTTCGATATCGTCGGCCAGGGTGATGATGGCGCCTTTGGCGTCAACTTCTTTCACGATGCCCTTAACGATTGCGCCTTTGTCGTTCTCTTGAACGTACTCGGAGAACGGATCGCTTTCCAGTTGCTTGATACCCAGGGAGATGCGCTCGCGCTCAGGGTCAACCGACAGGATAACGGTGTCCAGCTCGTCGCCCTTCTTGAAGCGGCGTACGGCTTCTTCGCCCACTTCGTTCCAGGAGATGTCGGACAGGTGAACCAGGCCGTCGATGCCGCCGTCCAGACCAATGAAGATACCGAAATCGGTGATCGACTTGATGGTGCCGGAGATTTTATCGCCCTTGTTGAACTGGCCAGAGAAGTCTTCCCATGGGTTGGACTTGCACTGCTTGATGCCGAGGGAGATACGACGACGCTCTTCGTCGATGTCCAGGACCATGACTTCCACTTCGTCGCCGACTTGTACGACTTTCGAAGGGTGGATGTTCTTGTTGGTCCAGTCCATTTCGGAAACGTGTACCAGGCCTTCAACGCCTTCTTCCAGCTCAGCGAAGCAGCCGTAGTCAGTCAGGTTGGTAACACGAGCGGTGACGCGGGTGCCTTCTGGGTAACGGGCTTTGATAGCGACCCATGGATCTTCACCCAGTTGCTTGAGGCCCAGGGAAACACGATTGCGCTCGCGATCGTACTTCAGAACCTTGACATCGATCTCGTCGCCAACGTTGACGATTTCCGAAGGATGCTTGATACGCTTCCAGGCCATGTCGGTGATGTGCAGCAGGCCATCGACGCCACCCAGATCGACGAATGCGCCGTAATCGGTGAGGTTCTTGACGATACCCTTGACCTGCTGGCCTTCCTGCAGCGATTCCAGCAGAGCTTCACGCTCGGCGGAGTTCTCGGCTTCCAGGACACTGCGACGGGAAACGACAACGTTGTTGCGCTTCTGGTCCAGCTTGATGACCTTGAATTCCAGCTCTTTGCCTTCCAGGTGCGTGGTGTCGCGCACTGGACGGACGTCAACCAGGGAACCTGGCAGGAACGCACGGATGCCGTTAACGTCGACAGTGAAGCCGCCTTTAACCTTACCGTTGATAACGCCCTTGACCACTTCCTCAGCTGCGAAGGCCGCTTCCAGAACGATCCAGCATTCAGCACGCTTGGCTTTTTCACGGGACAGCTTGGTTTCACCGAAGCCATCTTCAACCGAATCCAACGCTACGTGAACTTCGTCACCAACGTTGATGTTCAGTTCGCCAGCGTCGTTGTAGAACTGCTCAAGCGGGATCAGCGCTTCAGACTTCAGACCAGCGTGAACGGTTACCCAGCGAGCCTGGTAATCGATATCAACGATAACGCCGGTGATGATGGAGCCTGCCTGAAGGTTCAGGGTTTTCAAGCTTTCTTCAAAGAGTTCCGCAAAGCTTTCGCTCATTTTAATTCCTGTTGATTAGGGCGAAGTAAACGCCCATCTCCACACCCCAGACGATGTGGGTTAGTTTCATATATAAGAAGCACCGCAGGACTATGACTGGTCCCCTGCGGAGCTTCCTGGTCACCCGGCGATATCGCGAAGCGCGATCTCGCTCATGATGCGTTGCAACACCTGGTCGATGGACAACTCCGTGGAATCCAGCTGTATCGCATCGGCCGCCGGCTTTAGCGGGGCCACTGCGCGCAGGGTATCACGCTCGTCGCGTGCACGGATCTCATCTAGCAGACTCGACAGACTAACATCCTCGCCTTTGCCCTTCAACTGCAAATATCGGCGACGAGCCCGCTCCTCCGCGCTGGCGGTGAGGAAAATCTTCAATGGCGCATCGGTGAACACCACCGTGCCCATGTCCCGGCCATCCGCCACCAGCCCCGGCGGTTCCTGGAATGCCCGTTGGCGCTGGAGCAATGCCTCGCGCACCGCCGGCAGCGCGGCGACCTGGGAAGCCCCGGCGCCGACGCTTTCGGTGCGAATGACATCACTGACTTCGTCACCTTCGAGGATGATTCGCTGCAACTGGCCATCGGTGGCGGCGATGAATTGCACGTCCAGATGCGCGGCCAGGGCCTTGAGCAGCTCTTCGTTGGTCAGGTCGACGCCATGGTTGGCGGCTGCGAAGGCCAGCAAGCGATACAGGGCACCGGAATCGAGCAGATTCCAGCCCAGTTGCTTGGCCAGCATGCCGGCGATGGTGCCCTTGCCCGATCCGCTTGGGCCATCGATGGTGATGACCGGTGCCTTGATGTTCACGACTGTGCCTCTTGTGCTACTCGAATACCAACCTGCGCGCACAGCGCCAGGAAATTCGGGAACGACGTGGCGACGTTGGCGCAATCATGGATGCGGATCGGCGCGCTGGCGCGCAGGGACGCAACGCTGAACGCCATGGCGATACGGTGGTCGCCGTGCCCATGGACTTCGCCACCGCCAATCTGGCCGCCGTCGATGATGATACCGTCCGGCGTCGGTTCGCACTTGACGCCGAGCGCCAGCAGGCCGTCCGCCATCACCTGGATACGATCGGATTCCTTGACCCGCAGCTCTTCAGCGCCGGTCAGCACGGTGCGGCCTTCTGCGCATGCAGCCGCGACGAACAGCACCGGGAATTCGTCGATCGCCAGGGGAACCAGCGCTTCCGGAATTTCGATACCCTTGAGTTTAGCCGCTCGTACGCGCAAGTCTGCCACCGGCTCGCCGCCCACTTCACGCTGGTTTTCCAGGGTGATGTCGGCGCCCATCAGGCGCAGGATGTCGATGACGCCGGTACGGGTCGGGTTGATGCCGACGTGCTCGAGCACCAGGTCGGAGCCCTCGGCGATCGAGGCCGCCACCAGGAAGAATGCCGACGAGGAAATATCGCCCGGCACTTCGATGTGGGTCGCCGTCAGTTTGTTGCCGGATTCAACGGACGCCGTGGCGCCATCAACGGTGACCGGGTAGCCGAAGCCACGCAGCATGCGTTCGGTGTGGTCGCGGGTCGGGGCCGGCTCGGTGACGGTGGTCTTGCCTTCGGCGTAGAGACCGGCCAGCAGCAGGCAGGATTTCACCTGGGCGCTGGCCATCGGCATGGTGTAGGTCAGGCCCTTGAGCTTGTTGCCACCACGAATGGTCATCGGCGGGCGACCTTCAGCCGCGGTCTCGATCACCGCGCCCATTTCCCGCAACGGGTTGGCGACACGGTTCATTGGACGCTTGGACAGCGAGGCATCACCGGTCAGGGTGCTGTCGAAGTCCTGTGCGGCCAACAGGCCGGACAGCAGGCGCATCGAGGTGCCGGAGTTGCCCAGGTAGATCGGGCCCGGCGCAGGCTTGAGGCCGTGCAGGCCGACACCATGAATCGTCACGCGGCCGTGGTGCGGGCCTTCGATGACCACGCCCATGTCGCGGAACGCTTGCAGCGTCGCCAGGGCATCTTCGCCCTCGAGGAAACCTTCCACCTCGGTCACGCCTTCGGCCAGGGAGCCGAGCATGATCGAGCGGTGGGAAATCGATTTATCGCCCGGTACACGAATCCGCCCACTGAGGGAGCCACCAGGTTGTGCCAGGAAAATCAGATCGTTGGAGTTCATAGCGTCCACATAGGCCCGACGGGCCAGGATTTTACTGAAATGCTCGCGGGCCACCCTGGCGCGTGTGAAAACGCCCAGCAATTGGTGCCCGTCCCCTGCATCGACCGCGTCGCGCAAGGCGTCGAGATCGCTGCGAAATGTATCGAGTGTGCGCAGGACAGCTTCGCGGTTGGCGAGGAAGATGTCGTGCCACATGACCGGGTCGCTACCCGCGATTCTCGTGAAATCGCGGAAACCGCCGGCAGCGTAACGGAAGATCTCAAGATTTTCATTGCGTTTGGCCAATGAATCCACCAGACCGAACGCCAGCAGGTGCGGCAAATGGCTGGTGGCGGCCAATACTTCGTCGTGTCGCTCGACTTGCATGTGCTCGACATCGGCACCCAGCTCGCGCCACAGGCGATCCACCACCGCCAGCGCCGCCGGATCCGTCTGGTCCAACGGCGTCAGAATGACTTTATGGCGACGGAACAGCTCGGCGTTGGATGCCTCTACCCCACTCTGCTCGGAGCCGGCGATCGGATGCCCGGGCACGAAACGCGCAGGCATGCCGCCAAACGCCTCGGTCGCCGCCCGCACCACGTTGCCCTTGGCGCTACCCACATCAGTGAGAATCGCTTGCCCGAGATCCATCCCAGCCAATCGGGCCAGCAGTTTCTCCATGGCCAGGATCGGCACCGCCAGCTGGATAACGTCCGCCCCCTGGCAAGCGAGCAGCAAGTCGTCTTCACAGCGATCGACCACGCCCAGCTCTACAGCAAGCTTGCGCGATTGCGGATCAAGGTCGACCCCGACGACTTCACGGCACAGCCCGCTTTCACGTAGGCCCTTGGCGAACGAGCCGCCAATCAACCCCAGGCCGACCACCACCAGGCGACCGATCATAGGTGCCGCAGGTTGCAGCGAGGTGACATCAACCACGAGCCAGGACCTTGCTCAACGCCTCCAGGAAACGGCTGTTTTCCGCCGGCAGGCCGACGGTGACGCGCAGATGATTGGGCATGCCGTAGTTCGCTACCGGACGGACGATCACGCCTTCGCGCAACAACCCTTGATAGACCGGCGCCGCGACGCGACCTACGTCGACACAAATGAAGTTGCCCTTGGAAGGAATCCAGCCCAGGCCCAACTCACGCAAGCCGGCTTCCAACTGTTGCATGCCGGTTTCGTTCAGGCTACGGCTTTCCGCCAGGTAGGCTTCATCCTGCAATGCGGCGCAAGCGGCCGCCAGGGCGAAGCTGTTGACGTTGAACGGTTGGCGCACGCGGTTCAGGACATCGGCCACCACGGCGGTGGACAGGCCGTAGCCAACCCGCAGCGACGCCAGGCCATAGGCCTTGGAGAAGGTGCGCGACACCAGCAGGTTCGGGTAGGCAGCTAGGAAATCCAGACCGTCAGGCAAATCGCTGCCTTCGGCGTATTCGATGTAGGCCTCGTCCAATACCACCAGCACGTGCTCGGGCACGTCTTGCAGGAAATCGTCCAGGGCCTGGGCGTCGAACCAGGTGCCGGTCGGGTTGTTCGGGTTGGCGATGAAGACCACGCGCGTGTTGGCGTCGATGGCGGCCAACATGGCCGGCAGGTCATGCCCCCAATCCTTGGCTGGAACCACATGAGCATCGGCGCCGACGGCCTGGGTGGCAATCGGATAGACCGCGAACGCGTGCTCGCTGAACACCGCGTTGAGGCCTGGCGCCAAATACGCACGGGCAACCAGCTCGAGAATATCGTTGGAACCGTTACCCAGCGTGACCTGGCTCAGCTCGACGCCGCAGCGTTCGGCCAGCAGGCTTTTCAGCGCAAAGCCGTTGCCATCGGGATAACGGGTCAGCTCAGCCAGCTCGTCGCGGATTGCCGCGAGCGCCTTGGGGCTCGCGCCCAGCGGGTTCTCGTTGCTCGCCAATTTGACGATGCTGGCCGGATCAAGGTCCAGCTCACGAGCCAATTCGTCCACAGGCTTGCCCGGAACGTAAGGCGAGAGTTGTTGCACGCCTGGCTGAGCCAGTGCGAGGAAGTTGCCACTCATTAGCTATCCGCCCTTAAAGAACTGCCTTGGGGTAGGAACCCAGCACCTTGAGTGCCACTGCTTCCTGACTGATTTTCTCCAGCACACCTTTTACCAGCGGATCGCGGTGGTGGCCGACGAAATCGATGAAGAACACGTAGGTCCATTTACCGCTGCGCGACGGACGGGTCTCGATGCGTGTCAGATCGATACCGTTGTCGTGGAACGGCACCAACAGTTCATGAAGCGCGCCGGGCTTGTTGCTCATGGAGACGATGATCGAGGTCTTGTCGTCGCCGGTTGGCGGTACTTCCTGGCTGCCGATCATCAGGAACCGCGTGGAGTTGTCCGGACGGTCCTCGATTTTTTCGGCCAGGCGCGTCAAGCCGTAGAGGCCCGCCGCCATGTCACCGGCGATGGCCGCCGAGTTCCACTCACCCTTGACCCGCTTGGCCGCCTCGGCGTTGCTCGATACCGCGACGCGCTCGACGTTCGGGTAATGGGCGTCCAGCCACTTGCGGCACTGGGCCAGGGACTGGGCGTGGGAGTAGATCCGGCTGATGCTGTCGGTCTTGGTGTTCTCGCCCACCAGCAGGTGATGGTGGATGCGCAGCTCGACTTCGCCACAGATCACCATGTCGTGCTCGAGGAAGCTGTCCAGCGTGTGGTTGACCGCGCCTTCGGTGGAGTTCTCCACCGGCACCACGCCGAAATTCACCGCGCCGGCGGCTACTTCACGGAAGACTTCGTCGATGGCCGCCATCGGTTTGCTGATCACGGCGTGGCCGAAGTGCTTCATGGCCGCAGCCTGGGTGAAAGTGCCTTCCGGCCCCAGGTAGGCGACTTTCAGCGGCTGCTCGAGGGCCAGGCAGGAAGACATGATTTCGCGGAACAAGCGCGCCATCTCTTCGTTGCCCAGCGGTCCCTTGTTGCGCTCCATGACACGCTTGAGCACCTGCGCTTCACGCTCGGGGCGATAGAACACCGGGACTTCGCCTTCGGCCAGGGAAGCCATCTTCACCCGGGCGACTTCCTGGGCGCAGCGCGCGCGCTCGCTGATCAGTTCCAGGACTTTTTCGTCCAGGGCATCGATGCGCAGGCGCAGCGCCTTGAGTTCTTGCTCAGACATCAGCCGTGTTCCTTCTCGAACTCTGCCATGTAGGCGACCAGCGCATTGACGGCGTTGATGTCCACGGCGTTGTAGATGGAGGCGCGCATGCCACCGACCGAACGGTGACCCTTGAGGTTCAGCAGGCCGCGCTCGTCGGCGCCGGCCAGGAACGGCTTGTCGAGACGGTCGTCGGCCAGGCGGAACGGGACGTTCATCCACGAGCGGTCGGACTTGTTGATCGGGTTGCTGTAGAGGCCGCTGGCGTCGATGAAGTCATACAGCGTGCGCTGCTTCACTTCGTTGAGCTTGCCGATGGCTTCGACACCGCCCTGCTCTTTCAGCCACTCGAACACCAGTCCCGACAGGTACCAGGCCAGGGTTGGCGGGGTGTTGTACATCGAGCCGTTATCGGCCGCGACCTTGTAGTTGAGCATGGTCGGGCACAGGGAACGGGCGCGGTCGAGCAGGTCTTCGCGAATGATCGCGACCAGGATGCCGCTCGGGCCAATGTTCTTCTGGGCGCCGGCGTAGATCATGCCGAAACGGGAAATGTCCACCGGGCGCGAAAGAATGTCCGAGGACATATCGGCCACCAGCGGCACGTCACCGGTTTCCGGGATCCAGTTGAATTCCAGGCCACCGATGGTTTCGTTCGGCGCGTAGTGAACGTAGGCAGCGTCGCTGGACAGGTTCCATTCGTTCTGGCCAGGAATGGCGAAATAGTCGTAGGGCTTGGCGGTAGCCGCCACGTTGACGTGACCGTAGCGCGACGCTTCTTCGATGGCTTTCTGCGACCAGATGCCGGTGTCGATGTAGTCGGCCTTGCCGTTTTCCGGCAGCAGGTTCAGCGGGATCTGGGCGAACTGCTGGCTGGCGCCGCCCTGCAGGAACAGCACTTTATAGTTGGACGGGATGTTCAGCAGATCACGCAGGTCCTGCTCGGCCTTGGTGGCGATGGACACGAACTCATCGCTGCGATGGCTCATTTCCATGACCGACAGGCCCTTGCCGTGCCAGTCGAGAAGTTCACCCTGGGCGCGCTTCAGGACCGCTTCAGGAAGCGCCGCCGGGCCGGCACAGAAGTTATAGGCTCTCTTGCTCACATCCAATCTCGCTCTGATCTGGTGGTCACTTAAATCTTTTGGTCTGCACCGCCCCCACAGGGATTACCACTCATTTAAGGCATGTAGGAATCCGCGGCGAGGGAGCTTGCTCCCGCTGGGCTGCGCAGCGGCCCCTCTTTTTTGTGAGCGCTTCGCACTCAAGCGGGAGCAAGCTCCCTCGCCACAATAATTCCAACAAGCCTCAAGAGAGCGGCAGTCCCCACGGGGATGGTGCAGTGTCGCAAATTTTCAAACGGAACAAACAACAAGGGGGCGAATCTTCATCCGCCCCCTGTGTGTCCGCTTAGTCCTGCGGTTCTTCTTCGTCTGCGGCAGCGTCGAGTGGTTGATCGCCGACGGTGTCGTCGACATCGGCACCGAGGGTGCCATCGAACGCTACACCTTCTTCGCCTTCTTCGCCTTCCAGCTCCTCGCCTTCGACTTCCGACGGTTCCTGGACGCGCTCAAGCCCGACCAGTTTTTCGTCTTTGGCGAGTTTGATCAGCGTCACGCCCTGAGTGTTACGGCCCAGGCTCGACACTTCGTCGACCCGCGTACGCACCAACGTGCCCTGGTCGGAAATCAGCATGATCTCCTCGCCATCGAGCACCTGGACAGCACCGACCAGGCGACCGTTACGCTCGTTGCTGACCATGGCGATCACGCCCTGGCCGCCACGCTTGTACTCGGGGAACTCGCTGATGGCGGTACGCTTGCCGTAGCCACGCTCGGAAGCAGTGAGGATCTGGCTGCCTTCTTCCGGGATCAGCATGGAAATCAGCTTCTGCCCTTCCGGCAGGCGCATGCCGCGCACACCGCGGGCGGTACGGCCCATGGCGCGAACGTCGGATTCCTTGAAACGCGTGACCTTGCCACCATCGGAGAACAGCATGACTTCGCGCTCGCCGTCAGTGATGGCGGCGGAAATCAGCACGTCGCCTTCGTCCAGTTCCAGGGCGATCAGGCCGACGCTGCGCTGGCGGCTGAAGGATTCCAGCGGGGTCTTCTTCACGGTGCCGTTGGCGGTTGCCATGAAGATGTAGTGACCTTCGGTGTATTCCTCCACCGGCAGCATGGTGGTGATGCATTCACCATCATCCAGCGGCAACAGGTTGACCAGCGGACGACCGCGGGCGGCACGGGATGCTTCGGGGATCTCGTAGGTCTTCAGCCAGTACACCTTGCCCTTGCTGGAGAACAGCAGCAGCGTGGTATGGCTGTTGGCGACCAGCAGGTGAGCGATGTAGTCCTCGTCCTTGACGCCCGTGGCCGACTTGCCTTTGCCACCGCGACGCTGGGCCTGGTAGGCGGCCAGCGGCTGGGTCTTGGCGTAGCCGCCGTGGGAAATGGTCACCACGCGCTCCTCTTCCGGGATCATATCGCCCAGGGTCAGGTCCAGGCGCGCATCGAGAATCTCGGTGCGGCGCACGTCGCCGTATTCGGCGCGGATCACTTCCAGCTCTTCGCGGATCACTTCCATCAGGCGCGTGGCGCTGTTGAGGATGCGGATCAGCTCGCCGATCTGGTTGAGGATTTCCTGGTACTCCGCCAGCAGCTTTTCGTGCTCCAGGCCGGTCAAGCGGTGCAGGCGCAGTTCCAGGATGGCTTGCGCCTGCTCCGGGGACAGGAAGTACTTGCCTTCGCGCAGGCCGTATTGCGGATCGAGGTTTTCCGGACGGCACGAATCGGCGCCGGCGCGTTCGACCATCGCCACCACCGCGGAGGATTCCCAAGGCGTGCTGACCAGCGCTTCCTTGGCTTCCGACGGGGTTGGCGAGGCCTTGATCAGGGCGATGACCGGGTCGATGTTCGACAAGGCAACGGCTTGGCCTTCAAGGATATGACCCCGCTCGCGGGCCTTGCGCAGCTCGAATACGGTACGACGGGTCACGACTTCGCGGCGGTGACGAACGAAGGCTTCCAGCAGGTCCTTGAGGTTCAGGATCCGCGGACGGCCGTCGATCAACGCGACGATGTTGATGCCGAACACGCTTTGCAACTGGGTCTGGGCGTAGAGGTTGTTGAGGATCACCTCAGGCACTTCGCCACGACGCAGCTCGATCACGACGCGCATGCCGTCCTTGTCGGACTCGTCACGCAGTTCGGTGATGCCTTCGAGCTTCTTCTCTTTTACCAGCTCGGCGATCTTCTCGATCAGGCGGGCCTTGTTCAGCTGGTACGGCAGTTCGGTGATGACGATCTGCTGGCGGCCACCCACCTTGTCGATGTCTTCGACGGTCGAGCGAGCGCGCATGTAGATGCGGCCGCGACCGGTACGATAGGCCTCGATGATGCCGGCGCGACCGTTGATGATCGCAGCGGTCGGGAAGTCCGGACCAGGGATGTATTGCATCAGTTCATCGACGGTCAGCTCGGGATTGTCGATGAGGGCCAGGCAACCATCGATGACTTCACCGAGGTTGTGGGGCGGGATGTTGGTCGCCATGCCCACGGCGATACCGCTGGAGCCGTTGACGAGCAGGTTGGGAATACGGGTCGGCATGACCGCCGGGATCATTTCGGTGCCGTCGTAGTTCGGCACCCAGTCCACGGTTTCCTTGTGCAGGTCGGCCAGCAGTTCGTGGGCCAGCTTGGTCATGCGCACTTCGGTGTATCGCATGGCCGCGGCGTTGTCGCCGTCCACCGAACCGAAGTTGCCCTGGCCGTCTACCAGCAGGTAGCGCAGGGAGAACGGCTGCGCCATACGAACGATGGTGTCGTACACGGCAGTGTCGCCGTGGGGGTGATACTTACCGATCACGTCGCCGACGACACGGGCGGACTTCTTGTAAGGCTTGTTGAAGTCGTTGCCCAGCTCGCTCATCGCGAACAGCACGCGGCGGTGCACGGGCTTCAAGCCATCGCGCGCATCCGGCAGCGCCCGCCCGACGATTACGCTCATTGCGTAGTCGAGGTAGGACTGTTTCAGCTCGTCTTCGATATTGACCGGGAGGATTTCTTTGGCCAGTTCGCCCATGAGAAGCCTGATTCCTTTTTCTGGTGAAACCTCGTCACGTCCAGATGGGACGAACGAAGCTCGCCGCTGCAGAACAAATGCCATGCAGCGACTTACGACAAATCAACGAGTTATGCCATGGATCTGCGCAGTAAAGGCCACCTCGCGAGGCGGCCTTGGAAACCGCCGGATGTTATCACAAGAGCCGCCACGCACCTATCCCCCAGATGCGCATGGTGTGTAGTTAGTTGACCGATGACAGGCTGGAATGGGACGAGAGGGGCTCAGAGGCGCTGGGAATGGAGAATCAGGGGACAAATCCAAGGTGTTTATGGCCTGTAGGTCCCCTTCGCGAGCAAGCCCGCTCCCACACTGGATCCATGTCGCGATCAAATGTGGGAGCGGGCTTGCTCGCGAAGGCGATAAATCAGACGACACAACCAATCAATGCAACCGCTTGCGACACATCAATTGCGCCATCTTCGCCGCATCCGGCCGCTCGACGATGCCCTTCTCCGTCACGATCGCATCGATCAGGTCCGCCGGAGTCACGTCGAACACTGGATTGAAGGCATCGGCATCCGCCCCGACCCGCTTGCCGCCGACTTCCAGCAGCTCACGCCCATCACGTTCTTCGATCGGAATGTCATCGCCACTGGCCAGGTTCATGTCGATGGTCGAGCTCGGCGCCACCACCATGAAGCGCACGCCGTGGTGCATGGCACACACCGCCAGTTGATAAGTGCCGATCTTGTTCGCCACGTCGCCATTGGCGGTGATGCGGTCGGCGCCGACGATCACCCAGGTCACGCCCTTGGTCTTCATGATGTGGGCGGCAGCGGAGTCGGCGTTGAGTGTCACCGGAATGCCTTCGTTGGCGAGTTCCCACGCGGTCAGGCGAGAACCTTGCAGCCACGGACGGGTTTCATCGGCATAGACGCGCTCGACCATACCCTCGATGAACGCCCCGCGAATCACCCCAAGGGCGGTACCAAAGCCACCGGTGGCCAGGGCGCCGGTGTTGCAATGGGTCAGGATGGCCTGGGCGTTGCCCTGGTGCTTGCGGATCAGGTCAACACCGAGCTGGGCCATGGTCAGGTTGGCCTCGCGGTCGCTTTCGTGGATCGCGATGGCCTCAGCCTCAAGGGCCGCCAGCGGGTCGGCCTGCTCCTTGAGACGCGCCAAGCGGTCGCGCATGCGGTCCAGCGCCCAGAACAGATTGACCGCCGTCGGCCGGGAATCGGCCAGCAAGGCAAAATCCGCTTCCAGCGCATCTTGCCAGTCACCACCCTCGGCCAACCGCGCCCGCGCCGCCAGCACCACGCCATAGGCGGCACTGATGCCGATCGCCGGCGCACCGCGCACCACCATCGAACGGATGGCCTCGGCCACGCCGGCCGCGCTGGTGTAGCCGATCCAGTTTTCCTCGAACGGCAAAACACGCTGATCCAGCAGATAAAGAGCGCCATCGCGCCAATCGATGGCCTTCACCTTCTCCGCAGCCAACAGTCGATCGCGCATCCTTCACCCCGCACTCATGAACAAAAGCCGCCGATTATAGCGATCCCTCCGCGAAGACGCTCGGGTATACTTCGCCATCCTTTATAACCCATGGAACCGTTCCACGATGCCCAAGCCTGCCGTTGCGCTCGACTTATTATTGCTGCCGACCTGGTTGGTGCCTGTCGAACCCGCCGGTGTCGTGCTCAAGGATCATGGTTTGGGCATCCGTGATGGCTGCATCGTGTTCATCGGGCCACGGGCCGAAGCCATGAAGTGCGATGCCACGGAAATCCGCGAACTGCCTGGCATGCTCCTCAGCCCGGGCCTGGTGAACGCCCACGGCCACGCGGCGATGACGCTGTTCCGCGGCCTGGCGGATGATTTGCCGCTGATGACCTGGCTCGAACAGCACATCTGGCCCGCCGAGGGCAAATGGGTCGATGAAGACTTCGTCCGCGACGGCACCGACCTGGCGATCGCCGAGCAGATCCAGGGCGGCATCACCTGTTTCTCCGACATGTACTTCTACCCCAAGGTTGCCAGCGAGCGTGTCCATAACAGCGGCATCCGCGCGCAAATCGCCATCCCGATCCTCGACTTTCCGATACCCGGTGCCGCCAGCGCCGACGACGCCATTCGTCAGGGCATCGAGCTGTTTGGCGATCTCAAGCACCATCCACGGATCAAAGTCGCATTCGGCCCGCACGCGCCGTACACCGTCGGCGACGAGAACCTGGAGAAAATCCGGGTGATCGCCGAGGAACTGGACGCGGCCATTCACATGCACGTTCACGAAACCGCCTTCGAAGTGCAGCAGGCTGTGGATAACACTGGCGAGCGGCCAATGGCGCGGCTGGCCCGGCTTGGCCTGTTGGGACCGCGCTTTCAGGCGGTGCACATGACTCAGGTCAGCGACGAGGACCAGGCCCTGCTGGTAGAACACAACTGCAGCGTGATCCATTGCCCGGAATCGAACCTGAAACTGGCCAGCGGTTTCTGCCCGGTGGAGCGCCTGTGGCAGGCCGGCGTCAACGTCGCGGTCGGCACGGACGGCGCGGCAAGCAACAATGACCTGGACCTGCTGGGCGAAACCCGCACTGCCGCCCTGCTGGCGAAAGCCGTCGCCGGCTCGGCCACCGCGCTGGATGCCCATCGGGCCCTGCGCATGGCCACGCTCAACGGCGCCCGCGCGCTGGGTATCGAGTCGATCGTCGGTTCACTGGAAGTCGGCAAGGCTGCCGACCTGGTGGCCTTCGACCTGTCCGGCCTGGCGCAACAACCGATCTATGACCCGGTTTCGCAGTTGATCTACGCCACCGGCCGCCATTGCGTGAAACACCTGTGGGTGGCCGGCAAGCCGTTGCTGGAGGACGGTCGCCTGACTCGCATGGACGAGGCGCAACTGACCGCCACGGCCCAGGCCTGGGGCCGCCGGGTGAGCGGCCAGAACGAATAGCACGCCCCTTGAGCCACGGCTCGGGGTCACTGATTTTTCAAGTTTTTCGAGGATCTGCACATGAGCAACGTCGACCACGCTGAAATCGCCAAGTTCGAAGCCCTGGCCCATCGCTGGTGGGACCGGGAGAGCGAATTCAAACCGCTGCACGACATCAACCCGCTGCGGGTCAACTGGATTGACGAGCGGGTCAGCCTGGCCGGCAAGAAAGTCCTCGACGTCGGCTGTGGCGGCGGCATCCTCAGCGAAGCCATGGCCCTGCGCGGCGCCACCGTCACGGGCATCGACATGGGCGAGGCGCCGCTGGCCGTTGCGCAACTGCATCAATTGGAATCCGGCGTCAGCGTGGAATACCGGCAGATCACCGCCGAAGCCCTGGCCGAGGAAATGCCCGGGCAGTTCGACGTGGTCACTTGCCTGGAGATGCTGGAACACGTGCCGGACCCGTCATCGGTGATTCGCGCCTGCTTCCAGATGGTCAAGCCCGGCGGCCAGGTGTTCTTCTCCACCATCAACCGCAACCCGAAGGCCTACCTGTTCGCGATCATCGGCGCCGAATACATCATGAAGCTGCTGCCACGCGGCACCCATGACTTCAAGAAATTCATCCGGCCTTCCGAACTGGGCGCCTGGAGCCGCATGGCCGGGCTGACCGTCAAGGACATCATCGGCCTGACCTACAACCCGCTGACCAAGCACTACAAGCTGGCCGCCGACGTTGACGTCAACTACATGATCCAGACCCTGCGCGAGGAATAAGTCGATGCGTCTCCAAGCGGTTCTCTTCGACATGGACGGCACGCTGCTCGACACCGCGCCAGACTTCATCGCCATCTGCCAGGCCATGCGCGCCGACCGTGGCCTGCCGCCGATGAACACCCAGCACATCCGCGACGAAATTTCCGGCGGTGCCCGGGCGATGGTCGCGGTGACGTTTTCGATGGACCCGGAATCCCCGGGGTTCGAGGAGCTGCGCCAGGAATTCCTCGACCGTTACCTCAAGGGGTGCGCGGTCCACAGCCATCTGTTCGATGGCATGGCCGAAGTGTTGGCCGACATCGAGGCGGCCAACCTGATCTGGGGCGTGGTCACCAACAAGCCGGTACGCTTTGCCGAGCCGATCATGCAGCAGTTGGGCCTGGCCGAGCGTTCGAAAGTGTTGATCTGTCCCGATCACGTAAAAAACAGCAAGCCGGACCCGGAACCGTTGATCCTGGCCTGCAAGATGCTCGACCTGGACCCGGCCAGCGTGCTGTTCGTGGGCGATGACCTGCGGGACATCGAGTCCGGCCGCAGCGCCGGCACCAAGACCTGCGCGGTGACCTACGGCTACATCCACCCGGACGACAACCCCAAGCACTGGGGCGCGGATGTGGTGATCGACCATCCCCTGGCGCTGCGTGAAGTGCTGGATAACGCGTTGTGCAGTTGCTGATCTGAGTACCGCTTTTGTGGCGAGGGAGCTTGCTGTGGCGAGGGGATTTATCCCCGTTGGGTCGCGAAGCGCCCCCAAAATATATCTGCCACCGCAGTACATCAAATCGAACCCAGCGGGGCGGTGCGACGTTTCGCTAAATCCCCTCGCCACAACTGCGCACCACTACGCATTGTTTTGTTTCGTGAGGTTTCTTTATGTTTGACTACTCCGCCCGCCCCGACCTGCTCGAAGGCCGCGTCATTCTGGTCACCGGTGCCGGCCGTGGTATCGGAGCGGCTGCCGCCAAGGCTTATGCCGCCCATGGCGCCACCGTGTTGTTGTTGGGCAAGACCGAGGCCAACCTGACCCAGGTCTACGACGAAATCGAAGCAGCCGGTCATCCACAGCCGGCAGTGATCCCCTTCAACCTCGAAACCGCCCTGCCCCATCAATACGATGAGCTGGCCGCCATGATCGAGACCGAGTTCGGCCACCTCGACGGCCTGCTGCACAACGCCTCGATCATCGGCCCACGCACGCCCCTGGAGCAGTTGTCCGGTGAGAATTTCATGCGCGTGATGCACGTGAACGTCAATGCCATGTTCATGCTCACCAGCACCCTGCTGCCATTGCTGAAGCTGTCCAAGGACGCGTCCGTGGTGTTCACCTCCAGCAGCGTCGGGCGCAAGGGCCGGGCGTATTGGGGCGCCTATGGCGTCTCCAAGTTCGCCACCGAAGGGCTGATGCAAACGCTCGCCGACGAAGTCGACACCGTTGCGCCAGTGCGCTCCAACAGCATCAACCCCGGCGCCACCCGCACCAGCATGCGGGCCCAGGCCTATCCGGGGGAAAATCCGCTCAACAACCCGACGCCTGAAGAAATCATGCCGGTCTACCTGTACCTGATGGGGCCGGACAGCCAAGGCATCAATGGCCAGGCTTTCAACGCGCAATAACTGCCCGCCTCCCGTCGCGGCGGTTTACCGTCGCGGCGCAGACGCCTTCGGTGCATTACCCAGCGAAGCGCCAAGACCTTGCCGCCAGCCGCCCCTCTTATCGCCCCTAACCCGACGGTAACATGCTGTTTTTTCGCGTATTTTTTTAAAGATGAACCGAATGGCACGACTTTCGCTCTAACCACTCAAGCACGCCATGTCCGGCAAGCAATGGACGTTGAGACGCAATCCGCCAGCGCAAGTAAAGCGGACTAAACTCAGATCAATGTCCCTCGGGACTGATGGACCAGTACGACGCGTAGCCCAGTGCCGCTTCACCCGCCGGCCAGGATCGACTCAGTTAGGGGCTCACGCCATATGAAAACGCCCACGCAGACCAATGCGATCGACTTTGACAGCGCCAAGCTGCAGCGCCTGGGCCTGGCCCAGCCGTCGCCGCTCGTGACGCGGCCCGTCAGCCTTTCACAAGTGCGCCAGCAATTGAGCCAGCAGTTGCAGACCAGCCTGGAGCCGCAACGGATCCTCGGCCTGTTCTTCCGCGAAGTGCAGCGGCTGGTGCCCCTGGATGCGCTGGCCTACCAGCACAAACCCAGCGACTTGCGCCTGGAATTCGGCCAGCGCGGACATCACAGCCTCAGTTACAACCTTAGCCATGAAGGCGAACACTTGGGTGAACTGGTGTTCCGCCGCAACCAGCGCTTCGCCAACTCGGAGCAGAGCGAACTCGAGTCGATACTCTCCACGCTGTTTTTCCCGCTGCGCAACGCCTTGCTCTATCGCGCCGCCACGCAAAGCGCCTTGCGCGATCCGCTGACCGGTACCGGCAACCGTATCGCCATGGACCAGACGCTGGAACGTGAGATCGACATGGCCAGGCGTCACATGCAGCCACTCTCGCTGTTGATGCTGGACATCGACCACTTCAAGCGTATCAACGATAGCCATGGGCATGGCGTCGGCGACGAAGTGCTGAAAGCCGTGGCCGACTCGATCAAGAGCCAACTGCGCAATGTGGACATGGTGTTCAGGTTTGGTGGCGAAGAATTCCTGATCCTGCTGGCCAATACCAGCCGGGACGCGGCGGCCATGGTCGGCGAACGGCTGCGTTACGCCGCCCAGGCACAGGATTACTTTGCTGCGGGCACTCGGATCGAACTGACCGTCAGCCTGGGATGCGCAACGCTGCTGCCGGGTGAGTCCGCTGAAAGCCTGTTGCGCAGGGCCGACAGCGCGTTATACGTGGCCAAGCGCGAAGGTCGGAACCGGCTGACGATGGCGGGCTGAAGCCCAAACGCTCTGAACACCGACCCATTGCCTTCGCAAGCAAGCCCGCTCCCACAAGGGAATGGCGGCGCACTTGAAACTTCTGGTCACCACAAAACCAATGTGGGAGCGAGCCTGCTCGCGAAGGGGCCGGATCAGTCAACGCAAGGTTGAAGGTCAGATCGCTTTCGCGAGCAAGCCCGCTCCCACAGGAGGGTCTAGCTATAGGGGATCAGCTACCCGCCAACGCCAGGCGTTCACGGCTGGGCGCAGTTTTCTCTACAACGCCCGAGTGTTCCAGTTGCATGCAGCGCTCCAGGAACAGGTACATGTAGTCGTAGCTTTTGCAGACGGCCTGGCGCAGTTCCATCTGCAACGACTTGCTCGGATTCATGCCCGCCAGGGTGCAGATGATCTCCAGCGCTTCCCAAGGGTGGGCATCGTCATACTGGGCGTGCATCTTCAGCCACTTCATGGCCCGCTTGCGGTCTTCCTCGGCGAAAGCCGCCGCGTAGACGCCACTGGAACAGACCACCGCCGACCACTCCCCGGTCGCGCCCTCAATGGCGTAGTTGGTCGCGGCAATCGCCACGATCAACGAGTCCGCCGAGCTGGTGTGCCAGCACCAATGACTCAACGCATGCAGCTCAGGTGGCACCTGCTGCGCCTGCAGATCTTCGAGTGTCACGCCATGAGCGGCGCTCCAGTTCACCCAATAATCGGCATGATTGAGTTCGACTCGAATGTTGCGCATCAGCCAGCGGCGCGCCATGTCCTCGCCGGGATGGCGGGCAAAGCGTGTCTTGGTGAGGTTTTGTGCCATGTACAAGGCGAACTGTTCGACGACGGGCCAACCACCGATAAGGTAGTGGCGCATGGTCTTGGCGCTGAGCTTGTTGTCGCGCATGCGTTGATACAGTTCGTGTTCTACAACCCGGCGCTTGCTCTCGCCGCAATCTGCAATGAGCTGCTGTGCCCATTGCGGATAGCTCTTGGCGTCCATGAGCGGGCCTGTTCGGTTGAATGTGTCGATCACTGTCGGGCTCCTTTTGATTGTGATTTTCTGCGGATCAACAAGAGTTTCAGCGGAACGTGCCGGGGGCCTTGAACAACAACGGCTGAGGCCTGGCCGGCCTACATTGCAACGTGTCACAGGTAAACATCTGTGGCCGCTCGATGACATACCCCTGAGCGTAGTCCACACCAATTTCCAGCAATGCCTGCTCGATCTGGGCCGTTTCAACAAACTCGGCAATCGTACGCTTACCCATGACATGGCCGATATGATTAATCACTTCGACCATTGCCCGGTTGATCGGGTCGTCCAGCATATCCTTTACGAAACTCCCGTCGATCTTCAAGAAGTCTACAGGTAAATGTTTCAAGTAAGCGAATGAAGACATTCCGGCACAAAAGTCATCCAGTGAGAAATAACAGCCCAAACCTTTGAGTTCATTGATAAAGCGGATCGCGCTACCGAGATTCGAAATGGCGCTGGTCTCGGTAATTTCAAAACAAATCATTTCCGGCGGAATCGAGTAGGCCGCGAACTGTTTACGCAAGAAGTCCAGGAACGCCTGATCTCCTATAGTCGTGCCTGACAGATTAATCGCACACATGGCCAACGGGCCTTGCCGGGATTCGTTCAGGCATTGGCGAATGATCCTGAAGACATTCTCCACCACCCAACGGTCCAACGACGTCATCAAGCCATAGCGTTCCGCCGCCGGAATGAAGCTGTCAGGCAGGATCATCCGCCCGGCCTCGTCATGCAGGCGCAGCAATATCTCGATATGCCCACCGCCATGATCCCCCGGGCCCAATGCAGCGATCTCCTGGGCGTACAGGCAGAAACGGTTTTCCTCCAGGGCCATGTGCAAGCGCTGCACCCAGGCCATCTCGCCGAAGCGCAGGGACAACTCCGAGTCGTCGGCATGGTAGACCTGGACCCGGTTGCGCCCCTTTTCCTTGGCCATGTAGCAGGCCATGTCGGCGGCGCGCAGGGATGCCTCCAAGGTGGTCGGGCTCTGGGCGATATGCACCAGGCCGATACTCACGGTGGTCACGAATGGCCGGCCTTTCCACACGAAATGCAGGTTCTGTACGGTCTGGCGCAGACCTTCGGCAATTTTCTCCGCGGCCTCCGGCGAGCAGTTTTCCAACAAGATGCCGAACTCATCGCCGCCCAAGCGGGCCAATGTGTCGTTTTCCCTTAACCCCGATTGCAGCAAGGCACAAATGTGCCGCAACAACTCGTCACCGGCCGCATGGCCACAGGTGTCGTTGACCAGCTTGAACTGATCGAGATCGAGAAACATCAGGGCGTGGCGCCCAACCTGGCGGGTCAGGTTATGCAGGGCTTGTTCAAGGCGGTATTCGAATTCGCGGCGGTTCGCCAGGCCGGTCAGCGCATCGTGAGTGGCTTGCCAGGACAGATTGGCAATGTACTGGCGTTCCTGGGTCATGTCGTGCAGCACCAGCACCGCACCACTGACCTTGCCGGCGTGGCGGATCGGCGCCCCCACCAGGGTGACCGACACCGTGCTGCCGTCCAGGCGCTGGATCAACTTGGAATGCTCGCTGCCGCCCCCCAATCGTCCGCTCAGGATATGCTCGATCAAGGTCAGCCCTTCCGTCTGGGCATTGTCATCGAGCAAATTGAACAGCGCCGCCAGGGGCAACCCCGTGGCGTGCTCGGCTTTCCAATGGGTCATCGCTTCCGCGGCAGGGTTCATGTAGGCAATCGCGCCCTCGACGTCGGTGGTGATCACGCCGTCGCCAATCGATTGCAAGGTGATCTGGGCCCGCTCCTTCTCCAACTGAAGCGCATTGGCGAAGACCTGCCGCTGGGCCAGCAGTTTATGGGTGCGCAACAGCGCGAGGACAATCAACCCAAGGGCCGTGGCGAAATTGGTCACCAGCAACAGGCGCAGGATAAACCGCGACCCCTCGCCCAAGGCATCGCTGAAGGCCTTCGCGGCTGGGGTTACGGAATCGTTGATGGCGAAGATCTGTGCCTTCCAGCCGCGGATATCCGTTTCCGAGGCTTGGCCGGTGCTGATGTTGGCGTGCATCTGCCGGGCGACGTTGTCCAGTTCAATCAGGTAGCCATCACCCACCGTCCAGAGATCGATAGCTTCTTCCAGATAGCTGAAATGACGGAAATTGAGATACAGCCAGATCACGCTGGCTACGTCGTCGGGATGATTGCCACCCTTGAGAATCCCGGCCCGCGCGGCGTCGAGATCAGGCGGCTGGCGGTCCAGTGCTACCCGCAGTTCGTGACCGCCCTCGGGCACGGCGATGGCTTGCTGGTACTTGAGAAAAATCGCCTCGTCACGGCTGTCAGCGTAAAGATTGAGGTAATAAATGGCGTCTTTCTGGCCCTTGGACCAAAGGCTTTCCCCTGCTACATAACCGCGAACTGCCGACAATACGTAAAGACTGACGCCTCCCAGAAGGGCTTGAAACAGGACAACTGCTATAAAAGGCCAGACGATGCCCAACAGCCGAGGAGTTCCGAGAGTCCGCTTTTGCTTCATGAGGTCCCTTGCACAGGTAACTGCGATCAGCATTGACGCCAATCATCCTTGCAAGACTAGGAGGCGCAGCAGCTCCCCGCAAGAGGCTGTCCATTTATTTGACGCACTGAACCTCGGTACCTGGAGTCCGAAGAGGGTAAGCGTCGTCTTTTAGACGCCCCCTTATATTTTTCACACCGTATACATATATACCACGACGATTTTTTCTGAGGTGTTTTGATACGAACCTCCCCGCATGGCGAATGACAACGCCGTCTGAGAGCCGTATCTACTACCGAGAAAAAATGGACATGTCATTACTACAAACCCCCAACCCTCTAATTGACCCGTCACTGAGTCCAGTCCCGTCGCCTGATGAAAAACATCAAGGCCTACTGGGGGACTATGACTCTTTGCTCTCACTGCTCCGGAACACGCAACCCGAAGTACTTGCAAACACCTTGGTGAAACCCAAGCGTTGCTCTCCGATGTACTTGGAGGATGAAGCCGGACAGCGTTCGCTTCAGGCACTGGCGCAACATGAAGATTATCGGACACAGTGCACAAGGGTGGGCGCGCCATACTATCCCTTGACCGTCACCTTGATAGATGGAAAAGCCGTCTATGAAACACTTGCGAGAGACAGCCAGGTCACCGTCGCAATTCCACTGGGCAAAAATCCGGTGTGGGACTTATGGCTTCCCAATATTGAAAAAGCCGCTCGAAAACTGGGGGGCCAAATTCGCCAAAGCAGCGAGGTTACATTCGCAAGAATGGCCTGGTATTACGGCATACCCCTCTGGGATCCGCTTGATGAAAAACAACGCGAAGACGTGATTCAGGCACTCGAAGAAAAGCGTGCCCGTCACGTGTTGGGACTGGGAGACGCAGTCCGTCTCGACGAACTGGGTCACGGCTCCGCCGTTGAGAACAGATCCGTCGACGATGTGATTATGGAGACGATGCGTGAACGCCTTCCCCACCTTCGTACATCATTACTGGCCCACCTGAGTCCGATAGACATAGCCAGCCTGACGATTCAGGACCTACGAGCAAAGCCATCGTTTTATCTCGAAAAAATCCTGCTTTCAGAAGAGTCCGAGGTGTTGACGGAAGCTCTGTTGCGAGCCTTGAACTGGTACGGCGGTGGTCACGGCGAAGACAGTGCTCCAAACGTACGAATCAAATTGCTGGTCAAAGCCATCGATCTTTGGTTATTAGCGGGCAAAAACGAACCAGATGATGCTATCGCCGGTTATCAATGGCAGGTGCACTCCAATTGGGGCAAGAGCTACGAAGCGATATCGCTGGCGTTCGAGTCACACCTGGTTGCTTCGAAACACGCTTCATCGGTGAATGAATCCATCCTGCTGGCCTGTTTGTATCGCTCATCGTTTCCCCTGGACTTCCAGATCCCTGACATTCCCTCGGAACTGCCCTACAGGAGCTCGACCATCTGGGTCAACTTTGTTCATGGCGTACATCTCGCAAATGCGATTGATCCGATGCTGCTGCAACGACTAAGCGTCCAACAACTGATTAACCTACCCACCGAATATATGGCTGAGGGCAACGCCGAAGATCTTAATCTGGTCTCACTCACAAGACTCCAACCTGCTACGGATTGGGCGGTCACCAATGGCTTCCTTCCCGAACGCACCGATGGAGGCCACTCGCCGCAGGCTATCGAAGAAGCAATGCAAAAACTCGACGAGACTATCGCCCAGTTAAATAGCGCTATCGTCGATCTCGACAAACAGCCGCCCGACAGACTGAAGATGGCAACCCTTGAGCTGACAAAGCTATTTGGGCATACCCGTTTCTTAGACTGGACACTGCTGAGGGAGGCCTCCGCTTTCCCCACCGGGACTCCTACATTTAGAAGCGGCCCGCGAGTCCACTCCTCTTATTCGCTCGTTGATGTGTATGCATCTGGAGAGTTGAGCAAAGCAAAATGGTACATCAACCCGCCCTCTTCGGCATGGTTAACGCTATCTGAAGAGGGAATATTAAACACCAATCTTTTTGGTCGCAAATTTAAAGGAAAAAAACCACAAAATATAGAGCAGACATTCGACAACCAGTTCAAGGATTATATCAAGCTGATTAGCAGCGCCTACCAGCAGTTAATAATTAACTTACTCGCATCGCTTCCTCTGCTTGATCGACGGGCATTGGAATACGGCACCATCAGGCTATACAGCCTTAGACAACCCACTGGGGATATAGGTGGCGTGTTTCAATTACAAGACGAAACACTAGCCTCCCGAGCCCGCTGTGGTTTTATTTTGGAAGCGACTTACCGCGACAACGTAACATACTACGAACTTGTACCGCGAGCGGGTGTGATTCGCCCCCGATTGGATATCATGCCGTACCATTTCAATCCAGGTATTGCACCCCGAACTGAGATAAACCCTGCCCAGCAAATCCAAATCGGCATCCCATTAACGATCGAAGATAAAAATAAACAGCTCCCTTTTGATTGGAATGCTCACGTCAACGGAACCGTTCCCGAAAGAAATATGCAATGCCAAGCCATCATGGACCACATCGGCGGCACATTGGGCAGATTAATGAACAATGATCTTCCCAACATCATCCCGACCACCTTGGAGTCAACCTCCATTCAGTCGATCGCTAATCACATTGCCGACCGCTTGCTTTTTATTGATGAAACAGCGTTGCGCCGCGCCTGTTACGGCCAAACCAAATTTGATACCCAGCAGGCGAATTTTGATAAGGTAGTAAGCGTAATAAAATCATTCGTTCCGTTTTGGGAAAGCATAGAAAATCTGAGATCAGGTGATAGAAGAAAAGTAAATGAAGGTTTGTTTGGTTTATTCGTAGACCTCGCAGCCTTCGCACTTCCCCTTGGAAAGTTTGCGTCCGGCTCCATGAAGATAATCAGTGCGGGCGGCAAACTTACCTTCACGAAAAAACTGCCTTTACTTGCAAAAAAAATAGGCGTTCTCATCAACTCCACCTTGAATCCACTTGATGGTATTCCCTCGCTGCTCAAGGCTGGTGGCGTGAGCCTGTTCAGGCTCAGTAAAAAAGGGTTTATCCGTCTCAAGCGATTAACTGGCAGAGCCGGTCGATACGACTTTCCCCAAGGCGTACCTCAAGCGACCGATCCGGGCCGATGGCGCCCGTTGTCAACGAAAGATCAAATAGCCACAGTCTATGGAATTGAAGATGTCCCGGTGCGCAATATCGCACCCCAAGGCAAACCCGACTTTCGGTTGGTCGACCCTTTTTCCACCAAGCCTTATGGACCTGCGCTGACAGCTGAACGTTCCGAATTGTCGTTGGGGCCCTCCCGATACGACCTGCTGGGCAAAACCGAAACCGATAGTTTCTTCAACATCCCTGACAAAACCCACATAAGAGAGGTATTGGAGGTCAACGGCAGCCGCACCTTTTATTTGGATGATGTTCCCTATCGACTGGAAGACGGCGCCCTGCGCAGAGTTGATACCTTGGATGCCACTAAAAACTTTAGGAAATTGCCATGCCGCTAGATCAAACGTGCAACATTCACTCATTGACCGGTGAAGTCGCCAAGCGCCCTGCCCTGGGAACGGACATTGGAGGCAAAAGCTGGGCGCCTTGGTTTGCCGATGTTCTCGTCGAACCCGTGAGCATTAGAGGCCACGAAGTGTTCTACAAACAAGGGAAGATATATGAAGTCAAAAATGGCAAATATGCGCCCTATAAAGGCAAGCCGGAATGGATCGGCCTGAGTAAAAAAACAGTCAAACCTAAATCAATAGTAGACGTAACGATAGAGTTTCAGACGGGCATATATGCGGGTATCAAGATCACCGGCATCGCCGAGGACATCAACGACATCCGTCGAGTCGGGGCGATCATGGTTCCCGATCTCAACCCGGACTTCAACTATATTTTCGCCAAACTAGATGACAAATACTACGTCCTTAGAAATCTCGCCAAGAATAAATCCGAAACATTGAAGCTACGACAACTGGAATCCAGTGAACTGGCCGAAGGGTATGGAGAGGAACTGAAGCGAATCTATGAGGGGTCGCTTAATGCAAACAATACCGTGCGACTCCACGGAGAAGAACTAGTTAACCAAGCGTTGGAAAGACTTGAAAAAGTTTCGATACCTATCGGCACCACCGCTAACCCTCCGAGGAATATGGATTGGGCCCAAGTCGACACATCTCCTGCCGAAGCCTTGATGTTCGATCAAAGAACCAGGTTGCTAGTCTGTGAAATGCCTGCTGGAACGGCTTTATGGAGCCCCGTCCACCTTTCCCCTCAGAACATACAGAACAAAACAACTTCCATCTTCGGCGACATTTTTAAAAAAAGAGAGCTTTCTATAGAACACGCTATGGGAGAATTAAAAAAAACCCTTCCGGGATCTCAAAAAAACATCGCTTTTGCCGAGGTCACTCTTACATCAGGAAGAGTTGAAATCTATGTCAGTGTTTCCGGCATCAACGACTATACCCGGCATCTCCCCGTATTCCGTGAAGGAAATCAATTGCAAATTGGCGACGTCACCTACTACAACGTGGACGCGCTTAAAGGCGGCACAGATCCCACCTCTCTTCTTCTAACGAAAGAAGGCGAATCGCTGCTAGCGATACCGCACCCCACGGCCGGCAGCTCGCAGACAATGAATCCCATTACGTCCGGCGACAGCGAGAGCAAGCTGATCAGTTATATCAGCGAAAAATATCCGGATAATGGAGATATCCGGTCGATCACTATTGCCACAACCTTGCCGCCATGCGATTCCTGCGCGATTGTGATGAAGGAGTTCGGTCATTTGCGTGGTGCAGATGCCCTGAACGTTACTTGGGGGAAACGTAAGCGTCCGACAAATAGCTAAACTGAATCCTTGGTTGCTATTCCTTAATGCCGCTGCAAATGCCCATAAAGCCTGGCGTACAAACCACCATCGGCGATCAGTTGCTGGTGGTCACCATCCTCGGCAATTTGCCCGGCATCGAACACCAGCACCCGGTCCGCCTGTTTCACCGCGGATAACCTGTGGGCAATGATCAGCGTCGTACGCCCACTCAAGAACCGCGCCAATGCCTGGTGAAGGTTGTATTCGGTGGCCGCGTCCAGGGCGGACGTGGCTTCGTCGAGGATCACCACCCGTGGATCGGCCAATATCATGCGAGCGATCGCCAGGCGTTGGCGCTGCCCGCCCGAAAGCCTGACGCCGGAACGTCCGACAACGCTCTCCAAACCTGCGGGAAGCGCTCGCACCGTGGCGTCGAGCTGGGCAATTTCCAATGCCCGCCAACAGGCCTCGTCGCTGCAGTCGCGGCCCATGGCGAGGTTGGCCCGCACCGTGTCGTTGAACAACGCGGGGTGCTGGAGCACCACCGCGACGTTTTCGCGGATGGTTTCGAGGCCAATTTCCTGCTGCGTCGCGCCACCAAACCGGATGCTGCCGGCCTGGGGTGTGTAGAGGCCCAACAGCAATTGCACCAATGTGCTTTTACCGCCACCGCTGGCACCCACGATAGCGACCTTCTCACCCGGCGAAATGGACAGGTTCAATCGGTTGAGAACCCTCTCCTCACCGTAGCCGAACGAGAGCCCTTGAATATCGATGCCTACGGTGTCGCGCCCCGTGAACGGGTCGACGCCGCCGCTGTACTGCGGCTCATCCGCCCGGGCCAGCAGTTCGTTGATACGGTTCAAGGCTCCGCCCGCCGCGTAAAAGGCGTATTGCAGGTTCAGCAATTGCTCGACCGGGCCGATCATGAACCATAAGTAGCTGAACACCGCCAGCATCTGCCCAATGGACAGGTCGGAAAACAGCACGGTGAGCATGGCCGCGGCGCGAAATATATCGATGCCGAACTGGAACAGTAGACCGCTGGCACGGTTCGAGGCGTCGGTTTTCCACTGCGAGTTCACCGCGTAATCGCGCACTTCCCTGGCGTGCATCCCCAGCCGCCCGAGGAAAAAACCCTGGCGATTGCCGGCGCGCACTTCCTGTATCGCATCCAGTGTCTCGGTCAAGGCCTGGGTGAAGCGCGAGGTGCTGTCGTTTTCCAGTTTTTTCAGGTGCTTCACCCGTTTGCCCAACTGCACCGTGGCGTAGATCACCAGCGGGTTGAACAACAGGATCAGCAGTGCCAGCTTCCAGTGCATCCACATCAGGATGCTGGCAGTGCCCACCAGTGTCAGCATGGCGACCAGGAAGCGGCTAAGGGTTTCGCCAACAAACTTGTCGAGGGTGTCGAGGTCGGTGACCAGGTGCGTGGTCACGGTACCGCTGCCCAGGCTTTCGTATTCCTTCAATGAAATTCGCTTCAGGCGTTCGATCAGCCGGACACGGATGCGATAGACGATGTCCTTGGCCAGGCTGGCGAACAGGCGCGCCTGCAACACGTTGAACACCAAGGCGCAGCAGCGCAGCGTCAGGGTGACCAACAGCATCAGTCCTATATAACCGGCCGCGCTCTGCCAAGCCGTTGGCAAGGCGAGGTTCATGATCTTCAACGCCGCATCGCCGTGGCCCAACAGCACCTCATCCACCAACAGCGGCAGCAGCAACGGGATGGGCACGCTGCACAAGGTGGCCAGCACGGCCACGCCGTTGGCGATCCACAAGGCTTTTTTATGTTTGAGGGCCAGGCGACGGATTTCTGCCCAGCTCAACCGATCAATAGGCGCCGGGGCCGACGCGTTGACGTTGGGCAGGTCATCAGGCACAGGTCGCCCGCTCCAGCCAGCGGCCGAGCAATGGCGCCAACTGCTCCAGGGGCTGGTAGCCATTGGTCAGCAGGGCCAATTGCCCGTCACGTTCGGCCAGCAGCGTGGGGAAGCCAGCGATGCCAAGGTCTTGTACCCAGGTGAAATCCGCAGCGGTGGCAGCGTGTTGGTCGGCACGGTCGAATGCAGCCGCGAACTCGATCCGCGGCAGCCCGGCCTGTTCGGCCAACTCGACCAGGATGCTGGCGCGGGTCACGTCGCGACCTTCGACGTAAAACGCCTGCTGGATCAGCTTCACCAGTTTCCAGGCCAGGTCCGGCGCCAGGCTGCGAGCCGTCACCAACGCCCGGCAAGCAGGCTCGGTGTCGTAGACAAAACCATCGGGTAATGCCCCTTCAAAGTTGAACGGCTGGCCGGTGGCCTGGGTGACCGCCTGCCAATGTTCAAGAATGTAGCGCCGGGTCGTCGGCTCCAGGGCCGAGCCGCTGCCGGTGCGCAAGCCGCCCACCACCAGGTGCAACTCCACGCCTGCGGCCTGCGCCTGCTCGACCAATGCCTGCGCCACCGGAGCGAAGCCCCAGCACCAGGAACACATCGGGTCCATCACATACAGCAGGCGCGATGCCATGGCTTAAGCCTCGGAGGATGATTGCTTGTAGTTGTAGCCGATCGGGTGAGGCATGTTGCGAGCCTTGGCCAGCTCGATCTGCTTTTGCCGGTCGATGGCGCTGCGACGGGTCTTCTCGCTCAGCTTGTCCCAGCAATGCGGGCAGCTGATGCCCGGCACGTAGTGCTCCGAAGCGCGATCTTCAACGCTTACCGGCGTGCGGCACGCATGACATTGATCGTAGTCGCCTTCGCTGAGGTCGTGGCGCACAGTCACGCGGTTATCGAATACAAAGCAGTCGCCGCGCCATTTGGTTTCTTCCTGGGGCACCTCTTCGAGGTATTTCAGGATGCCGCCCTTGAGGTGATAGACCTCTTCGAAACCTTCACCGAGCATGTAGCTCGAGGCCTTTTCACAGCGAATGCCGCCGGTGCAGAACATCGCGACCTTCTTGTGCCGGCTCGGGTCGAAGTTGGCTTTGATGTACTCGGGGAATTCACGAAAGCTGGCGGTCTTGGGATCGACGGCGCCTTCGAAAGTGCCGATGGACACTTCGTAGTCATTGCGGGTATCGATCAACAACACTTCCGGATCGCTGATCAGCGCGTTCCAGTCCTGCGGCTCGACATAGGTGCCAACCCGCTTGTTCGGGTCCACCCCTTCCACGCCGAGGGTGACGATCTCTTTCTTGAGCTTGACCTTGGTGCGGTAGAACGGCTGCTCGTCGCAGTACGACTCTTTGTGGTCGATGTCGTCCATGCGCGGATCGTTCTTGAGCCAGGCCATCAACCCGTCGATCCCCTCGCGGGTGCCGGAAACGGTGCCGTTGATGCCTTCTTCGGCGATCAGCAGCGTGCCTTTGATGCCGTTGTCGAGCATCGCCTTGAGCAGGGGCTCGCGTAGCTCGACGTAATCTTCCAGGGTGACGAACTTATACAGTGCCGCCACGACAATGGGTGGTGTCATGGGTATTTCTCCAGGTGGCTACCCTCGCAAAGGGTGAACCGGATGCGAAAAAAAACGCGCCGGGTGAGCGGCGCGTTGCGGATTCTAGCAAAAACATATGGGTTGCAGGACTGCAATTGCAAGGCCGGTACATTGCCCTGTGGCGAGGGGATTTATCCCCGCTCGGCTGCGAAGCAGGCGCCAGGCTTCCCTCCGGATGGGCCCGCTTCGCAGGCCAACGGGGATAAATCCCCTCGCCACAACAAGCAACCTCACCACTGGCAATCAGTGCTTGCTACCACCCGCACAGGTCGGCGAAGCCGGGGCCGCGGCGGTCTGTGCCCACTCTTCAGGCGTGTAGGTGTGCAGCGCCAGCGCGTGGAATTCGCCCATCAGCTCGCCCAGCGTGCCGTAGACCTTCTGGTGACGCTTGACCCGATTGAGGCCTTCGAACTGCCGGCTGACCACCACCGCCTTGAAATGGGTTTGCAGCCCACGGCTGTGCATATGGCTCTCGTCCAGCACTTGCAGGTGCTCGGGCTGCAAGAGCCCGAGGGTCGATTCAATGCGTTGTTGCATGCTCATGCGGGGCTCCGCTCAGGGCTTTTTCTTGGCCGGCGCGGCGGCTTTTGGTTCGAGCTCGGCGGTCATGTCCGCCAGCAGCTTGTTGACCACCGGTACGGCGCTTTCAAGCTTGGCCTGGGTCAGTTGCGCCGACTGCTGGGTCAGCTGTGGCATTTTTTCCAGGACTTTCTTGCCCAGGGGAGACTGATAGAAGGACACCAGGTCCTTGAGCTCCGACTCGCTGAAGTTGCTGGTGTAGAGCTTGACCATGTCCGGCTTGAGCTTGTTCCAGCCGATGGCCTGGTCCAGCGCGGCGTTGGCCTTGGCCTGGTAAGTCTCGAGGGTGGCTTTTTTCGATTCCGGAGCCTTGGTCTGCTCGAAGCGCTGGGCAAACATCTGCTGCACTTGCATGTACACCGGGGTACCCAGCTTGTCGGCGTGCGCCAGGGTCAGGAACGCTTCGGCACTGGCGTTGTGGCTGGCGGTATCGGCGAGGACAGGGCCGCTGGCACACACCAGAGCAACTGCGGTACAGATGGCACGAAGACGGGTCATCGAGTTTCCTTATCTAACAGGCGAGGTAAAACCCCAAGGGCGACCATTCTGCGCCTAAAAAACGCCGGGGCTCAACCCCGACCCTTGGCGGGTCCGATTGACGGACCGAACCGCACGCTCCTAGATTGAGGGAACCGCTAACGCCCACCAGGGCCTAAACTGCGCATTCAGCCTTACAGGAGTTTGACCCGATGAGCCGTATCGAAACCGACAGCCTTGGCCAGGTTGAAGTCCCGGATGAGGCCTATTGGGGCGCCCAGACACAGCGCTCCATGATCAACTTTGCCATCGGCAACGAACGCATGCCGCTGTCGGTGCTGCACGCCCTGGCACTGGTCAAGAAGGCCGCCGCGCGGGTCAATGACCGCAACGGTGACCTGCCCGCCGACATCGCCCGCCTGATCGAACAGGCCGCCGATGAAGTGCTGGCCGGCCAGCATGACGACCAGTTTCCCCTGGTGGTCTGGCAGACCGGCAGCGGGACCCAGAGCAACATGAACGTCAACGAGGTGATTGCCGGGCGCGCCAATGAGCTGGCGGGCAATCCTCGCGGCGGCAAGAGCCCGGTGCATCCCAACGATCACGTCAACCGGTCCCAGAGCTCCAACGACTGTTTCCCCACCGCCATGCACATCGCCGCCGCCCAGGCTGTGTACCAGCAGTTGCTGCCGGCCATCAGCGAATTGTCCGGCGGCCTCGCGGAACTGGCGGCGCGCCACATGAAACTGGTCAAGACCGGCCGCACCCACATGATGGACGCCACGCCGATCACCTTCGGCCAGGAACTGTCCGCCTTCATAGCGCAACTCGACTACGCCGAACGGGCGATTCGCGCAGCCTTGCCAGCCGTCTGCGAGCTGGCCCAGGGCGGCACGGCGGTGGGCACCGGGCTCAATTCGCCCCATGGTTTTGGCGAAGCGATTGCCGCTGAATTGGCGGCGCTGTCCGGCTTGCCCTTCGTCACCGCGCCGAACAAATTCGCTGCCCTGGCCGGGCATGAGCCGCTGACCACGTTGTCTGGCGCGTTGAAAACCCTGGCCGTGACGCTGATGAAAATCGCCAACGACCTGCGCCTGTTGGGTTCCGGGCCCCGCGCCGGTTTTGCCGAAGTGAAACTGCCGGCCAACGAACCGGGCAGTTCCATCATGCCCGGCAAGGTCAACCCGACCCAGTGCGAGGCCTTGTCGATGCTGGCCTGCCAGGTACTGGGCAACGACGTGGCCATCGGTTTTGCCGCCAGCCAGGGCCACTTGCAATTGAACGTGTTCAAGCCGGTGATCATCCACAACCTGCTGCAATCGATCCGCCTGCTGGCCGATGGCTGCAGCAACTTCCAGCAGCACTGCATCGCCGGCCTCGAACCGGACGCCGAGCAGATGGCGGCGCATCTGGAACGTGGGTTGATGCTGGTGACGGCGCTGAATCCGCACATCGGCTACGACAAATCGGCGGAAATCGCCAAGAAGGCCTACAGCGAAGGGCTGACCCTACGGGAGGCTGCGTTGCAGTTGGGGTACCTCACCGATGAGGAGTTCGAGGCCTGGGTCCGGCCGGAAAACATGCTGGAGGCTGGCGGGCAGGGCTGAGTTTCATCCAAGGCAGGCAAGCCGCCTTCGCGAGCAAGCCCGCTCCCACAGGATCTTTTGGTGGATGCGATATTGCGATCATCACTGATCCACTGTGGGAGCGGGCTTGCTCGCGAAGAACGGTGATGCGGTCTAGCGGCTGACAGCCAAACGCTCCCGCCGGGCCCTGAGCCCGGCGATGAGCGATGGGCCCAATGCAACCAGCGCCGATCCCAGCACCACCAGCACCGCCCCGCCATACCCCAGCAGGTTGATCTGTTCGGCATGAACATAATCGGGCCACCACCAGGCCGCCATCGCCACGGCGGCGAAGGTCACCAGCGGCGTGATCGCCAGGGTCGCGCTGACCCGCGAAGCTTCCCAATGGGCCAGCGCCTCGGCAAACGCGCCATAGGCAATCAAGGTATTGAGGCAGCAAGCGAGCAACAACCAGCCTTGCAGGGGACTCAGTTGCAACGCCTCCAGCGGATGGACCCAAGGCGTCAGCAATAGCGCACAGAACAGGTAGATCACCATCATCACCTGCAACGAATTCCATACCGTCAACAGTTGCTTCTGGCCGAGGGCGTAGAACGTCCAGACGGTCGAGGCCAGCAGCACCAGCAAGACGCCCGCGGTGTAGTCGCTCAGGGAGGTCAGCAACTCGGTAAGGCGCTGGTTGAAGAACAGCGCGAAACCGATCAGCAGCACCAGCAAGCCGATGCCCTGCCCCACGCTGAAACGCTCCTTGAACACAAACAGGCTGGCAACGAGCAACATGATCGGCCCCATCTGCACCACCAGTTGCGCGGTGCCGGGACTCAAGCGATTCAAGCCCATCAGGTACAGCACGTAGTTACCCACCAGCCCCAACACCGCCATCCCCACCAGCCAACCACCCTGGGGCCCGAGCACCTTGCGGCTGGGCAAGCGCCGGGTGGCCGCCAGATAGACGAAGAGCAGGCTGCCGGACACTATCAGTCGAAACCAGGTCACCGTCACCGGGTCCATCACCTGCAGCACTTGCTTGAGCTTGATCGGCAGGATTCCCCACAACAGGGCAGTCAACAAGGCAAGGAACAGCCCGTAGACCCAGCGACCGGACGAAATGTGCATGCAACCCTCGAAGCCAAGACATGAACGCCCATTCTAGGCCCGGATCGATCGGTGCACACAGGCACAGTTGGGCATTCGCCGCTGATGGAATTGTACGGGTCGTAGCCGTCGATCGGCTGGACAGGCGCAAATCGACGACACCACATATGCTCAATTGAGACGACCACGCTGCCCCCCTATGGAGACCCGAAATGCCAGGAACGCGCGCCCAAGATACAGACGCCCCGAAGACAATATTCCGCAGTGACCGGATCTGTCGGGTAAACGGCGAGTTTTATTTCAATACGCGCGAAGGCACCCAGGAAGGTCCGTTCGAGACTCGCGAGGCTGCGGAGCAGGAGGTCGCGGCGTATATCCAACGCATGATGCTGCTGGCCAAACCGCCGGCAGAAAGGTTCGAGGCCCCCGTGGCGAGGGAGCTTGCTCCCGCTGGGCCGCACGGCGGCCCCCTTACGGTTCATCCCCAGTAAAAGCGGCGACTGCTTCGCAGCCGAGCGGGAGCAAGCTCCCTCGCCACGAAAGTCCAGGGGCGGCGCTTATCGAACCGCCTCGAACAACCCCGTCGCGCCCATCCCACCGCCGACGCACATGGTCACCACGCCATAGCGCAGGTTGCGCCGTTGCAGTTCCCGCACCAGATGCCCCACTTGCCGAGAGCCGGTCATGCCGAACGGGTGACCGATGGAGATCGAGCCGCCGTTGACGTTGTATTTCTCATTGTCGATTTCCAGTCGATTGCGGCTGTAGAGGCACTGGGAGGCAAACGCCTCGTTGAGCTCCCACAGATCGATGTCGCCAATCTGCAGGCCCTTGGCCTTGAGCAGCCTCGGCACCGAGAACACCGGGCCGATGCCCATCTCGTCCGGCTCGCAACCGGCCACGGTAAAGCCGCGGAAAAACGCCTTGGGCTTGAGCCTCAGGGCCAGCGCTTTTTCCAGGCTCATCACCAGCGTCATCGAGGCGCCGTCGGACAGTTGGGAAGAGTTGCCCGCCGTCACCGAGCCGTCTTCGGCGAACACTGGCTTCAAGCCGGCCAGGCTTTCGTAGGTGGTATCGGGACGGTTGCAGTCATCACGGTCGACCACGCCATCCAGGATCTGCACGGCACCGGTGTGCTTGTCCTCGACCCGATACTTGACCTTCATCGGCACGATTTCATCGTTGAACAGCCCTTCGGCCTGGGCCCGGGCCGTGCGCTGCTGGCTCTGCAAAGCGTAGCGGTCCTGTTCCTCGCGGCTGACCTGATAACGGCGCGCGACAATCTCGGCGGTCTGGCCCATGGGGAAATAGATTCCCGGCACCTGCTCCTTGAGGAGGGGGTTGATCAGGTTGTCGGTGTTGACACTCTTCATGGTCAGGCTGATGGATTCGACGCCGCCGGCGACGATGATCTCGCTGCAACCCGAGGCGATCTGGTTGGCGGCGATCGCGATGGCTTGCAAGCCCGAAGAACAGAAACGGTTGAGGGTCATCCCGGCCGTGCCGATGCCCAGTTGCGAGAGCACCGCCACGTTACGCCCGATGTTGAAGCCTTGGGCACCCTCGTTGGAACCGGCGCCGACGATGCAGTCCTCGACGCTGGCCGGGTCGATGTCGTTGCGCGCCAGCAACGCGTTGACGCAATGCGCCGCCATGTCGTCCGGACGGGTCATGTTGAACTTGCCGCGAAAGGACTTGGCCAATCCGGTCCGTACGCTGTCGACGATCACCACTTCACGCATGGCGGCACCTCATTGTTGTTATCGGTTAAGAGTGGAATCGAGGATAGATCCACCCCATAACCGAACGCGACAATCATTCACCCCGCGTATGCGTGCCCATCGGGCTAGTTCTTTTTCCGCGCTTGCCTGGCCGAACGCTCGAACGCGGCCTCCAGCGCCTCGTTCAGCGTTCGCAATACCTTGACCCGAGCCCAACGCTTGTCGTTGGCTTCCACCAAGGTCCAAGGCGAAATTTCGGTGCTGGTGCGATCGACCATGTCGCAAACCGCCGAGCGATAGGCGTCCCACTTGTCCCGATTGCGCCAGTCGTCCTCGGTGATCTTGAAGCGCTTGAAGGGGATTTCCTCGCGCTCCTGGAAGCGCTCCAATTGGGTTTGCTTGTCGATCGCCAACCAGAACTTCACGACCACCACGCCGGCGTCGGCCAGCTGTTCCTCGAAATCGTTGATTTCACCGTAGGCCCGCAGCCAATCGGCACGGCTGCAAAAGCCCTCGACCCGCTCCACCAACACCCGCCCGTACCAGGAGCGGTCGAACATGGTGAATTTGCCCCGCGCCGGAATGTGCCGCCAGAACCGCCACATGTAGGGGTGGGCACGTTCTTCCTCGGTGGGCGCAGCAATCGGCACGATGCTGTACTGACGCGGATCGAGCGCCGCCGCGACCCGGCGAATCGCCCCGCCCTTGCCCGCCGCATCGTTGCCTTCGAACACCGCCACCAAGGCATGCCGGCGCATGCGCTTGTCCCGCAGCAGGCCAGCGAACCGGGCCTGCTCGGTGATCAGCTGTTCCTCGTAATCGGCCTTGTCCAGGCGCAGCGTCATATCCAGGCTGTCGATCAACGTCACTTGATCATCCAACGCTGGCAACGGTGCCACGTTGACTTTTTCTGCCTTGACCTTCGGCCGATCCAAGGCTTGGCGCAGGCCTTCGAGCAAGATCCGCCCGACCGCGAGGCTGCGGTAACAGGCATCGACGCCTTCAATCACGTGCCAGGGCGCGTAGTCGCGACTGGTGCGGCGCAGAACGCGCTCGCCGTACTTGACGAACTTGTCGTAGGTCTGCGACTGCTGCCAATCCAGCGGACTGATGCGCCAACTGTGCAGCGGATCGTCCTTGAGGCTCTTGAGACGGGCCTTCATCTGTTTCTTGGACAGGTGGAACCAGAACTTGAAAATCAGCGCGCCTTCATCGCAGAGCATTTTTTCCAGGCGCTCGGCACCGTTGATCGCCTGGTCGAGCCGGGGGTCTTTGAACTCGCCGTGCACCCGCCCCTGCAACATCTGGCTGTACCAGTTACCGAAGAAAATCCCCATGCGCCCCTTGGCCGGCAACATCCGCCAATAACGCCAGGCCGGTGGCCGCGCCAGCTCTTCATCGGTCTGCTGATCGAACGTACGCACTTCGATCAGTCGCGGATCCATCCATTCGTTGAGCAACTTCACCGTCTCGCCCTTGCCCGCGCCTTCGATGCCGTTGATCAGAACGATGACCGGAAAACGACCCTGCTGGTGCAGCTCGAATTGCGCTTCGAGCAACGCTTCTCGCAGTGCCGGGACTTCGGCCTCATAGGTTTCTTTATCAACGACGTGACCGATTTCGGCGGATTCGAACATGGGCAGCTCCTTCCAGGAATTGGGCAAGACTAGCGGATTGGATGCGCGCCTGCGCAGCAGATTCCTTCTGGATGCAGGCACGCTTGCCTTGGATCAAGCAACGCCTTGCCGATCGGCTAGAATGGCGCCTTCATTTTCACCGAGCCCGTCATGACGCCCATTCAACACCACGCCCAACTCGACTGGGATGACCAGGGTCGCCCGCGTTCCCGGGTGTTTAACGATGTGTATTTCTCCGACCAGTCGGGCCTGGAAGAAACCCGCTACGTGTTCTTGCAGCAGAACAACCTGGCCGAGCGTTTCGCCGCGCTGACCGAGGGTGGGCGGCTGGTCATCGGTGAGACCGGGTTTGGCACCGGGTTGAATTTCCTCTGCGCCTGGCAGTTGTTCGAGCAATGCGCACCGGCGGGGGCACGGCTGCATTTTGTCAGCGTCGAGAAGTTTCCCCTGAGCCCCGAAGACCTGCGCCGGGCCCTGGCCTTGTGGCCCGAACTCAAGGTCCAGGCTGATCAGTTGCTTGGGCAGTACGTCGCGATTCACCAGGGGTTCCAGCGCATGACCCTGGCGAACGGGCGGGTGACCCTGACGCTGTTGATCGGCGATGCTCTGGAGCAATTGCCGCAGCTGGATGGACGGATCGACGCTTGGTTCCTCGACGGTTTCGCCCCGGCGAAAAACCCCGAAATGTGGAGCGCCGAGCTGTTCGCCGAACTGGCGCGACTCGCGGCGCCGGGAGCCACCCTCAGCACCTTTACCAGTACCGGTTGGGTGCGACGCCGGCTGAACGCGGCGGGTTTCAAGATGAAACGCACGCCGGGTATCGGCCATAAATGGGAGATTCTTCGCGGGGTGTTCCTCGGCTGGCCGGATCAGGCGCCTAAGCCCGCTCCGGCAAAACCCTGGTACGCCCGCCCCGCCCCGCCTGCTGGCGAGCGTCGGGCCCTGGTGATCGGTGGCGGACTGGCCGGTTGCGCCAGCGCCGCCAGCCTCGCCGCCCGAGGCTGGCAGGTGACCTTGCTGGAGCGTCATGCCGGTCTGGCCGAGGAAGCGTCCGGCAATCCGCAAGGCGTGCTGTACCTCAAGCTGTCGGCCCATGGCACCGCGCTGTCACAGATGATCCTCAGCGGGTTCGGCTACACACGGCGCTTGCTCGAACAGCTGCAACGAGGCCTCGACTGGGACGGCTGCGGTGTCCTGCAACTGGCCTTCGACGCCAAGGAAGCCGAGCGTCAGGCGCGCTTGGCCGAGGCGTTTCCGGCAAGTCTCTTGAAGGTCCTCGATCGCGACGAGGCCGAGGCGAAATCGAGCATCGGCTTGCCCAGCGGCGGCTTGTTTTACCCCGAAGGCGGTTGGGTGCACCCGCCAGCGCTGTGTCGCTGGCAAGCCTCGAACCCGGCGATCGCGTTGCAGCCACACCATGAAGTGCTGGAACTGCGCCGCATCGACGGCCAGTGGCAGGCCTGGGACGGCGAACGCTGCCTGGCCAGCGCACCCGTCGCAATCCTCGCCAGCGCCGCAGAGATCAAACGCTTCGAGCCCGCCGCCGAGCTGCCCCTCAAGCGTATTCGCGGACAGATCACCCGTCTGCCGCAAACCGCCCGCAGCCAAAGCCTGGCGACGGTGGTCTGCGCCGAGGGCTATGTGGCCCCGCCACGCATGGGCGAACATACGTTGGGCGCCAGTTTTGATTTTCACAACGACGACCTGACCCCCACCGCCGCCGAGCATGCCGGCAACCTGCAGATGCTCGAAGAGATTTCCGTAGACCTGGTGGATCGGCTCAACGCCCGAGTCCTGGATCCAGCGCAACTGGAAGGCCGAGCGGCGTTTCGCTGCACCAGCCCGGACTACCTGCCGATCGTCGGACCGCTGGCCGATCACCCGGCCTTTATCGAAGCGTATTCGGCCCTGGCCAAGGACGCCCGCCAAGTACCTGATACGCCGTGCCCCTGGCTTGACGGCCTGTACGTCAACAGCGGCCACGGTTCCCGAGGCCTGATCACCGCGCCGCTGTCCGGCGAACTGATCGCCGCCTGGCTGGAGAACGAACCGCTGCCCCTGCCGCGAAGCGTGGCCGAGGCCTGCCATCCGAACCGGTTCGCGTTGCGGGCGGTGATTCGGGGCAAGGCTTGAACATAGTGTTTTCCTTGTGGGAGCGGGCTTGCTCGCGAAGCGGTGGATCAGTCATCCAAGACGTTGACTGATGAGACGCCTTCGCGAGCAAGCCCGCTCCCACAGGTTCTGCATCACCTCGAATAAATCAATCCTGCTCAATCCCCACCCGTCGGCTTATAACGCATCGATATAAAACTCACAGGCATCCCACCGGTCAGTTCCTGAGTACCCGCCCTTTCGGCGTGTATGGCTTGACCCCTCCCCAACGGAAAAACCGGTAAGGACTTATGTGCGGATTAGCTGGTGAGTTACGTTTCGATCAACAACCTGCGGACCTTGCGGCCGTAGAGCGCATCACCCATCACTTGGCCCCTCGCGGCCCCGACGCGTGGGGTTTCCATAGCCAGGGGCCCATTGCCCTCGGCCATCGACGCCTGAAGATCATGGACCTGTCCGACGGCTCGGCCCAGCCGATGATCGACAATCACTTGGGCCTGTCCCTGGCGTTCAACGGCGCGATCTACAACTATCCGGAACTGCGGGCCGAACTCGAAGGCCTGGGGTACGCCTTTTATTCCGGCGGTGATACCGAAGTGCTGCTCAAGGGTTATCACGCTTGGGGCGAAGCGCTATTGCCCAAGCTCAACGGCATGTTCGCCTTCGCCATTTGGGAGCGCGACGCCAAGCGCCTGTTCATTGCCCGCGACCGTCTCGGTGTGAAGCCGCTGTACCTGTCACGCACCGGCCAGCGCCTGCGCTTTGCCTCGGCGTTGCCAGCCTTGCTCAAGGGCGGCGACATCAATCCGGTGCTCGACCCGGTCGCCCTCAATCACTACCTGAATTTCCATGCCGTGGTCCCCGCACCGCGCACCTTGCTGGCCGGCATAGAAAAATTGCCCCCGGCCACCTGGATGCGCATCGAGGCGGACGGCAGCACCGAGCAGAAAACCTGGTGGACGCTGCCCTACGGTCCCCGGCCCGATGAGCAGGAACTCAACCTGGAAGACTGGATCGAACGCGTGCTGGACAGCACCCGCGAAGCGGTCGCCATTCGCCAACGTGCCGCCGTCGATGTCGGCGTGCTGCTGTCGGGCGGTGTGGATTCGAGCATGCTCGTGGGGCTGTTGCGTGAGGTCGGTGTTGACGACCTGTCGACGTTCTCCATCGGCTTCCAGGACGCCGGCGGCGAGCGCGGCGACGAGTTCCAGTATTCGGACCTGATCGCCAAGCACTACGGCACGCGCCATCACCAATTGCGCATCGACGAGAAAGAAATCATCGAACAGTTGCCCGCGGCGTTCCGCGCCATGAGCGAACCGATGGTGAGTCACGACTGCATCGCTTTCTACCTGCTGTCGCGGGAAGTGGCCAAGCACTGCAAAGTGGTGCAAAGCGGCCAGGGCGCCGACGAGCTGTTCGCTGGTTATCACTGGTACCCGCAGGTCGACGGGGCGAGCGATCCGTATGCGGCCTATCGCGCGGCCTTCTTCGACCGCAGCTACGAAGAATATGCCGCCACCGTGCAGCCCAAGTGGCTCACCGCCAACGACGCCGCCGGAGACTTCGTCAAGGAACACTTTGCCCAACCGGGCGCCGATGCCGCCGTCGACAAGGCCTTGCGCCTGGACAGCACGGTGATGCTGGTGGACGACCCGGTCAAGCGCGTCGACAACATGACCATGGCCTGGGGCCTGGAGGCGCGCACACCGTTCCTCGACTACCGGCTGGTGGAGCTTTCCGCCCGGGTACCGGCGAAATTCAAGCTGCCCGACGGCGGCAAGCACGTGCTCAAGGAAGCCGCGCGCCGGGTGATCCCGAGCGAAGTCATCGACCGCAAGAAAGGCTATTTCCCGGTGCCGGGCCTCAAGCATCTTGAAGGCAACACCCTCGCCTGGGTCCGTGAACTGCTGCTGGATCCGAGCCAGGATCGCGGCCTGTTCAACCCGAGCATGCTCGATCGCCTGCTGACCGACCCCAACGGCCAACTGACACCGTTGCGTGGTTCGCGGCTGTGGCAATTGGCGGCGCTGAACCTGTGGCTCAGCGAGCAAGGAATCTGATCGATGAAACCCCATACGAACCTTCATAACCAACGACTCTTGCGCGGCCAGCCGCCGTCCTACGAACGCTTGCAGGCGCGGCTGGCCGAAGACGGCAGCGAACTGGGCGCCGATCCGATCGCGGTGCATTGCGGTTGGGGCCGGCTGTTGATCGGCCATACGTTTCCCGACCCGGCGAGCCTGGCCCGAGAGCTGCTCAACGAACAACCCGGCGAGCGTGATATCGCCCTGTACGTCGCCGCGCCCCAGCAGGTCTTGGGCCTGGAGCCGACGCAGCTATTCCTCGACCCCTCCGACACCTTGCGCCTGTGGTTCAGCGATTACCGGCAATCCACGAGGGTGTTTCGCGGCTTTCGGATTCGTCGCGCCCAGAGCGACAGCGATTGGCAGGCCATCAATCAGCTTTACCAGGCTCGCGGCATGCTGCCCATCGACCCGGAGCGATTGACACCAAGGCACCAGGGCGGGCCGGTGTACTGGCTGGCCGAGGACGACGATACCGGTGCGGTGATCGGCAGCGTGATGGGTCTCAATCATCAGAAAGCCTTCAACGATCCGGAAAACGGCAGCAGCCTCTGGTGCCTGGCGGTGGATCCGCACTGCCCACGTCCCGGCGTAGGCGAAGTGCTGGTGCGCCACCTCATCGAACATTTCATGAGCCGTGGCTTGAGCTACCTCGACCTGTCGGTGCTGCACGACAATCGCCTGGCGAAAAACCTCTACGCCAAGCTCGGTTTCCGTAACCTGTCGACGTTTGCGATCAAGCGCAAGAACGGCATCAACCAACCGCTGTTCCTCGGTCCCGGCCCCGAGGCGCAATTCAATCCCTATGCCCGCATCATCGTCGAAGAGGCGCACCGACGCGGCATCGAAGTGCAGGTGGATGACGCCGAAGCGGGGCTGTTCACCTTGGTGCATGGCAGCCGCCGGGTTCGTTGTCGCGAATCCCTGAGCGACCTGACCAGCGCGATCAGCATGACGCTCTGCCAGGACAAGAGCCAGACGCACAAGGTATTGAAAAACGCTGGCCTCAACCTTCCGGCACAGCAGCTGGCGGGCAACGCCGATGACAACCTGGCGTTTCTCGATGAGCACGAGCGCGTGGTGGTCAAGCCTCTGGATGGGGAACAGGGCCAAGGCGTTGCGGTGGATCTACGCACGATCGAGGAAGTCCAGGCCGCCATCGAAGCCGCCAAGCGCTTTGACAGTCGCGTGCTGCTGGAAAGCTTCCACGAAGGGTTGGACCTGCGCATCCTGGTGATCGGTTTTGAAGTGGTCGCGGCTGCGATCCGTCGTCCGGCGGAAGTGATCGGCGATGGCCAGCACAGCATCGGCGCGCTGATCGAAGCCCAGAGCCGGCGGCGGCAGGCGGCGACGGGCGGCGAGAGCAAGATCCCCATGGACGCCGAGACCGAGCGTACCTTGCGCGCCGCCGGCCATGACTACGACAGCGTACTGCCGGCGGGCGAACATCTCTTCGTGCGACGCACGGCGAACCTCCATACCGGCGGCGTCCTGGAAGACGTGACCGCCATCCTTCATCCGACCCTGGCCGATGCCGCGGTGCGCGCTGCACGAGCGCTGGACATTCCCATGGTCGGCCTGGACCTGCTGGTCCCGGCGGCCGATCAACCGGATTACGTGTTCATCGAAGCCAACGAGCGCGCCGGCCTGGCCAACCACGAACCGCAGCCCACCGCCGAGCGTTTTGTGGATTTGTTGTTTCCCCATAGCCAGGCGGTGACCTGAGACCTTTGTGGCGAGGGAGCTTGCTCCCACCGGGGCCCGTAGGAGCTGGCGAAGCCTCGGGCCGCGTTCGGACGATCTTTTGATCTTTTACGCTTGGGATTCGAGTGTCATTGAAAAGATCGCAGCCTCGCTTCGCTCGGCAGCTCCTACAGGCCCAGCGCGAGCTTGCTTCCTTGCCACGGGATCCGTCATTCCAATATTCCGCGAGGAGTTTCCATGATCAGTAAAATTCCCGAGCCGGACCTCGAATACCTGCAAAAAGTCCTGTTGGAAATGCTCGCCATTCCCAGCCCGACCGGCTTCACCGACACCATCGTGCGCTATGTCGCCGAGCGGCTCGAAGAGCTGGGCATCCCTTTCGAAATGACCCGGCGCGGCACGATCCGCGCCACCCTCAAGGGCCGCAAAAGCAGCCCTGACCGGGCGGTTTCGGCGCATCTGGACACCATCGGCGCCTCGGTACGGGCCATCAAGGACAACGGCCGCCTGACGCTCGCCCCGGTGGGTTGCTGGTCGAGCCGGTTTGCCGAGGGCAGTCGGGTCAGCCTGTTTACCGACACCGGCGTGATTCGCGGCAGCGTCCTGCCGTTGATGGCATCCGGTCATGCCTTCAACACCGCCGTGGATGAGATGCCCATCAGTTGGGACCACATCGAACTGCGCCTGGACGCCTACTGCACCACCCGCGCCGATTGCGAAACATTGGGCGTGGGCGTTGGCGACTACGTGGCCTTCGATCCCTTGCCGGAGTTCACCGAAAGCGGCCACATCAGCGCCCGCCACCTGGATGACAAGGCCGGGGTCGCCGCGCTGCTGGCGGCGCTCAAGGCCATCGTCGACAGTGGTGAAGAGCTGCTGATCGACTGCCACCCGCTGTTCACCATCACCGAGGAAACCGGCAGCGGCGCGGCGGCTGCGCTGCCCTGGGACGTCAGCGAATTTGTCGGTATCGACATCGCCCCGGTCGCCCCCGGCCAACACTCCAATGAACACGCAGTGAGCGTGGCGATGCAGGATTCCGGTGGTCCGTATGACTATCACCTGTCACGGCACTTGCTGAAGCTCGCCAAGGAAAACGAACTGCCGGTGCGCCGCGACCTGTTTCGCTACTACTTCAGCGACGCCCATTCGGCGATCACCGCCGGCCACGATATCCGTACCGCCCTGCTCGCCTTCGGTTGCGACGCGACCCACGGCTACGAACGCACCCACATCGACAGCCTGGCCGCGCTGAGTCGCCTGCTCGGCGCCTACATTCTCAGCCCACCGGTATTCGCCAGCGACGCACAACCGGCCCAAGGGTCCCTGGACCGATTCAGTCACCAGATCGAACACGATGCGCAGATGGAAAGCGATACCCGGGTGCCGTCGGTGGACAGCTTGATCGGGCAGCGTTCGGATAGCTGACTGGCGGAAACGCTGCTGCCGGGTGTGAACGCGCAACTGTGGGAGCGGGCTTGCTCGCGAAAGCGGCGGTACATTCAGCAATTGTCCTGACTGTTCCATCACCATCGCGAGCAAGCCCGCTCCCACACGGATGTGCCAGGGCAGCCAACCCCGGGCTAGCCGCCACAGCCCATCCGCCGTAGCATCCGCCCAATTGTCTAGCGGAGCCCTGTCATGCTGATCCCACACGAGCAACTCGAAGTCGATACCCTCACCCGCCTGATCGAGGATTTCGTTACCCGCGACGGAACTGACAACGGTGATGATACCCCGTTGGAAACCCGCGTCCTGCGAGTCAGGCAAGCCCTGGCCAAAGGCCAGGCCTTGATTGTCTTCGATCCCGAGAGCGAACAGTGCCAGTTGATGCTCAAGCACGATGTGCCCAAGCATCTATTCGATTGAACACCCCTTGCGCGCGGCACGCGCCTTTTTCTTCTGGATCTTCTCGTAGATTTCGAACCGGTGGACATCGACGTGCCGTGGCGCTTCCACGCCGAAACGCACAGTACTCCCACTGACCGATAACACGCGGACAGAAATGTCATCGCCGATGGAAATCAGTTCACCAATGGTGCGGCTTAATACGAGCATGGTTATGTTCCTTAAGAAGGTCTGGACCTCGACCATGCCCGGCCAATTTTCCATGCACAAGATACCGGCGATAAATCAGTAATCCCCTACAAACAGGGACCCCAACGCCTGAAGGAAATGTCCTGCAAAAACCCGTTTTCGACCTGATTCATGGCCCCGTGAGTCGCGGGCCGAACAGAATCACTCCCGCCCCCAACACGCAAAGGGCCACGCCAATCCAGTCGGAACCCAACGGTCGCACACGCTCCACCACCGCCAACCAGCCGATCGAGGCGACGATGTAGATCCCGCCATAGGCGGCATAGGCACGACCGGCGTAAGTGGCTTCGATACGGGTCAACAACACGGCGAACAGTGTGAGACTGAGCAGTGCCGGCGCGATCCACCAGGCGCTCTTGCCCTGGCGCAACCACATCCAGAAGGCGTAGCAACCGGCGATCTCGAAGAGTGCGGCGAGAAAGAACCAAAGGTAATTGAACATGGGGGGTGGTCCATCAGGAAGGCACGAGGGCGCCATCCTGATGGATGCCGGGAACGCGGGTCAACCCAGGTTCTGGCGGGCCTTGGCGCGCATTTTGTCAGCCATGGCGGTCATTTCGTCGTAGAGCGACTGTGGGTTCTTCTGCTTCATGGCCCAAGCAGCCCGCCCCTGTTCGTGGGGCAGGATCATGAACTGCCCTTCGGCGACCTGCAGGTAGATGTAATCGGCGATCTCAGCAGCCGTGATAGGCGAGCTTTCCAGCAATTTCCCGACCTGGGCCTTCATGGCCGGGGTCGGCCCGCGGAAAGAATCCAGCAAATTGGTCTGGAAGAATGACGGGCAGACCACGTGCACGCCGATTTCCTGCTGGGCCAGCTCAACCAACAGGCTTTCCGACAAGGCCACGACGCCGGCCTTGGCCACGTTGTAGTTGCTCATGGCGGGGCCTTGCATCAGCGCCGCCATGGAGGCGATGTTGATGATCTTGCCGCGACTTTTTTCCAGCAGCGGCAAGAACGCCTTGCAGCCCTTGACCACGCCCATCAGGTTGATTGCGATCTGCCAGTCCCAATCCTCCAGGGACAGTTCGCTGAAGAACCCGCCCGACGCCACGCCGGCGTTGTTGACGATAACGTCGATGCCGCCGAGCTTTTCCTCGCAGGCCTGGGCGAATGCTGTGAGTTGGCTGTAGTCACGGACATCGCAGCGTTGGACGAACCCGTCGCCGCCCGCTTCGCGCACCTGCCTGAGGGTTTCCTGGAGACCTGGCTCACTGACGTCCGACAAGGCCAGGCGCCAGCCTTCGCGGGCCCAGCGCAGCGCGATTTCGCGGCCCAGGCCTGAGCCGGCACCGGTGATCATCATGCGATTTTGCATAGGGAAACAGCCTTGTTGTTCCGGGAGAGATAGGCCGAGTGTAGCGAAGGCCCCCGCCCGACCCACGCTCCATCAGATTGCTGAATGGCGAGGGCAAACCATGGGAGGTCTTGAAGTCATGTCCTGGCGTGAGTCGCGACACCACGGCAATGCGCTATATCGAACGACAAAAAACTTTGAATTTTTTACAGGACGTTACGGTCGGACTTTATAAGCCGCCCGGATTTAACGCATGCGCGCTGGCAGTTGAAAGTTTTAATCACTGATGAACTGACCAATAAGGAAATCAACAATGGGCACTATTCTTATCATCATCCTGATCCTCCTGCTGATCGGTGGCCTGCCGGTCTTCCCGCACTCCAGAAGTTGGGGTTACGGCCCGTCCGGTATCATCGGCGTAGTCTTGGTGGTGCTGTTGATCCTGCTGTTACTTGGGAAGATATAAATCCCAAGCGCAAAAAAAGAGGCCTTCAAGGCCTCTTTTTTTATTCACTGGACTATCAGTCCGGCTTGCCGTCAACAACGCCGGCGGTGTTATCCAACAGGCTCTTGGTCGCGGTTTGCAAGAACGATTCAAGTTGGGTTTTCATCTCGCCAGTCTCCGGAGCATCCGGGATGATCTCTGCGTGTGGGTTGGCGCCCAGTTCATAGCGAAACATCTTCGGTGCCATTGCCTTTTCCTCTGGCAATACCAGGATCTTGTCGTCGTGGATCAGCGCGGTGGTCTGGTCGCTGCCCGACGGCTTGATCACGCCAAATCCGCTGTCGCCTGGCGGCAGGTTCAACAAGTCGCGGCCCCAGCATTGGTTACGCACTTCTCCGCCGAGCCGGCCCATGATGGTCGGGACGATATCGACTTGGGTGCCAACGGTGTGATTGCGCTGGCCAAATTTCTCCTGGACGCCTGGCCCGATCAGCAGCATCGGCACGTTGAAACGGCCCAGGTCCATCTCGGTGATCTGGCGCTCGTTGCCAAAGCCATGGTCGCCGACCACCACAAACAGGGTTTCCTTGAAATAAGGCTCCTTGCGCGCCTTCTCGAAGAACTGGCCCAGCGCCCAGTCGGAGTAACGCATGGCGGTCAAGTGTTCGTTCAGGCGCCCACGGTCAGTGACCGGTTCCACCGGCAACGGCGTCGGCAGTGCGTAGGGCGTGTGGTTGGACAGGGTTTGCAGCAAGGCATAGAACGGCTTGCCGTTTTCCCGGGCCTTGAGCTCGATCAGGCCACGGTCGAACATGTCCTGGTCGGAGACGCCCCAGGTCGGATCGGAGAACACCGGGTTGACGAAGTCGTTACGGCCGATGAACGTGGTCATGCCCTGGCTGCTGAAGAAGCCTGACTGGTTGTCCCAGGCAAAATCGCCGTTGTAGACATACACGTCGTCGTAATCGCGAGCGCTGAGCAATTGCGGCAGGCCCGACAGCTTGTGGCTGCCTTCCGGCGTCTGCATCAGGTATTCGAAACCTGGCAGGTTCGGGAAGCACGCCATGGTGGCGAACATGCCCTGGTGGGTGTGGGTGCCGTTGGAGAAGAAACGGTCGAACAGCAGGCCTTCCTTGGACAACTTGTCGAGGTAAGGCGTGATGTTGCCCGGCGCGCCCAAGGCGCCCACCGAGTGGCCGGCCATGCTTTCCATCAGGATCACGACCACGTTCTTGATCGGCAGCGTCTTGTCGGCCGGCGGCGTGTAGTCGCGGCGCACCGCGGCGGTCTCGGTGTCGACGAGTTTATCGTCGGGCAGCACCAGCATGTTGCGCACGGTCTGCTGCGCCAGCGGCTGCTCAAGGGTGGCTTTCCAGATGTTGTCACGGTCTTCGGACATCCGGCTCTTGGCCGCAGCCACCAGGGACAACGTTCCGTTGAGGCCCAACTGGTTGGCGAAATTCGAATCGGTGGTATAGACGTCGCCCCAACGCAGTGGAGGGCCTTGGCGCAGGGTGCCGCGAGCAGCGGCCACGGCCACCAGCAGGCAGACCATGAATACCGCGACACGGCCGTACCATGGAGCGATCTGGCGCGTGCCAATGCTGCCGCCGCTGAAAGGTCCACGCGGACGCGTGGCCCGGTCGGCGCCCTTGAATGCCAAGCTCAGGATGATAGTGCCGCCAGCCCAGGCCAGCAGATAGCGCACCACCGGGAAGCCGTACCAGAGCATGCTCATCACGGTTTTCGGGTCTTCCTTGACGTATTGGAAGACCAGGCCGTTGAGGCGTTGGTGGAACTCGCGATAGAAATCCATCTCCATCAAGCCCAGGAACAGCGCGATGCTGGAGGTGACGGTCAGCCAGAAACGAAAGAACCCACGTGCCGCCATGGCCCGCGCACTGAACAACGCCAGCAGCAACGGAATGCAGAGATAGACGACCAGCCGAAGGTCGAAACGCAGGCCGTTGGCAAACGCTTCCACGAAGGTCGAGGCCGGCGTGTCGAGGATCATCTCGCGGTTGTAGACCAGCAACGCCACGCGCAGCAGGCTGAACATGATCATCATCACCAGGGCACAGAGCAGCGTGTAGGCCAGGTGCGATTTGACGGTCGGTTGCAGCAGGCGATGCGTGGTGCGCTGCTGACTCAGGGCGTCCGGGATTGCCATGTCGTTTGAGGACCTATTGAAGTGGGGTCAAAAGTAGGAATTACAGCGCGCCCTCTGTCGAGCCATTCAAGGCCGGGGCTTGCGCGAAAGCGCAGATCTTGCACGAACGGTCATGGCATTGCCATTAAATAACCGGGCAATAAAAGCGCGGAGGATTGTCCGCAAGGTTTTGTGAAAATTTCGTTCAATGAATGTTTCGCAACACAAAAGTGCCCACTCACCAGAGCCGAACACCGTTGTGGCGAGGGGATTTATCCCCGCTGGGCTGCGCAGCAGCCCCATGGATTTACCTGACACACCCAATTGCTTGAATGTTTGTTGGGGCCGCTGCGCGGCCCAGCGGGGATAAATCCCCTCGCCACAAAAGCATCTTGCGACAACTTTCAGGATTTCAGTCGTTGCTCGGCTTGTTGATCGCCTGCAAGACATACTGCGGCATGGCGAACGCGCCGATGTGAATCTCTGGGTTGTAGTAGCGCGTCACGATACCGCTGCCGATGAACCGCTCGCGCAGGGTTTCACGGGACAGCTTGCGGTAGGCCGTGTCGGTCGAACCCCAGGCGAAGGTCATGGCGCCGCCGATGTAGGTCGGCACGGCGGCCTGGTAGAAATGCCAATCGGCGAACAGGCCACGCAGGCGCCCGGCGGTGGTCTGGACTTCGCCCAGTTGCATGAACGGCGTGCCGTTCTGGGTCACCAGGATCCCGCCCTCGTTCAGGCAACGGCGGCAGGCCTGGTAGAAGTTTTCCGAAAACAGCACCTCGCCCGGACCGATCGGGTCGGTGGAGTCGGAAATAATGACGTCGAATTTTTCCTCGGTGGTGGCGACGAAACGCATGCCGTCGTCGATCACCAGGTTCAGGCGCGGGTCGTCATAGGCACCCTTGGAGTGGTTGGGCAGGAACTCCTTGCACATGTCCACCACGGTGCCGTCGATTTCGACCATCGTGATGTGCTCGATGCCCGCATGCTTGGTCACTTCCCGCAGCATGCCGCCGTCGCCGCCACCGATGATCAATACACGCTTGGCCGCGCCATGGGCGAGGATGGGAACGTGAGTCAGCATCTCGTGATAGATGTATTCGTCGGCTTCGGTGGTCTGGATCACCCCATCCAAGGCCATGACCCGGCCCATGCGCGGGTTCTCGAAGATCACCAGGTGCTGGTGTTCGGTGCGCACTTCGTGCAGCAGCTTATCCATGCGAAAACGCTGGCCATAGCCTTCGTAGAGGGTTTCCAGGTAATCGCCGGTCGGGGTGGTCGTCATGGTCAAGTGCTCCAATCAATACGCGGTGGGCCAATGAGGCTCGCAAAGGCGCGCATTCTACGACGCTGGGGATGACAGGTCGAACCTTGAAGGCCTCCTAGCCCAACCATATGACGAGAGAGCTGATTTCAGAAAATCATGCGAGCCTTTGTGGCGAGGGGATTTATCCCCGTTGGGCTGTGTAGCAGCCCCAAAACAACCAGCTTGTTGTATATGGCTCACCGAAGCGTCGGTTTTCAGGGCTGCTTCACCCCCAGCGGGGATAAATCCCCTCGCCACAAAGCCACCTCACCCGGCTTTAGTGAAATTTCTGCCCCAGCCCTGCTGGCACGCCTTCGATGGTGGTGTCTTCCCACGGCCCGTTCGGGCTGACGGCGCGGCTCCAGCCGTTGTTCCAGCGGTAGTAGGTGCGTTGGCGGTAGAACGTATTGGTCTGGTTATCCAACACATAGACCCCAAGCTTGGCATCCCAGTGGCTGTTGCCGCCCGGCGGCGGGGCGAAACTGGCGGAGGTGCGCGGCAGCGGCTTGGCCGGTTTGTTCGGCGTCACCGGTTTACCTGGCGCGGTCGAAGGGACGGGCTTGGTGGTCGGTGTCGAGGGCGGGATGGGGGGCAACGGCGCCGAAGGTTCGGTCGGGCGCTGGACCGCACAAGCGCTCAGACCCAGGACGAGCGTGAGCAGGGTGATACGAGCGATGGCGGTCATGGGGCGTGTTCCTGTCATTGGTCCGGAGTGTCGATGGTCAATTGTTGCGGCGCGGTGGTGCTGCTCGCCAAGGGCTGGCTGCGACCGATCCACTCACCGGCGGTTGGCTGGCCGGCTCGGGAGATGCGTGCCACCAGTTGGACTTCCGGGAAGTTCGACAGTTTCAGCTGCGGCATCATTGCGTCCGCGTCCCCCAGCTCGACGCTGGCCGGCAGGTCGGCGACAGTCAGGCGCTTGGCTGCCAGCGGTGCCGGCGGACCGGAAACGGCGCGGGCAAAAATGAACACGCTGTCGCCCGGTTGCACCTTGGCCTTGAGTGCCGGAGCCAGGTCGACACGAACCTTGAGCAGCGCAGCAGTCTTGGCTGCCGGCGCCTGGGCGACCTTGCCCCCACTGGCCTGGAGCTTCTCGGTGGCGCGGGCGATACCACCTTGCAACGCTTCACGGGATTTATCGCCTTCAGGCAATTGCGCCAGCAGGCGTCCCCAGTAATCGATCGCGTCCTGATAGCGCTCGCCTTCGAACGCAGCGATGCCCAACAGACCCAGGCTGGTGACTTCCTTCGGATCGAGCTTCAGCGCCTCGTCGGTCAATGCCTGGACCTTGTCCGACCATTTCTTGCCATCAGCGAAGTATTGCGCCTGGGCCCATTGCCCCAGCAGCTCCGGTTGGCGACCCGCGACCGCCACGGTGCGTTCGAAGATTTTCGCCGCGTCCGCCGGCCGGTCCTGGGCCATGTAGGTCCGGCCAAGGAAATACAGGCCCTCGGCAGAGTCCGGCTGCGCCGCCACCGCACGCTCCAGGCGCAAGGTCATCTCTTCCATCGACTGTGGCGCTTGGGCGAATTCACGGGTCAGCTCAACTTTGTCGCTGGCACCGAAATGCAGGTACAACGCCAGACCCAGCACCGGCACCAGCACGGCGGCGAGCAGCGGCAACGGCTTGCCCAGGCGCGATTCACGTGGCGCATCGGCACCCTCGGTGTCCGCCAGCAGTTCACGGGCGGCCTCGGCGCGACCGGTGTCCAGTTGGGCCGCATTGAGCACGCCCTCCTCCCGCTCGGCCTGCAATTCGGCAACCCGCTCTTGATACAGCGCCACGTTCAGCGCGGTGCGGTCTTCTTCCAATTGGGCACGACGGCCACGCAACACGGGGATCAACAGGAAACTCAGGGCAACCAGGAGAAGCAGCCCTGCGGCGAGCCAGAAATCAATCATGCTTGGTTTTATCCAACAGTTGGTCGAGGCGCTGGCGCTCTTCGACAGAAAGCGTGTCCGGGGTGGCACTGCGCTGCACCCGGCGGCGGCGCACAATCACCGCGATCACCACGAAGCCACCCAGCAGCAGCCCGGCAGGGCCGAACCAGAGCAGCGCGGTCTTGGAGGAAAGGGCCGGGTTGTAGCGCACGAACTCGCCGTAGCGATCCACCATGAAATCGATGATCTGCTGGTTGTCCTTGCCCTCGCCGAGCATGCGGAAGATTTCCTTGCGCAAGTCCGCCGCGATCGGCGCGTTGGAGTCGGCGATGTCCTGGTTCTGGCACTTGGGGCAGCGCAGTTCCTTGGTCAGGTCGCGAAACCGCTCGCGCTCGGCGTCGTTGGCGAATTCATAAGTATCGATGGCGGCGTGGGCCACGCCCGCCAGGCTCAAGCCGAGGACGGCAGCGGCTAACCAACGCTTCATGGCTTGGCCTCATCCACCAGGGACTGGTACTTGGCGGCCAGTTTCTCGCGCCAGACCTGCTCGTCGATCACACCGACGAACTTGTCGCGAATGATGCCCTTGGCGTCGATGAAGAACGTCTCCGGCGCACCGTATACACCCAGGTTCAGGCCCAAGGTGCCTTCTTCGTCGCGGATGTCCAACTGATACGGGTTGTGGAACTCGGCCAGCCACTTCAAGGCGTCGGCATTGACGTCCTTGTAGTTGACGCCGTAGATCACCACGCCGTTCTGCGCGAGCTTGTTCAGCACCGGATGCTCGACCCGGCAGGAAATGCACCAGGTGCCCCATACGTTGACCAAGGCCGGCTTGCCCAGCAGGTCGGCACGGGTCAGGGTCTTGTCACCTTGCACCGACGGCAGGGAGAACTCCGGGAACGGCTTGCCGATCATCGCCGAAGGCAGCTCCGACGGGTTCAGGAACAGCCCCCGATAAAGGAACACCGCAACGAGCAGGAACAGCGCCAGCGGCACTACCATCAACCAACGTTTCATGCAGTGGCTCCTGTTGCACCCAGGGCTTCACGCACCCGGGCCTTCACTTTGACGCGATAACGCCGATCCAGCGCCGCCAGAACTCCGCCCAGCCCGGTGAGCAGGCCGCCGAACCAGATCCAGCGCACGAACGGCTTGACGTGGACCCGCACCGCCCAGGCGCCGTCGCCCAGGGATTCGCCCAGCGCCACATACAGGTCGCGGGTGAAGCCGGCGTCAATGCCAGCTTCGGTCATCACCGAGTTCTGCACGGTATAGAGGCGTTTCTCCGGATGCAGCACGGTGATTTCCTCACCGTTGCGAATGACCCGCACGGTGCCTTTGTCCGAGGTGAAGTTAGGGCCTTCGAAATGCTTGGCGCCCTCGAAGACGAACTGGTAGCCGCCCAGGTCCATGGACTCGCCCGGCGCCAGGCGCAGGTCACGCTCGGCACTGTTCTGGCTGGACAGGACCACGCCCAGGGCGCAAACGGCGATGCCCAGGTGAGCGAGCTGCATGCCCCAATAACTGCGCGTCAGGGTTGGCAGGCCCTTGATCAGGCCTTTATGGCGGGTCTTGTCGAAGATGTCTCGAACGCCGGCCAGCAACACCCAGGCCGCCAGCACGAAGGTCGCCAGCACCGCCCAGTTGAAGTCGCCGTAGGCGATGCCAGCCACCACGGCCAGGGCAGCCGTGCCCAACAGCACCGGCGTGAGCATGCCCATCAGCCATTTGACCGGCGTGTCCTTCCAGCGCACCAGTACACCGACCGCCATCACCGCCATCAGGATCGCCATCAGCGGAATGAACAGGGCGTTGAAGTACGGTGGGCCGACCGACAGCTTGGCGCCGGACAGCGCGTCGAGCACCAACGGATACAGGGTGCCCAGCAGAATCATCGACGCGGCCACCACCAGCACCAGGTTGTTGCCCAGCAGCAGGGTTTCCCGGGACCAGAGGTTGAAGCCGACCTGGCTCTTGACCACGGGCGCACGCAAGGCGAACAGCGTCAGCGAACCGCCGACCACGAACAACAGGAACATCAGGATGAACACGCCACGCTCAGGGTCGGAGGCGAAGGCATGCACCGAAGTCAGCACGCCGGAGCGCACCAGGAACGTCCCCAGCAGGCTGAGGGAGAACGCTGCGATAGCCAGCAACACCGTCCAGCTCTTGAACACGCCGCGTTTTTCCGTGACCGCCAGGGAGTGAATCAGCGCCGTGCCGACGAGCCATGGCATGAAGGAAGCGTTTTCCACCGGGTCCCAGAACCACCAGCCGCCCCAGCCGAGTTCGTAATAGGCCCACCATGAACCGAGGGTGATGCCGATGCCGAGAAAGGCCCAGGCGACGATGGTCCAAGGGCGCGACCAGCGTGCCCACGCGGCGTCGAGGCGACCACCGAGCAACGCGGCAATGGCAAAGGCGAACGCCACGGAAAAGCCGACGTAGCCCATGTAGAGCATCGGCGGATGGACGATCAGGCCGATGTCCTGCAGGAGCGGGTTAAGGTCCCGGCCATCCATCGGCACTTGCGGCAGGATCCGCTCGAAGGGGTTGGACGTGACGATCAGAAACAGCAGGAAACCGGTGCTGATCAGGCCCATCACCGCCAATACCCGGGCCAGCATCACCTGGGGCAACTGCCGGGAGAACACCGACACCGCGAAGGTCCAGCCGGCGAGGATCAATGCCCAGAGCAGCAGCGAACCTTCGTGGGCGCCCCACACCGCGCTGAACTTGTAGTACCAGGGCAAGGCGCTGTTGGAATTGCTGGCGACGTATTCCACGGAAAAATCGTCAGTCATGAAGGCATAGGTCAGGCAGCCGAAGGCGAACAGCATGAACGCGAACTGCCCCCATGCCGCTGGCTGGGCCAGGCTCATCCACAGGCGATCGCCACGCCAGGCACCGAGCAACGGCACCACGGCCTGGACCAGGGAAAAACACAGCGCCAGGATCATGGCCAGATGGCCCAGCTCGGGGATAAAAATGCCAGTGGTCATCGATCAACCCTCCTTCACGGGCGCGGGCGCCGACTGGCCGCTTTCTTTCAAGGCCTTGGTCACTTCCGGCGGCATGTATTTCTCGTCGTGCTTGGCCAGCACTTCATCGGCCACCACCACGCCGTCGGCGTTGAGCTTGCCCAGGGCAACGATGCCCTGCCCTTCGCGGAACAGGTCCGGAAGGATGCCGCGATAGGTGATGGTCACGGTCTTGTTGAAGTCGGTGACGTTGAACGTCACGTCCAGCGAATCGCCGGAGCGCACCAGCGAGCCCTTTTCCACCATGCCGCCGGCGCGGATGCGTGTGTCCTTCGGCGCTTCGCCATTGGCGATCTGCGTCGGGGTGTAGAACAGGTTGATGTTCTGCTGCAGGGCACTGAGGGCCAGGCCGACCGCGGCGCCGACGCCGACCAGGATCGCCAGGATGATGACAAGACGTTTTTTGCGCAGCGGATTCACTGACCGTTCTCCCGGCGCAGACGACGCGCCTCTTGTTGCAGATACCGCTTGCGGGCCAGGATCGGCGCCGCCACGTTGAGGGCCAGCACCGCCAGGCAAATGCCGTAGGCCGACCAGACATACAGGCCGTGATGGCCCATGGCGAGGAAATCGCCGAATGACGCAAAACTCATCGAGCGGCCTCCAGGCTGTTCTGTACTTCAGCTTTCACCCAACTGGCCCGGGACTCGCGCTTGAGCACTTCCAGGCGCATGCGCAGCAGCAACACCGCGCCGAAGAAGCAGTAGAAACCCAGCGCGGTCAGCAGCAGCGGCAGCCACATCTCCACCGGCATCGCCGGTTTCTCAGTCAGGGTGAACGTCGCGCCCTGGTGCAGGGTGTTCCACCACTCCACCGAATACTTGATGATCGGGATATTGATGACCCCGACAATCGCCAGCACCGCGCAGGCCTTGGCGGCGCTGTCACGATTGCTGATGGCGTTGCCCAGCGCAATAAGACCGAAGTACAGGAACAGCAGGATCAGCATCGACGTCAGTCGCGCATCCCAGACCCACCACGAACCCCAGGTCGGCTTGCCCCAGATGGCCCCGGTGACCAGTGCCACGGCGGTCATCCAGGCGCCGATGGGCGCGGCGCATTGCAGGGCCACGTCGGCCAGTTTCATTTTCCACACCAGCCCGACCACACCGCAGACCGCCAGCATCACGTAGATCGACTGGGCCAGCATCGCCGTCGGAACATGGATATAGATGATGCGGAAGCTGTTGCCTTGCTGGTAGTCCGGCGGTGCGAAGGCCAGGCCCCAGACCACGCCGATGCCGATCAGCAACAGGGCGGCGACGCTCAACCAGGGCAGCATCCTGCCGCTGATGCCGTAGAACCACTTGGGTGAGCCGAGCTTGTGAAACCAGGTCCAGTTCATTGCTGTTTCCATCACGGTTGCGGCTCGCATCGCGAACCGCCGGGTCGGCCTTTACCTTCCTAGGAAGTGGTCAATTCTTGACCAGGCCTCGTTATTATTCGCCGACGCTGATCTTCAGGCCAGCGGCTATTGCAAAGGGTGTCAGGGTTATCGCCAGGGCGGTCAGGCTCCCAAGCCACAGCAGATAACCGGTGGCCGGCATGCCTTGCAGTGCGGCTTGCAAAGCGCCGCTGCCAAGGATCAAGACCGGTATGTACAACGGCAGGATCAGCAAGGCCAGCAGCAAGCCACCACGCTTGAGCCCGACCGTCAGCGCCGCGCCCACCGCGCCGAGCAGGCTCAGCACCGGTGTGCCCAACAACAGCGAAAACAACAGCACCGGCATGCAGGCGGCGGGCAAACCCAGCATCATCGCCAGCAACGGCGAGAGCAGCACCAGCGCCAGCCCGGAAAAAACCCAGTGTGCCAGTACCTTGGCCAAAACCAGAAGGGCCAGGGGGTGCGACGAAAGGACCCACTGTTCCAGGGAACCGTCTTCGAAATCACTGCGGAAAAGCCCGTCCAGCGAGAGCAGCACCGACAAAAGCGCCGCCACCCAGACCAGTCCCGGCGACAAGGTTTGCAACAATTGAGTCTCCGGGCCGACCGCCAGCGGAAACAACGCGATCACGATGGCGAAGAACACCAACGGGTTGGCCAGTTCGGCCGGACGACGGAACAATAGGCGCGCTTCACGGGCAAGCAACAGGCCAAAGACACTCATACCGCCCAGTTCCCCAGGTCAATGCTGCGATAACCGGAGGGCATCCGGGCCAAGGTGTGATGGGTGGTCAGCAGCACCATGCCGCCGTTCTCGCAGTGCCGGGCGAGGTGTTCTTCAAGCTGCGCCACGCCTTGCTTGTCCAGTGCGGTGAACGGCTCGTCGAGGATCCACAGCGGCGGGCTGTCCAGGTACAGCCGCGCCAGGGCCACGCGGCGCTGCTGGCCGGCCGACAGGGTATGGCTCGGCACGTCCTCGAAACCTTTCAATCCTACCGCCGCCAACGCCTGCCAGATCGCCTCGCGCCCGGCCGGCCGATGCAGGGCGCAGAGCCAACTGAGGTTTTCTTCGGGGGTCAGCAGATCCTTGATGCCGGCGGCATGGCCGATCCACAACAGATTGCGCGCCAGCTCGCTGCGCTGGCTATGCAACGGTTGGCCGTTGAGCAGGATCTCGCCGGCAGTGGGCTGCATCAACCCGGCCAGCAGGCGCAGCAGACTGGTCTTGCCACTGCCGTTGGGGCCACTGATCTGCACCATATCGCCACGCGAGAGTCTCAATTCGAGATTTTCGAAGAGCAGCCGCAAGTCTCGCTCACAGGCGAGGCCGACGGTTTGCAGGAGAGGACTGGTCAAGGGATCGCGGGCCTTATACGGTTCAAGTCGGCCATGCAGCGGCCGTTAAAGTAGTGCAGCATAGATGCATTGATGGCCTGTTCCACAGAGCTGCGTCAAACAATTGCAAGGTTTTTGCCACTCTCCGGAAGGCGGGCGGCATTATACATGTGAAGCCCCCTCTGGGCTGATTCCAAGGTAAGACCGCTAATGACAGGCGACATGAACATCCCGCCACTGCCCCAGCTCACGGCAACGACGCGAATGCCCGCGGTGACGGGCGAATTGCTCAAGTTGCTGGCACCCGCCGAAGGGCTGATCGGCCCTGGCCAGACGGCCCAGGCCGAGGTGCTGTCGCTCAAGCAGGCGGACCAGGCGTTTCAGTTGCTGCTCAAGGTCACGCTGGAAAGCGGTCGCCAAGCCACCGTACAGGCCACCAGCACCCAGCCATTGCCCCAGGGCACCAGCCTGGCCGTGACCCAGCCGTCCGCCAGCAACCTGGCGATCACCGTGCAGCAGGCCCTCGCCACCAGTGTCGCCACCCTCACCCGAATCGACACCACGCAGTTGCCCGTGGGCACCTTGTTGCAAGGCAAGGTGCTGACCAGCCAGGCCTTGCCGCAACTGCCGGGGCAACCGGCGGTGTATCGCTCGCTGGTGAGCCTGCTCAATACCGCCCAGGCCGGCAGTACCCTGGACATTGACAGTCCACAGCCGCTGCGGATCGGCATGCTGTTGAGTGCACAAGTGCAAGACGCGCAGACATTGAAATTCGTGCCCTTGAGCAATCGCCAGGAACAACTGGCGGTGAGCCAGCAACTGGTGACGCAGGTAAGCCGCCAGGGTTCGCTGGACAGCTTGCTCGCCGCCCTGCAGAACCTTCCCGCCAGTGACGAAACCGGCCCCGAGCTGCGCGCCGCCGTGACGCGCCTATTGGCCGGTCTTCCGGATGTACAACAACTGAGCACCCCCAAGGGACTGGCCCAAGCGATGATCGCCAGCGGCGCGTTCCTTGAAAGCAAACTCCTGGCCGGACAGCCACCAAGCCTGGCGCCGGACCTCAAGGGCGACCTGCTGAAACTGATCGCCCAGTTGACACCCGCCCTGCCCGCCTCCACCAACCTCTCTGCCATCATCGCCGCCAACACACTGGCCCAGGCCCTGCCCAGCTTTGTCCGCAGCGCCCTGGGGATGCTCGGCCAAGTCAGCGCCAAGCCACAACCCACCAGTTTTCCGCTGCCCTCGCGGCTGTTGAAGGGACAAGACGAAGAAGGCGACCTGGAGCACCTGCTGCGCCTGGCAGCCGCCGCCGTTTCACGCCTGCAAAGCCATCAATTGTCGAGCCTGGAGCAAACCGGGCTGACCGATGACGGTCGGCTGATGAGTACGTGGCAATTGGAAATTCCGATGCGCAACCTGCAGGACATCGTGCCGCTGCAGGTCAAGTTCCAGCGTGAGGAAACCGCCGCCCGGGAACAACCGGACGAACGCCGCGAACAACCCGAGCCGAAACAGCAACTGTGGCGGGTCGAATTGGCATTCGACATGGAACCGCTGGGGCCGCTGCAGATTCAGGCCCAGTTGCTCAGTGGCAGCCTGTCCAGCCAGTTGTGGGCAGAACGGCCGTACACCGCCAGCCTGATCGAACGGAACCTGACCGCATTGCGTGAACGCCTGGTGACGTGCGGGTTGAACGTCGGCGACCTCGATTGCCACCTCGGCACCCCGCCCCAGGGCCCCAAGACTCGGCTGGAACAACGCTGGGTGGACGAAACCGCATGAACACAGAACCCCGCCAGGCCATCGCCCTCAAGTACGACGGCCACCACGCCCCAACCCTCACCGCCAAGGGCGACGAAGCCCTGGCCGAGGAAATCCTGCGCATCGCCCGGGAAAGCGAGGTGCCGATTTATGAGAATGCCGAGTTGGTGAAGCTGCTGGCGCGGATGGAACTGGGGGACAGCATCCCGGAAGAGTTGTACCGCACGATTGCCGAGATCATCGCGTTTGCGTGGAACCTGAAGGGCAAGTTCCCGCAAGGTTTTGACCCGCATGCGCAGAGTGTGGAGAAAGATGTGACCGAGCGCGGCGACGATTACTGATCTGTGGCGAGGGGATTCATCCCCGCTGGGTTGCGCAGCGACCCCCTTTTTTTGCGGCTGCTGCGCACCCGAGCGGGGATAAATCCCCTCGCCACGGGGGCTGGGCTGGAAAGATTGGGGCACCAGAAAAACCTGTGGGAGCGAGCCTGCTCGCGAAGGCGGACTCACATTCAACATCTCTATTGACTGTCACACCGCTATCGCGAGCAAGCTCGCTCCCACATTGGTCTTGGGTGATAGCTAAAGATCAGCCGCCCTTGTGCAACTTGCTCATCAATTCCGCCTCGGCCTGGGTCAGGCCGCAGGCCTGGGTCAGTTCGTCGATGCTGGCGCCCATGCCGACCAGTCGGGCGGCTTGGGCGAAGGACAGGCTGGAGGGGTCGCGCTGTTCCAGTTGCGCCAGTTTGTCCGGCAACGGCGCGACCACGGCACGCAGCTCATGGAGCGCTTCGCCCATGCGCACGGTGCCGTTCTGATAGTCGTCGACACGCTTGGCCAGGTCCTTGATGCGCTGGTCGCGCAGCGCATCACCCTGGGCCTGTTGAGCGGCGATATCCCGCTGGCCACGTATGTAGGACAAAAACATCGCCAGCGTGCCTGCCCAGAAAAGGAACAGGACAATGACTGCTACCTCAAGAATCAAATCAGATACTCTCCAGTTCCGACCACTCTTCTTCGCTCATCATTTTTTCCAGTTCGACCAGGATCAGCAACTCATTGTTCTTGTTGCAGACGCCCTGGATGAACTTCGCCGATTCTTCGTTACCGACGTTAGGCGCGGTTTCGATTTCCGACTGACGCAAGTAAACCACTTCGGCCACGCTGTCGACCAGGATACCGACCACTTGCTTGTCGGCCTCGATGATCACGATACGGGTGTTGTCGTTGACCTCGGTGGAGTTCAAGCCGAAACGCTGGCGGGTGTCGATGACGGTCACGACGTTACCGCGCAGGTTGATGATGCCCAGCACGTAGCTTGGCGCACCCGGAACCGGGGCGATCTCGGTGTAGCGCAGCACTTCCTGCACGCGCATCACGTTGATGCCGTAGGTTTCGTTATCGAGCTTGAACGTCACCCATTGCAAGATCGGATCTTCGGAACCCTTGAGAGACGACGCCTTATCATTCATACCCTGACCCCTCGAAAAACCGCCTGTGGCGGTGTGTGTTCTGTCCGGCGGCGCCTTGCGTCGCCGGTTGTCTTATTTCGGTTTCCGGACCGGCTTGCCGCCGTCCAGGTGTTTTGCCCCGCCGCTGGCGATCAGCTCCGCCAGTTCGGAAACGTCCAGCAAGGCGCACATGTGTTCGATCACCGTACCGGCCAGCCATGGCCGTTGCCCTCGATGGCTGCGCCACTTGATCTCGTTCGGGTCCAGGCGCAGCGAACGGCTGACCTGATGCACCGCCAATCCCCATTCGTAACCTTGCACCGAAATCACGTACTGCAGGCCTTGGCGAAAATCATCGCGATAACGGTCCGGCATGACCCAGCGCGCGGTATCCAGCACCTTCAGGTTGCCGGCCTGGCTCGGCAGGATTCCGAGGAACCACTCCGGCTGGCCAAACAACGGCGTCAATTCCTGGCCGGCCAGGGAGTAGATCGATCCCAGGCAGACCAGCGGCACCGCCAGCGTCAACCCGGCCACGTCGAACAACAGGCATTCGAACGGCTCGGCGGCCCACGCCGGACGGTCATCGACCTGCACCGGCGGTGGTGTATTGCTCGGCGGCAGGTGGATTTCCACCACCGGCGTCACCAGCCCCTGTAGCAACGGAGCGACGGTGGAGACCGGCGCCAGGATTGGCGCGGGGGCTTCCATCACCGCCACCTGAGGCTTGATGAACGGTGCCTCGACCGCAGCAACAATCACCGACGCTTGTGCGTCACGGGCCTGCTCTTCGAGCACGGCCGCCTGAAACTCGTCCAGCACCACCTCGGCTTCGACGGGCTCGGGCAATGCCTCGACCGCGCTCGGCGGCGCTGGCAATTCTTCGGTCGCTTCCTGCAAGAGCCCATCCAGATAGGACTGCAAGGCCATTTGCGGACGCGAAGTTGTCTTGATCGGCCGGTTCATGAGAACTGTGCGCCACTTGAAAAGGTTATCGGCATGAATGCGCCAGGACTTGAGGACCGGCGAGCGAACGCTCCGTTCATGGAGAAACTGCTCACCTTAAGCCACCTGCTGCGGGACGAGCTGCTGGGCCAGCAGATGCTTGAGGAGCGCGCGATAGGCCAGAACACCGCGGCTTTTGCCATCGAACTGCGACGGCGTCACACCGGCACGGCTGGCGTCTCGCAGGCGGGTATCGACCGGGATGTAGCCTTGCCAGATGTCATCCGGGTACATGTCGCGCAACACCCGCAGGGTACCGAGGGACGCCTGGGTGCGACGGTCGAACAAGGTCGGCACGATATTGAACGCCAACGATTGCTTGCGGGAACGGTTGACCATCGCCAGGGTGTTGACCATGCGTTCCAGACCTTTCACCGCCAAGTGTTCGGTCTGCACCGGGATCACCAATTGCTGGCTGGCCGCCAACGCGTTGACCATCAGCAGCCCCAGCAACGGCGGGCTGTCGATGATCGCATAATCGAAATCCTGCCACAGTTGCGCCAGACTCTTGGCGATCACCAGGCCAAGGCCGCTCTGGCCCGGCGACTGGCGCTCCAGGGTGGCCAGGGCCGTGCTCGACGGCAACAGGGAAATCCGTTCATCACTGGTCGACAGCAGCAATTGCCCCGGCAAGCCCTCGGGCACGGTGCCCTTGTGCAGGAACAGGTCGTAGTTGCTGTGTTCCAGGCTGTCGGGATCGTAGCCGAAATAACTGGTCATCGAGCCGTGGGGGTCCAGATCGACGATGACCACGCGCTTACCCGCCTCAGCCAGCAAACCGGCTAGAGCGATGGAGGATGTGGTTTTGCCCACACCACCTTTTTGATTGGCGACTGCCCAGACTCTCATTCGGATCGTTCCTCCCGGTCGAGACGCGCTCGACCGAGAAATAGCTCGGTTATAAAGCCGGTGACGGAGAATTGACGGCGTTCTGTCTTACCGGCGACTTGACCGGGGTCGGTGCAGTTTGTGTGCCAGCCCGCTTCAATGCCGCATCCGGTTTTGCATTGGCCGTGCCGGTGCCGGTCAGGCTGCGACGCACATCGAGGTTGCGCGAGACCACCAGCACCACCCGCCGGTTGCGCGCGCGCCCTTCTGCGGTGGCGTTGTTGGCCACCGGCTGGAACTCGCCATAACCCACCGACGCCAGGCGACCGGGGTTGACACCCTGCATGGCGAGCATGCGGACGATGCTCGCCGAACGGGCCGAAGACAGCTCCCAGTTGGTCGGGTACTGCGCGGTGCGGATCGGCTGGTCGTCAGTGAAGCCTTCGACGTGGATCGGGTTGTCGAACGGCTTCAGGATCGCCGCGACCTTGTCGATGATGTTGAAGGCCATGTCGCTGGGCATGGCGTCGCCGCTGCCAAACAGCAGGCTGGAGTTGAGTTCGATCTCAACCCACAACTCGTTGCCACGCACGGTCATCTGGTTGGAGCTGATCAGGTCGCCGAACGCGGCGCTGATGTCATCGGCAATGCTCTTCAACGGATCGCTGCTACCGGCAATGCCGGCGTCGACCTGTTCGGCATCCTTGACCAGCGGCTTGGCGGGAGTCACGGTCTTGGGACGCTCCTCGCCAATCGGAATAGGCTTGAGGGCCCGGTCGGAATCGGTAAAGACACCGATCAACGCCTCGGAAATGACTTTGTACTTGCCTTCGTTGACCGAAGAGATCGAATACATGACCACGAAAAAGGCGAACAGCAGCGTGATGAAGTCGGCGTAGGAAACGAGCCAGCGTTCATGGTTGACGTGTTCTTCGTGATTTCTGCGACGTGCCATGGCCTTAGTCCATGAAGCCCTGGAGCTTCAACTCGATGGAACGCGGGTTTTCACCTTCGGCGATCGACAGGATCCCTTCCAGCAACATTTCGCGGTAGCGCGACTGGCGCAGCGCGATGGACTTGAGCTTGGCCGCGATCGGCAGCAGCACCAGGTTGGCACTCGCCACGCCATAGATGGTGGCGACGAAGGCCACGGCGATGCCGCTGCCCAGTTGCGACGGGTCGGCCAGGTTGCCCATCACGTGGATCAGGCCCATGACCGCACCGATGATGCCGATGGTCGGCGCGTAGCCGCCCATGCTCTCGAACACTTTCGCCGCTTCGATGTCGCGGGCTTCCTGGGTGTAGAAATCCACTTCCAGGATGCTGCGGATCGCTTCGGGTTCGGCGCCGTCCACCAGCAACTGCAAGCCCTTGCGCGAGTAGTTGTCGGGTTCGGCGTCGGCCACGCCTTCCAGGCCCAGCAGGCCTTCCTTGCGAGCGGTCAGGCTCCAGTTCACCACGCGGTCGATGCCGCCGGCCAGGTCGACCCGAGGCGGGAACAGAATCCACACCAGGACCTGCATGGCCCGCTTGAAGGCGCTCATGGGCGACTGCAACAGCGCAGCACCGACGGTGCCACCGAGCACGATCAATGCGGCGGGACCGTTGGCCAGTGCGCCAAGGTGTCCGCCTTCCAGATAGTTGCCACCGATGATGGCGACGAACGCCATGATGATGCCGATCAGGCTGAGCACATCCATTACAGGCAGGCCTCGACCAGATTTTTACCCATGTCATCCAGGCTGTAGATCGCATCGGCGAGGTCGGCTTTGACGATCGCCATCGGCATGCCGTAGATCACGCAGCTGGCTTCATCCTGGGCCCAGATCGCGCTGCCGCCCTGCTTGAGCAAGCGGGCGCCCTCACGACCGTCGGCGCCCATGCCGGTGAGGACCACCGCCAGAACTTTGTCACCGTAGGATTTCGCCGCGGAACCGAAGGTGATATCGACGCAAGGCTTGTAGTTCAAGCGCTCGTCGCCCGGCAGGATCTTCACCGCGCCACGACCGTCGATCATCATCTGCTTGCCGCCCGGTGCCAGCAGCGCCAGGCCTGGCCGCAGGATGTCGCCATCCTCGGCTTCCTTGACGCTGATGCGGCAGAGTTTGTCCAGGCGCTCGGCAAACGCCTTGGTGAAGGCCGCGGGCATGTGCTGGATCAACACGATCGGCGCCGGGAAGTTGGCCGGCAATTGGGTCAGGACCCGTTGCAGTGCCACCGGACCACCGGTAGACGTGCCGATAGCGACCAGTTTGTAGGCCTTGCGCTTGGGCGCTGGCGACGACGGGCTGGCTGGCGCCGAGCGCGCAGGTGCAGGTGCCGGAGCACTGCGAACCGGTGCCGGGTTGAAGTTGTTCGACGCAGAAGGTGTCGGCGCTGGCGCGGGCGCAGCAGTCGGCGCAGGCGCCGGTGCGCTGTAGGCACTGACGCGGCGGTTGCTGCGGGAAATGCTGTGGACCTTCTCGCACAGCAACTGGCGGACCTTGTCCGGGTTGCGCGAAATGTCCTCGAAGTTCTTCGGCAGGAAGTCCACCGCCCCGGCGTCCAGCGCATCGAGCGTGACTCGAGCGCCTTCATGGGTCAGGGAGGAGAACATCAAGACCGGGGTCGGGCAGCGCTGCATGATATGCCGCACCGCCGTGATGCCGTCCATCATCGGCATCTCGTAGTCCATGGTGATCACGTCCGGCTTGAGCGCCAGGGCCTGATCGATTGCCTCTTTGCCGTTGGTCGCCGTACCGACGACCTGAATGCTCGTGTCCGCCGAAAGAATTTCCGAGACGCGGCGGCGGAAAAACCCCGAATCGTCCACCACCAGGACTTTAACTACCATAAACACTCCGTTAGACGAGGCGCGGCGTCGGGCCGCGCCCCTCCAGAATCAAATACGCCGGGCGGCGTAGCGCTTGAGCATGCTTGGCACATCGAGGATCAACGCGATGCGGCCGTCGCCGGTGATGGTGGCGCCGGACATGCCCGGGGTGCCCTGGAGCATCTTGCCCAACGGCTTGATGACCACTTCTTCCTGGCCCACCAACTGGTCGACGACGAAGCCGATCCGCTGGGTGCCCACCGAAAGGATCACCACGTGGCCCTCGCCCTGCTCGACATGGGCGGCGGAGCTGACCAGCCAGCGCTTGAGGTAGAACAGCGGCAGCGCCTTGTCCCGCACAATGACCACTTCCTGGCCGTCGACCACGTTGGTGCGCGACAGGTCGAGGTGGAAAATCTCGTTGACGTTGACCAGCGGGAAGGCGAACGCCTGGTTGCCCAGCATCACCATCAGGGTTGGCATGATCGCCAGGGTCAACGGGACCTTGATGACAATCTTCGAGCCCTGGCCCTTGGTCGAGTAAATATTGATCGAGCCGTTGAGCTGGGAAATCTTGGTTTTCACCACGTCCATGCCCACGCCACGACCGGATACGTCGGAGATCTCGGTCTTGGTCGAGAAGCCCGGGGCGAAGATCAGGTTGTAGCACTCGGTGTCGCTCAGGCGATCGGCCGCGTCCTTGTCCATCACGCCACGCTTCACCGCGATCGCTCGGAGGACGTTCGGGTCCATGCCCTTGCCGTCGTCGGAGATCGACAACAGGATGTGGTCGCCCTCCTGCTCGGCGGCCAGGATCACCTTGCCGCTGCGGACCTTGCCCGAGGCTTCGCGCTCTTCCGGCGACTCGATGCCGTGGTCGACCGCGTTGCGCACCAAGTGGACCAGCGGGTCGGCCAGGGCCTCGACAAGGTTCTTGTCGAGGTCGGTCTCTTCACCCACCAGTTCCAGGTTGATTTCTTTCTTGAGCTGGCGAGCCAGGTCGCGAACCAGGCGCGGGAAGCGCCCGAAGACTTTCTTGATCGGCTGCATCCGGGTCTTCATGACCGCGGTCTGCAAGTCGGCCGTGACCACGTCGAGGTTCGACACGGCCTTGGACATGGCTTCGTCCTGGCTGTTGAGACCCAGGCGCACCAGGCGGTTACGCACCAGCACCAGTTCGCCGACCATGTTCATGATCTCGTCCAGGCGCGCGGTGTCGACCCGAACGGTGGTCTCGGCTTCGCTGGCCGGTTTTTCCGCAGGCGCGGCCGCCGGAGCACGGGCTGGCGCCGGCGCGGCGGCAGCAGCGGGTTTCGGTGTCTCGGCCTTCGGTTCCGGGGCCTTGGCGGCCGGCTTGGGCGCAGCCTTCGCGGCGGGTGCGGCTGTCGCGGCGGCGGCGGTGGTTGCAGCGGCGGGCGCGGCGGTAGCCTTGCCGACTTCGCTGAACTTGCCCTTGCCATGCAGCTCATCGAGCAGCGATTCGAATTCGTGGTCGCTGATCAGGTCACTGCCGGCCGCCGCAGCCGCTGGCTTGGCCGGTGTCGGCGCGGAGGCGATGGCCGAGTCCAGTGCATCGACGGCAAAGTTGCCCTTGCCGTGCAACTGGTCGAGCAGAGCTTCGAATTCGTCGTCGGTAATGTCGGAGTTATCCCCCGCTGCCTTTGGCACAGCCGGGGCCGCCGGCGCTGCGACCGCATCGGGGGCGAACTGGCCCTTGCCGTGCAACTGGTCAAGCAGCGACTCGAACTCGTCGTCGGTAATTTCATCGCTGGCAGCGCCGTCGGCGGCTGGCACAGCAGGTGCGGTTGGCGCCTCGGCTTCGGCCTTGACGGCGTTCAGCGAGTCCAGCAGCGATTCGAATTCATGGTCGGTGATGTCGCCCGATTCCTCGGCGACCGGCTCTTCCACAACAGGCTCGGCCACCGGCGCGGCTTCGTCAGCCGACTGCGGCTCGGCCAGGCGCGACAGCGCGGCGAGCAGCTCGGGCGTGGCCGCGGTGATCGGCGAGCGCTCGCGCACTTCGCTGAACATGCTGTTGACCGCATCCAGCGCTTCGAGCACCACGTCCATCAGTTCCGAGTCGACGCGACGCTCACCCTTGCGCAGGATGTCGAACACGTTCTCGGCAATGTGGCAGCACTCCACCAGCTCATTGAGCTGGAGGAAGCCGGCGCCTCCTTTTACAGTGTGGAAACCGCGAAAAATTGCATTGAGCAGATCCGCATCATCAGGTCGGCTTTCCAGCTCGACCAGCTGTTCGGACAGTTGCTCTAGAATCTCGCCGGCCTCAACCAGGAAATCCTGAAGGATCTCTTCATCGGCGCCGAAGCTCATTAATGGCTGCTCCTAAAATAGGGCTAAATCAAAATCCAAGGCTGGACAGCAAATCGTCCACATCGTCCTGACCGGACACAACGTCTTCTCTTTTATCGGCATGAATCTGCGGACCTTCACCCTGAGAGAGATGTTTTTGTGGATCTTTTTCAGCAAGCATCGCTTCACGGTCGTGTTCGATGCCGGCAAAGCGGTCGACCTGGCTAGCCATCAACACCAGCTTGAGCAGATTGCTTTCCACTTCGGTGACCAGTTGGGTCACACGCTTGATCACCTGGCCGGTGAGGTCCTGGTAATCCTGGGCCAACAGAATGTCGTTGAGGTTGCTTGCCACGGCGCGGTTCTCGGCGCTGCTGCGTGTCAGGAAACCGTCGACCCGCCGGGCCAGCTCCCGAAATTCCTCGGCGCCGACTTCGCGACGCATGAACCGTCCCCAATCGGTGCTCAACGCCTGGGCTTCCTCGCTCAGGCCGTTGACCAGGGGCGTTGCGCTTTCCACCAGGTCCATGGTGCGGTTGGCCGCGGCTTCGGTCAGCTTGACCACATAGCCAAGGCGCTCGGTCGCGTCGGTAATCTGCGAGACTTCCTCGGCCTGCGGCATGTTCGGATCGATCTGGAAATTGACGATCGCGCTGTGCAGTTCACGGGTGAGCTTGCCGACTTCCTGGTACAGACCACGATCCCGGGTCTGGTTGAGCTCATGAATCATTTGAACCGCATCGCCGAAGCGGCCCTTTTCAAGGCTGTCGACCAGTTCGCGGGCATGTTTTTTCAGGGTCGATTCGAAATCGCCCATTGAAGATTCGTTGTCCATAGCTCCCCCGTGGCGCCGTTAACCGATGCGTTCGAAGATTTTTTCGATCTTCTCTTTCAACGCCTGGGCCGTGAAGGGTTTGACCACATAGCCGTTTACACCGGCCTGGGCCGCTTCGATGATCTGCTCGCGCTTGGCTTCGGCAGTCACCATCAGCACCGGGAGGTGCTTGAGTTTTTCGTCGGCGCGCACATGGCGCAGCAAGTCGATACCGGTCATGCCAGGCATGTTCCAGTCAGTCACCAGAAAGTCGATGCTCCCGCTGTTGAGAACCGGAATGGCAGTGGTGCCATCGTCGGCCTCGACCGTGTTGGTGAACCCAAGGTCACGCAACAGGTTTTTTATGATCCGCCGCATCGTTGAGAAGTCATCAACGATGAGGATTTTCATGTTCTTGTCCAATTCGACCTCCAAGCAGTCTTAAACGCGCCCAGCACCTGAACGCGCCATTTCAATCAATCCGGCACAACACTCGACAACGGTCTGGAGCACAACGGATGGAGACTGGCGTGGCACTTGCCATGCCTGCCCCGCTCGCAGCATCTCCGCACCGCCTGTCAGCGTGCTCGCCACTCCCCCAAACGCCCCCGCAAACGGGCCGCGCACTGGCTGTGTAACTGGCTGACCCGCGATTCGCTGACCCCCAGGACCTCACCGATTTCCTTGAGGTTCAGCTCTTCGTCGTAGTACAGCGCCAAGACCAGTCGCTCACGCTCCGGCAAATTGGCAATCGCTTCCGCCAACGCACTCTGGAAGCGTTCATCTTCCAGGTCGCGCGATGGCTCCATGTGAGCACTTGCGCCATCCTCATGCAGCCCTTCGTGTTCGCCGTCCTGCAACAGGTCGTCGAAACTGAACAGGCGACTGCCCAAGGTATCGTTCAAAATCCCGTAATAATCGTCGAGACTCAATTGGAGTTCGGCCGCAACCTCATGATCTTTAGCGTCACGCCCGGTTTTAGCTTCAATCGCGCGAATCGCGTCACTGACCATACGGGTATTGCGGTGCACCGAACGCGGTGCCCAATCGCCCTTGCGGACTTCATCGAGCATGGCGCCGCGAATGCGGATACCGGCATAGGTCTCGAAGCTGGCGCCTTTGCTGGCGTCGTATTTGTTCGCCACTTCCAGCAGGCCAATCATGCCCGCCTGGATCAGGTCTTCGACCTGGACACTGGCCGGCAAGCGTGCCAGCAAGTGATAGGCGATGCGCTTGACCAATGGCGCGTAACGCTCGATCAATTCGTACTGGGCGTCCCGTGCCGATTTTTTGTAGAGATGGTTGTAACCGCTGGCTGTCATAACACGGGCCCTGCTGTTTGTTGCACAAGACGCTCGACGAAAAATTCCAGATGCCCGCGTGGGTTGGCCGGCAGTGGCCAGGTATCGACCTTCTGGGCGATCGCCTTGAACGCCAGCGCGCATTTGGAACGTGGAAAGGCTTCATATACGGCACGTTGCTTCTGGACCGCCTTGCGTACGCTTTCGTCGTAAGGCACTGCGCCGACGTATTGTAGGGCGACGTCCAGGAAGCGATCCGTGACCTTTGTCAACTTGGCGAACAGGTTGCGTCCTTCCTGCGGGCTCTGGGCCATGTTGGCCAGGACGCGGAACCGGTTCATGCCATAGTCGCGGTTAAGCAGCTTGATCAGGGCGTAGGCGTCGGTGATGGACGTCGGTTCGTCGCAGACCACCAGCAGGACTTCCTGGGCGGCGCGGACAAAACTGACCACCGAGTCACCGATGCCGGCAGCCGTGTCGATCACCAGCACATCGAGGTTGTCGCCGATGTCGCTGAAAGCCTGGATCAGGCCGGCGTGCTGCGCCGGGGTCAGGTGCACCATGCTCTGGGTGCCGGAAGCGGCCGGCACGATGCGAATCCCGCCGGGCCCCTGCAGGAGCACGTCGCGCAGTTCGCAGCGGCCTTCGATCACGTCCGCCAGGGTGCGCTTGGGTGTCAACCCCAGCAGCACGTCGACGTTCGCCAGGCCCAGGTCGGCGTCCAGCAACATGACCCGTCGGCCTAGCTCTGCCAGGGCCAGGGACAAGTTCACTGACACGTTAGTCTTGCCGACGCCACCTTTGCCGCCGGTCACCGCGATCACCTGTACGGGATGCATGCTGCCCATGTTCGTTCTTTACCTTGTCTTACTTAGACGGAGGCCACATTACTGGCTGCGCGTTCACATATGGAACAATGCATGGCAGACCATCGATGTAGGTACAAAAAATATTCATGAATACCTCAGCCAACCTGCTTGGTCGGGCTGTGGTAGATATCAGCGAACATGTCAGCCATGGCTTCTTCGCTGGGTTCTTCCTGCATTTGCACACTCACGGCACGACTGACCAGTTGATGACGGCGCGGCAGATGCAAATCATCCGGGATCCGCGGCCCGTCGGTCAGGTAGGCCACCGGTAGTTCATGACCGATCGCCAGGCTCAACACCTCGCCCAGGCTTGCCGTTTCGTCCAGCTTAGTCAGGATGCAGCCGGCCAGCCCGCAGCGTTTGTAGCTGTGGTATGCGGCGGTTAGAACCTGTTTCTGGCTGGTGGTTGCCAACACGAGATAATTTTTTGACTTGATGCCACGTCCGGCCAGGCTTTCCAGCTGCATGCGCAGGGCCGGATCGCTGGCTTGCAGGCCGGCGGTGTCGATCAGCACGACGCGCTTGCGCATCAGCGGCTCCAGCGCCTGGGCCAGGGATTGGCCCGGATCCACATGGGTCACCGACACATTGAGAATCCGACCCAGGGTCTTGAGTTGTTCCTGGGCGCCGATGCGGAAACTGTCCATGCTCACCAGTGCGATACTCTGCGCGCCGTACTTGAGGACATAACGGGCCGCGAGCTTGGCCAGGGTGGTGGTCTTGCCCATGCCGGCCGGGCCGACCATGGCGATCACTCCGCCCTCCTCCAGTGGCTCGACTTCCGGCGTGGCGATCATCCGCGCCAGGTGCGCCAGCAGCATGCGCCAGGCCTGGCGAGGCTCTTCGATGCCATTGATCAGCGCCAGCAGATCGCGCGCCAACGGGCCGGACAGGCCAATGCGTTGCAGGCGACGCCACAGGTTGGCCTGGGCTGGACGGCTGCCTTGCAGTTGGTTCCAGGCCAGCGAGCCAAGCTGGACTTCCATCAGCTCGCGCAGGCTGTTGAGTTCGAAGCGCATCGAGTCGAAGGCGCGCGGGTCGACACCCCGGGCAGGCGCAGCAGGCGCCGGCTCCGGGCGACGCGGCTCGGCCGGCGTGGCCTCGACCAGCGGTTCGGCGGCGGTCAGCGGCAGGCCTGCGGTCAATGGCTGGCCGGCGAACAATTGACGATTGGTGCCAGCGCTCGCCGCGCCTTCGCTGCTGCGCAGGCTCAATTCGGCCTGGGCGCTGGCGATACGCGACTGGGTCTTGCGCAGCTCATCCTCGAGTTCCATGTTCGGAACGCGCGGGGCCAGCGCCGACAATTTGTAATCCAGCGCAGCCGTCAGCTCGACACCGCCAGCGATCCGGCGATTGCCAATGATGGCTGCTTCAGCGCCCAGCTCGTCACGTACCAGCTTCATGGCCTGACGCATATCGGCGGCGAAAAAACGCTTCACTTGCATAAACCACTACCTCAGCCGTTGGGCCCTACTGTCGCAACGATGGTCACTTGCTTGTTGTCCGGTATTTCCTGGTACGCCAGCACATGCAGCCCCGGGACCGCGAGGCGCCCGAATCGCGAGAGCATCGCGCGAATCGGACCGGCCACCAGCAGGATCACCGGTTGGCCTTGCATCTCTTGCCGCTGGGCTGCATCGATCAACGAACGTTGCAGCTTCTCGGCCATGCTTGGCTCCAGCAGGACACCCTCTTCCGAGCCTTGTCCTGCCTTCTGCAGACTATTGAGCAATATCTGTTCCAACCTTGGTTCCAGAGTGATCACAGGCAGCTCAGACTCAGTGCCTACAATGCTTTGGACGATTGCACGGGATACGCCGACCCGCACCGCAGCCACCAGGGCGGCGGTATCTTGACTCTTCGAAGCGTTGTTGGCGATCGCTTCGGCGATGCTGCGGATGTCGCGCACCGGTACCTGTTCTGCCAACAGCGCCTGCAACACCTTGAGCAATTGCGACAGCGAAACCACGCCCGGCACCAGCTCTTCAGCCAGCTTCGGCGAGCCTTTGGCCAGTACTTGCAGGAGTTGCTGGACTTCTTCGTGACCGATCAGCTCGCTGGAGTGCTTGTACAGAATCTGGTTCAAGTGGGTCGCCACCACCGTGCTGGCGTCCACCACGGTATAGCCGAGGGACTGGGCCTGGGCGCGCTGGCTGATTTCGATCCACACCGCTTCCAGGCCGAAAGCCGGATCCTTGGCGGTAATGCCGTTGAGCGAACCGTAGACCTGACCTGGGTTGATCGCCAGCTCGCGGTCCGGGTAGATCTCGGCTTCGGCCAGGATCACGCCCATGAGCGTCAGGCGATAGGCGCTCGGCGCCAGGTCGAGGTTGTCGCGGATGTGCACGGTCGGCATCAGGAAGCCCAGGTCCTGGGACAGCTTCTTGCGCACGCCCTTGATCCGCGCCAGTAATTGACCACCCTGGTTGCGGTCGACCAATGGAATCAGGCGGTAGCCGACTTCCAGGCCAATCATGTCGATCGGCGTCACGTCGTCCCAGCCCAGCTCCTTGGTTTCCATGGCGCGAGCCGGTGATGGCAGCAGTTCCTGCTGGCGCTTGACCTCTTCCAGCGCCTGGACCTTTTGCACGTTCTGCTTTTTCCAGAACAGGTAGGCACCGCCAGCCGCCAGGGCCGCCATGCTCAGGAAGGAAAAATGCGGCATGCCAGGCACCAGGCCCATCACCGCCATCAGGCCGGCGGCAACAGCCAGGGCCTTGGGCGAGGCGAACATTTGGCGACTGATCTGCTTGCCCATGTCTTCGGAGCCCGAAGCACGGGTCACCATGATCGCAGCGGCTGTGGATAACAGCAGTGATGGCAATTGCGCCACCAAACCGTCACCGATGGTCAACAAGGCGTAAACCTTGCCGGCATCGCCGAAGGTCATGCCATGTTGGAAGATGCCGACGGCCATGCCGCCGATCAGGTTGATGAACAGAATCAACAGGCCGGCGATGGCGTCACCGCGCACAAATTTGCTGGCACCGTCCATGGAACCGTAGAACTCGGCTTCCTGGGCCACTTCCAGGCGACGCAGCTTGGCCTGGCCCTGGTCGATGAGGCCAGCGTTGAGGTCGGCGTCGATCGCCATTTGCTTGCCGGGCATCGCATCGAGGGTGAAACGTGCGCTCACCTCGGAAATCCGCCCGGCGCCCTTGGTCACCACGACGAAGTTGATGATCATCAAGATGGCGAAGACCACGATACCGACCACGTAGTTACCGCCGATCACCACCTCACCGAAGGCCTGGATCACCTTACCGGCGGCGGCGTGGCCTTCTTGGCCATGAATCATCACCACCCGGGTGGACGCCACGTTCAGCGCCAGGCGCAACAGTGTCGCCACCAGCAGGATGGTCGGGAAGACGGCGAAATCCAGCGGCCGCAGGGCGTATACGCAGACCAGCAGGACCACGATCGACAAGGCGATGTTGAACGTGAAGAACACGTCCAGCAGGAACGGCGGCACCGGCAGCATCATCATGGCGAGCATGACCAGCAGCAACAGCGGCACGCCCAGATTACCCCGGCTGAGGTCTACGACGTTGCTGCGCGCGGTGCTGAGTAACTGAGAGCGATCCACCAATATTCCCCGTTCCTGTGAAGCAAACTTTTGACGCCCGAGAGGGGCGCAGGCGGGGTATTGCAAGAAGCTTTCCAACTTTTGCGAGAGGCTGAAATAGAGCGGCTTGACGCACATCCAACCCTGTGGGAAAGCCTGCACCTACGCGGTCATGCGGTCCGCTCGAGAAAAAATGATGTATCTGTGGCGAGGGAGCTTGCTCCCGCTCGGCTGCGAAGCAGTCGTAAACCGGCAGGTGCGGAGTGCCTGATGCTCTGCATCTCGCGGCTTAAGGGGCCGCTTCGCGGCCCAGCGGGAGCAAGCTCCCTCGCCACGGGTTCATCGATTGCCTTGATTGAGCAGCATCAGTTCGCACAGGGCTTTGCGTTAGCCGGGATCAGGAATCGCGGCGCAAATCCGGCGGGATCGGCAGGTCCTTGAGCGGTTCGGGGCGCTTGCCCTTGCCGGCGCGGTGCTGGCGGATCTGGTAGACGTACGCCAGGACCTGCGCCACGGCCAGGTACAGGCCTCCCGGAATTTCCTGGTCGAGTTCGGTGGAGTAGTAGATCGACCGCGCCAATGCCGGGGATTCGAGCAGCATCACTTCGTTGGCGACGGCGATCTCGCGGATCTTCAACGCCAGGAAATCGCTGCCCTTGGCCAAGAGGACCGGCGCATTGCCTTTGTCCGGGTCGTACTTGAGCGCGACGGCATAGTGGGTCGGGTTGGTGATGACCACGTCGGCGTCGGGAATCGCCGCCATCATCCGGCGCTGGGAGACCTCGCGCTGCAACTGGCGGATCCGCTGCTTGACCTCCGGCTTGCCCTCCTGATCCTTGTACTCGTCGCGGATTTCCTGCTTGGTCATCATCAGCTTCTGCTTGCTTTGGTAGAGCTGGATCGGCACGTCGATGGCGGCGATCAGGATCAAGCCACAGGCCATCCACAAGGTGCTCCAGCCCACCAGTTGCACGCTGTGGATAATGGCTTGTTCCAGCGGCTCATGGGCAATGCGCAGCAAGTCATCGATATCGGCCTGCAATACCGTCAGCGCCACGAAAAGAACCAGGAAAAACTTCCCAAGCGCTTTTAGCAACTCCATCAGGGCCGTTGTGGAGAACATCCGCTTGAGCCCACTCGCAGGATTCATTCGGCTGAACTTGGGCGCCATGGTCTTACCGGAAAACAACCACCCGCCCAAGGAAATAGGCCCCAGGAAAGCAGCCAGCAACAAGAAGATCAGCACCGGTTGCACCGCCACGATCGCGATCGTGCCCGAATGCAGCAGGTATTGAGTCATGGCGCCGGGGGTCAGCAGCACTTCTCGCGGCAGGGAGAAATTCAGGCGCATGATTTCCAGCAGATCCAACGCCAGCCCGCCACCGTAAATCAGCAAGCCACCGGCGCCAGCGAGCATGATCGCCAGGGTATTGAGCTCCTTGGAACGCGCAATTTCACCCTTTTCCCTGGATTCTTTCTTGCGCTTCTCCGTGGGGTCTTCTGTCTTGTCCTGACCGCTTTCGCTCTCGGCCATGGTTCAGCGCGCCTGTGCCATGTCGCGTAACAACTGCAAGGCTTGGGTAGCCAGCGGCTGGTACTGGTTGAGGATGTCCCCGAGGCTGACCCAGAAAATCACCATGCCCAACACCAGGGTCAGCGGGAAGCCAATGGAGAAGATGTTCAACTGAGGGGCCGCCCGGGTCATCACGCCGAAGGCGATGTTGACCACCAGCAACGCGGTAATCGCCGGCAACACCAGCACCATGGCCGCGCCGAGGACCCAGCCGAGCTTGCCGGCGATTTCCCAGAAATGATTGACCAGCATCGCGCTGCCCACCGGCATCGTCGTGAAGCTCTCGGTCAAGACCTCGAACACCACCAGGTGCCCGTTCATGGCCAGGAACAACAACGTCACCAGCATCGTCAGGAATTGCCCGATCACCGCGGTGTTGACGCCATTGGTGGGGTCGATCATCGAGGCGAAGGCCATGCCCATCTGGATCGAAATGATTTGCCCGGCGACCACGAACGCCTGGAAAAACAACTGCAGCGAAAAGCCCAGCAAGGCGCCGATGAGGATCTGTTCGGCCACCAGCATCAGCGCACTGAGGTCCAGCGCATTGACCGGCGGCATCGGCGGCAGTCCGGGAGCGATGACCACGGTGATCGCCAGGGCCAGATACAGACGCACGCGCCCCGGCACCAGGGTCGTGCCGAAGACCGGCATGCTCATCAGCACCGCGGTGACACGAAACAACGGCAGGATGAACGACGCCACCCAAGTACTGATCTGGGTGTCCGTCAACGCGAGCATCGACATCCGGTCAGCCGATCAACTGCGGAATACTGCCGTACAACTGCAGGATGTATTCCATGAAGGTTTGCACCAGCCAGGGACCGGCGACGATCAGCGTGACCAGCATCACCAGCAGGCGCGGCAGGAAACTCAGGGTCTGTTCGTTGATCTGCGTGGCGGCCTGGAACATCGCCACCAGCAAGCCCACCAGCAGGCTCGGGATCACCAGGATGGCAACCATCATGGTGGTCAGCCAGAGGGCCTCGCGGAACAGGTCTACCGCTACTTCAGGCGTCATATCGTGTTACCCGCGCAAGTGGTCTAGACACCGCCGAAACTGCCCGCCAGGGTGCCGATGATCAACGCCCAGCCATCCACCAGCACAAACAACATGATCTTGAACGGCAGGGAAATGATCAGCGGCGACAGCATCATCATGCCCATGGCCATGAGGATACTGGCGACCACCAGGTCGATGATCAGGAACGGGATGAAAATCATGAAACCGATCTGGAACGCAGTCTTCAACTCGGACGTCACGAACGCCGGCACCAGGATAGTCAGCGGAGCCTGGTCAGGACTGGCGATATCGGTGCGCTTGGACAGGCGCATGAACAGGTCCAGGTCGCTGCTGCGGGTCTGGGCCAGCATGAAATCCTTGATCGGCACCTCGGCCTTGGCCACGGCATCCTGGGCACTGAGCTTTTCCGCCAGGTAGGGTTGCAGCGCGTCCTGATTCACCCGGTCGAATACCGGGGCCATGATGAACATGGTCAGGAACAGCGCCATGCCGGTGAGGATCTGGTTCGACGGCGTCTGTTGCAGCCCCAGCGCCTGGCGCAGGATGGAAAAGACGATGATGATCCGAGTGAAACTGGTCATCAGCATGACAAACGCCGGGATGAAACTCAGCGCAGTCATGATCAGCAGGATCTGCAGGCTGACCGAGTATTCCTGTGCCCCTTCGGCATTGGTGCCGAGGGTGATCGCCGGGATCGACAGCGGATCGGCGGCAAACGCCAACGGCGCGGCCAGCATCAGGGCCAACGCCAACAGAATGCGCAACGGCATTACTTCTTATCCTTTTGATCTTTACCCAGCAGTTCCATGAGCCGCTGGGCAAATTCGGGGGTGGCCTGCTCAGCGGAGGGCACCTGGACCGGCTCCTTGAGGACGTGCAGCGCGGTGATGGTGCCGGGGCTCAGCCCCAGCAGGATCTGCTCGTTGCCTACCTGCACCAGCACCAGCCGATCCCGTGGGCCCAACGCCCGGGAACTGATGATGTCGATGACCTGACCTTTGCCGGCGGGCCCTGCCTGTTGCACGCGCCGCAGCATCCACGCCAGGAAGAAAATCACCCCGAGCACCAGGAGCAGGCCCAGCACCAGCTGCGCCAATTGCCCGGCGATGCCGCTGCCACTGGCCGGCGCAACGGCCACATTGGCCACCGGCTCGGCCGCCAGCACACTGAACGGCAGCATCAAGGCTGCGGCGAAAAAACCTTTCATTCAGCGCAGCTTCTTGATGCGTTCGCTCGGGCTGATCACGTCCGTCAGGCGAATGCCGAACTTCTCGTTGACCACCACCACTTCGCCGTGGGCGATCAAGGTGCCGTTTACCAGTACGTCCAGCGGCTCACCGGCCAGGCGATCGAGTTCGATGACCGAACCCTGGTTGAGTTGCAGCAAGTTGCGGATGTTGATGTCGGTGCTGCCCACTTCCATGGAAATCGACACCGGGATGTCGAGGATCACGTCCAGGTTCGGCCCGTCGAGCGTCACTTGCTCGTTGCTTTTTGGCACGCTGCCGAACTCTTCCATCTGCAGGCGGTTGGACGCGTGGGCGCCGGTATCGGCTGCCAGCAACGCATCGATGTCAGCCTGCCCGGCGTCGCCGGTTTCTTCCAGGGCCGCAGCCCACTCGTCGGCCAGCGCCTGGTCATCCTGGGTATTCATATCGTCAGCCATCATGTTTCCTCGGCGGGCAAAAATTCAGTTAAAAACGAAAACTTAAGAAATTGACAGCGCTCAGCGGCGTTCGATCGGCTCGATTACCTGCAACGCCAGATTGCCTTTGTGAGAGCCCATCTTGACCTTGAAGGCCGGCACGCCATTGGCGCGCATGATCATGTCTTCCGGCATCTCGACGGGGATGATGTCCCCCGGCTGCATGTGCAGGATGTCCCGCAGGCGCAGCTGGCGCCGGGCAACCGTCGCGCCGATCGGCACGTCGACGTCCAGCACGTCCTGGCGCAACGCGTTGATCCAGCGTTCGTCCTGGTCGTCGAGGTCCGACTGGAAACCGGCGTCGAGCATTTCACGCACCGGCTCGATCATCGAATACGGCATGGTCACGTGCAGGTCGCCGCCGCCGCCGTCGAGTTCGATGTGGAACGTCGAGACGACAATGGCTTCGCTCGGGCCGACGATGTTCGCCATGGCCGGGTTCACTTCCGAGTTGATGTACTCGAAGTTCACTTCCATGATCGCCTGCCAGGCTTCCTTCAGGTCGACGAAGGCCTGTTCCAGCACCATGCGCACGACGCGCAGTTCCGTCGGGGTGAATTCGCGACCTTCGATCTTGGCGTGACGACCGTCGCCACCAAAGAAGTTGTCCACCAGCTTGAACACCAGTTTGGCGTCGAGAATGAACAGCGCCGTACCGCGCAGCGGCTTGATCTTCACCAGGTTGAGGCTGGTGGGCACGTACAGCGAGTGCACGTATTCGCCGAACTTCATCACCTGCACGCCACCCACGGCCACGTCGGCCGAGCGGCGCAGCATGTTGAACATGCTGATACGGGTGTAGCGGGCGAAACGCTCGTTGATCATTTCCAGGGTCGGCATGCGTCCGCGAACGATGCGGTCCTGGCTGGTCAGGTCGTAGCTTTTGACGCTGCCCGGGTCAGCAGCGTTTTCGGTTTGCACCAGGCCGTCGTCGACACCGTGCAACAGCGCGTCGATTTCGTCCTGGGACAACAAGTCCTGCACGGCCATGTCGTGTTTCCTACTGCAATACGAAGTTAGTGAAGAGCAACTGTTCGATCACCACTTTGCCAAGCTCTTTCTGGGCCACTTCCTGCACGCTGGCCGTGGCTTTCTGACGCAGCATTTCCTGGCCGACCGGGGTGGCGAGGGTGTCGAAACTCTGTCCGGAAAACAGCATCACCAGGTTATTGCGGATCAATGGCATGTGCACACGCAACGCTTCCAGGTCGGCCTGGTTGCGGCCCTGCAACGTGATGCTGACCTGCATGTAGCGTTGACGACCGTTCACGGTGTAGTTGGCAACGAAGGCCGGAGCCATGGGCTCGAAAATCGCCGGCTGCTTGCCCACCGGTGCGACTTCCGCCGCCGGTGCCGGCTTGCTTTGGGCGCTGTGCATGAAATACCAGGTCGCCCCCACCGAAACGCCCATCGCCAGGAGCAAGCCCACCACGATCAGGATGATCATCTTGAGTTTGCCTTTGGTTGCAGGGTCTTTTACAGCTGCTGCTTCACTCTTCGCCATGCCAATAATCCGTCACTAATCGGGGGGTTCACTGTTGCATGGCTAGGCAGGAGCAAGTGTTATGCCAGAAGTGTCCGCACTTGGAGTAGCGAGCTTGATGCGATCTCCAGGGACCGCAGAAACCAATGTGGGAGCGAGCTTGCTCGCGATAGCGGTGGATCAGTTCCGAACAAGGTGACTGACAAATCCGCTATCGCGAGCAAGCTCGCTCCCACAGGGGTTGTTGCATTGAATCAGGCGTAGAAGTCGACCGCACTGGTGCCGATGACGCTGGTCGTGCTGGCAGCCACTTCAGCGATGCCGGCCGGACCGGCTTCATCCACCGAATCCACCCGTCCGCCCGAGGACGTCGTGCGTCCGGCCTGGGCCTGCTGCTGGGCTTGTTGGTCCTGATTCTGCGAACCACGGGATTGATCCGACACGTTCACATCGACCTGCCCCATGCCCTGCTGGGCAAAGCTGTCGCGCAAGCGATGCATCTGGCCTTCGAGGGCTTCACGAACGCCAGCGTGGGCGCTCATGAAGGTGACCTGGGTCTGCTGGTCCGGAACCATGTTCACCCGGATGTCCAGGCGCCCGAGTTCGGCCGGCTGCAACTGGATGTCGGCCGCCTTGAGATTGGCGCTCGACAAGTACATTACCCGGTTGACCACTTCCTCGGTCCAGCCGCTCTGGTTCATGGCGATGGGCTGGTTGACCGGCACCGCGTTGGCGGTTTTCGGCGTGGCGGCCTGGGTCAGTGCCGCCAAGCGATTGGCAAAGTCATCGACGCGGGTATCGCTCGAAGCCGCGGTCAGGTCCTTTAGGCCTTCGCTGATCAGGCCACTGAACGCCTTGTCGCCACCCTGGCTGCCGGCACCGGTGCTGTCCTGGTCGGCTTGCACAGTGAGCATGCTGGCCATGCCGGCGGCAAACGTCTGGGCCGAGGTCGGTTCGCCATCGGGCGAGGACGTCGGGGCGGCCTTGGGTTGCGCCTGGCTGGAAGCCGACACATGACCGCCCTGCTCCATCGCCAACCGCAAGGCTGGCAGCGCGTCGAGCGGATCAGCTTGCGGGTCGAACTCCGGATCCGTCACGGGTGCCGGGGCATTGGCCGCCGTCGTCGGAACAACGGCAGCCGCCACCGCAGCGGTGACTTGAGCATCGGCCGCAACCACCACGGGGGCGGGCTGAACCTCGGCAGTGGTCACCGCAACGACCGGCAACAACGCAGGATCAAGGGTTGGATCGACAGGCGCGGCGTCCGCTACGGGCTTCTCGGCCGCTTCGGTATCGTCATCCTGCGCAGTCTTGTCGTCGGCAGCAGCCGGCTTGTCGGCGGGCAAGGGTTTGCCGCTATCGGCAACCACCGGCTCCGGAGCGGCAGCCGGATCGCTGTCGACATCCTTTTTGACGGAGGTGTCGGAAGTCTTGTCGCGCCCCGGCTTTACCGACGGCTCAGCGACCGTCGGTGATTTGACGGGGGCCTGCTTGGCGAAGACCTGAGCGAAGCTGGAGGCTTTATTCCCGGCTTCCGGGCCCGCTGCCAGTGGATTGACGGCGGCCTGCGGCTTGGCCGGGGCGCTGGCCTGCAGGAGTGTATTGGGCGTAACAGGCATAAAATGGTCTCCGCTGCACTGGAATCAAGATGCAGTCGAGACAGGACAATGCAAGGGACGGGCCAACGCGTCGGACGACATCGTTTCAGCAATGAAAGCCTTCACGCTCTTCCCGGCAAAGCGTGCGGACGAAGGCAAACTCGCTGTCGATTTCATTGACCAGTTTTTCGATGCCACCCAGCGACGGCTGCTTGGCGCGTTGCTCCAGCTCTCCACACAGCTCAGCCAGGCGCAGGGCCCCCATGTTGCTGCTACTGCCCTTGAAGCTGTGGGCCGTGGCGCTGAGCTTTTCGGCGTCCCTGGCTTCATGCAACACACGCAGACGTGCCTCGGAATCCTCGAGGAAGGTGTCCAGCAATTCCGGATACCCGTCCTCCATGACTTCCCTCAACGTGCTGAGCACGTCGCGATCGAGATGAATTTCACTCACTTGCTCGCTCCCTGATCAAGATTGGCTCCGATTATGCCAGAGCCTCCCAGAAAAACTCCACGCGTGCACTACGACCATCGTCGGACCAGGAGGCCCGCTGGCATAGTTGACGCACCAGGCTCACGCCACGCCCTGATAATCGGTCGCGATCCACGGGTCGGGCCATCACCTTGGCAACATCGAAGCCCTTGCCGCTGTCCTCGACCTCAATGACCAGACAGCCACCGTCACCATGGGGGGTGACATGCAAATGCACCCGCACATGGCCATCGCTCAACGCGTCCAGGCGCTCGTTGCGCTCGCGGTAGTACCGGGCAAAACCCGTCGCATCGCGCTTGAGGCTGGAGTCCAACCCCAACACCCCATGTTCGAGGGCGTTGGAATACAGCTCCGACAGTACGCTGTAAAGGGCGCCACTGTGTGCCCTGAGCCCATGAACCTCAAGCAGCAACTGCAAAAGGTAGGGCATCGGGTTGAACCGCTTGAGCGTCTGCGCCCGGAATTCAAAGCTCACCGACCAGTCCAGCGGACTGGACTGGCCGCTATCGGAATAGACCGGAGGCGGCGGATTGAGTTGCGTCGGCGCGACGAGACGCACCTCGATCATGCTGAAGTCGTCACGGGCCTCGCCGCGAAAGTCCTGCAGGGCTTGCTGGATATCTTCGAACAGGCGATCGGGCTCACGGTTGGCCGAAAAGACCTGCTGCAACCGCTCCACGCCAAACGGCTGGTCGTCGCGGTCACTGGTCTCGATCACGCCATCGGACAGCAGGAACACCCGATCGCCCACCGACATGGGATGGACTTCGGTGCGGTCGTCAAACAACTGAGGCGTCAATACGCCCAACGGCAAATGCTGCGCCGGCAACGGTGTGCGTACGCCAGTGAGGCTGTCGTGCAGATAACCGTCGGGCATGCCACCGTTCCAGATCTCTACGGTGCAGCGCTGGAAACTCAGGCACAGCAGCGTCGCGCAACAGAACATATCCACCGGCAGGATGCGCTTGAGCTTGGCATTCATCTCCCGCAGGATCTGCGCCAGGCCGTAGCCCTTGGCGGTCATCCCGTAGAACACCTCCGCCAGCGGCATCGCCCCCACCGCCGCCGGCAATCCGTGACCCGTAAAGTCCCCGAGCAGGATATGCATGTCGCCGGCCGGATTGAACGCGGCCAACAGCAGATCGCCGTTGAACAAGGCGTAGGGCGATTGCAGGTAACGGATGTTCGGCGCGCTCAGGCAACCGGAGTGGGCAATCTTGTCGAATACCGCCTTGGCAACCCGCTGCTCGTTGAGCAGATAGTCATGGTGCCGGGCGATCTGGTCGCGCTGCTCCACCACCGTGGCTTGCAGCCGACGCAAACGGTCCATCGCCTTGATCTTGGCGGCCAGGATTACTTGGTTATAGGGTTTTGCCAGAAAGTCATCACCACCGGCCTCGAGGCATCGGGCAAGCCCTTCGCTTTCGGTCAACGAGGTGAGAAAGATGATCGGGACCAGTTGATCCCCGGCCAACTGCTTGATCTTCTGCGCCGCTTCAAAGCCATCCATGACCGGCATCATCGCGTCCATCAACACAAGGTGCGGACGCTGTTGCAGATAGACCTCGACCGCCTCGGCACCGTCAGCCGCAGTGAGCACGTGATGGCCCTGGCGACGGACGATGGTCGACAACAGCAGTCGATCGGCGGCACTGTCTTCGGCAATCAGGATCGTCAGCGGCTCCGGCGACGATTGCATGGCGATCAACTGATATCGAACAGCTTGTCGAAATTGGAGATCGCGAGGATTTTCTTGACGTCGCTGCTGCTGTTGACGACGCGGATATCCGATTCGTCGCCACCGGCATGGTCACGCAACAGCAGGAGCATGCCCAACGCAGAACTGTCGAGGTAAGTGGCTTCTTTCAGATCCACCACGATGGACTCGGGTTTCGTGTTGAGCTTTTCATAAGACTCACGAAACTCCTGGTGCCGGCCAAAATCGAAGCGACCCTTGATCGAGATCGTCAGTTTTTGCCCATCCGGAGATACTTCGGTAATGACAGACATATTCACTTCCTTGTCATGGACATACGTGTACAAGGTTTAGCACTTGGTAGAGGTCTGAGCAAGGTTTCAAATCGCCTACCCGACAAAACCCTACCGCCGTTATCAATACGGATCGTGGCGCGGCAGCCGCTGGGACAGCTCGTCCAGCAATTTCTGCTCACGCTTGTCCTCCAATTGCCGCGCCTCGTCGATGTAGCGCTGTACGAGTTTGCGCAACCCTTCGACGCGAGCGAACGCCTCTTGCCAGCTCTGGCGGGCCTTCTCCAGGTTGTTCTGGTGCCAGACCAGGCTCTGGCGCTGCTGGTCGATGGCCGTGCCCAACTGCGCGAGGAATCCTTGGTAGCCCAATAGCCATTGTCCGGAAACGCCATGGCTGCCGCGGGCGATCCACTGCTCCTGGTATTCGAGGCGAAAATTTTCCAGGTCCGCCAACTTGCTTTCGGCAACCGCCACCTGCCCCTGAAAATAGGCCAGCCGCTGGACGGCGGTCTTCTCGGCCTTTTCGGCCATGTCCACCACTGGCGCCAGGCGCGCCGCACGACTCATGGCCATGATTGGTTACGTGCCGGAGACAGGGGCGAAAATGGTTTGCAGGTGCGCTTCGCTGGCGCCCATGCCGATGCTGTCGTTAAGCGCCTGGCGCAGATATACCGCCATGGACGGATAGAGGCTGATGGCCGTGTCGGTCTCACGATCGCCGCCAGGTACATACGCTCCGACGCTGATCAGGTCGCGACTTTGCTGGTAGCGAGACCAATACTGCTTGAACTGTTGCGCACGCTTCATGTGCTCGGGGCTGATGACCGATGGCATGACCCGGCTGATCGACGCTTCGATGTCGATGGCGGGGTAATGCCCCTCCTCCGCCAAGCGTCGGGACAACACGATGTGGCCGTCGAGCACGCCTCGGGCCGAGTCGGCGATCGGGTCTTGTTGGTCGTCACCCTCGGACAGCACGGTGTAGAACGCAGTGATGGAACCGCCGCCCTTCTCCGCGTTACCGGCACGTTCCACCAGCTTCGGCAGCTTGGCGAACACTGAAGGCGGATAACCCTTGGTCGCCGGCGGCTCGCCGATGGCCAGGGCGATTTCCCGCTGGGCCTGGGCGAAACGGGTCAGCGAGTCCATCAGCAACAGGACGTTCTTGCCCTTGTCGCGGAAATATTCGGCGATGCGCGTGCAGTACATCGCAGCGCGCAGGCGCATCAGCGGCGCATCGTCCGCCGGCGAAGCGACGACAACGGAGCGCTTGAGCCCTTCCTCGCCGAGGATGTGCTCGATGAATTCCTTCACCTCGCGGCCCCGCTCGCCGATCAGCCCAACCACGATGATGTCGGCCTCGGTGAAGCGGGTCATCATGCCCAGCAGCACACTCTTGCCCACGCCGGTACCGGCGAACAGGCCCAGGCGCTGACCGCGTCCGACCGTCAACAAACCGTTGATGCAACGAATGCCCACATCCAGCGGCACGCTGATGGGGTCGCGCTTGAGCGGGTTGATCGTCGGGCCGTCCATCGGCACCCAATCCTCGGCCTTCATCCCGCCCTTGCCGTCCAGCGCCCGACCAGCGCCGTCCAGCACGCGACCGAGCATGCTCATGCCCATGGGCAGGCGGCCGGTATCGGCCAACGGCACCACACGGGCACCCGGGGCGATGCCGGCGACACTGCCGACCGGCATCAGGAATACCTTGCTCCCGGAAAAACCCATGACCTCGGCTTCCACCTGCACCGGGTGATAGCTGTCGTCATTGATCACCAAGCAGCGACTGCCCATGGCCGCACGCAATCCTTCGGCTTCGAGGGTCAGGCCGACCATGCGCAACAGGCGACCTTCCAGGATCGGTTGGCCGGCCAGTTCGGTGGCCTCGGCGTAGCTGCCCAGGCGCTTGCCGAAGCTGGTTCGCTCAAGGCGCATCGTGGCCTGCCACTTCAGGTGTGATCGGCTCGCCGCTGTCGGGATCGACGATGGCGGCCGGCTTGGGTTCGTCCGGCAAGTCCAGGCTCAGGTCGGCGGGCGCCGGGTGCAAAGCCTGTTCGTGCAGTTGGTCGAACAGCTTGGCCATGATCTGGCTGATGCGGGTCTCGACGGTAGCGTCGATGCGGCTGTGCTCGGTTTCCACGCGGCAACCGCCCGGCAGCAGGGTTTCATCTTCGACGATGCGCCAGGTTTCCTCATGGCGCTCGCGCAAAGCCTTGACCAGTTCGAAGTCCTGCGGGTTGATGTACAACCGCACGTTGCCCACACCCAGCGGCAACAGCTTGAGGGCTTCGCGCATGACGTGTTCGATCTGGCTCGAATCGATGGCCAGTTCGCGCTGGATCACTTGCCGGGCGATGTGCTGCACCAGCCCGACCAATGACTTTTCAATCTGCGTGTCCTGCTCGGCGATGGGCTCGAACAGGTTCTGCATCAACGATTCCAACGCGCGCAGCTTGGCCGTGAGCGCCACGTCGGCTTCCTGACGGACCTTGATCGTGGTGCTGTGGAAACCTTCTTTTTCGCCAATGGCGAAGCCTTCGTTGTAAGCCTCCTGGCGGATGCTCTCGACTTCTTCGAGGGTCAGTGGCTGGACTTCTTCCAGCGGCACCTCTTCCATCTCCGGCAGTTCTTCCACCGGTTCCGGCTCGGGCTCGGGCACGTAGGGGTCGAAGCTGGGCAGCGACCAGACGTCGAAACCACCGACGTCACGGGCGCGGATCAGGTCGCTGGGTGAATCATCACTCTTGGCAGACATAACGACCTTAGATCATCTCTTCGCCGCCCTTGCCACCGAGCACGATTTCTCCGGCTTCGGCCATACGGCGGGCGATGGTGAGGATTTCCTTCTGTGCGGTTTCCACGTCGCTGACGCGCACCGGGCCCTTGGCCTCGAGGTCGTCGCGCAACAGTTCGGCCGCCCGTTTGGACATGTTCTTGAAGATCTTTTCCTTGACGCCTTCGTCCGAACCCTTGAGGGCCAAGACCAGGACGTCGGAGGACACTTCGCGCAACAGTGCCTGGATGCCACGATCGTCGACATCGGCCAGGTTGTTGAACACGAACATGAGGTCTTCGATCTGACCGGACAGGTCTTCGTCGACTTCGCGGATCGAGTCCATCAATTGACCTTCGATCGAACTGTCTAGGAAGTTCATGATGTCCGCCGCGCGCTTGATACCACCCAAGGTAGTGCGCGAAGCATTGGAGTTGCCCGAGAACTGCTTCTCGAGGATCTGGTTCAATTCCTTCAGCGCCGCCGGCTGCACGGTGTTCAGCGATGACACGCGCAGGATGATATCGAGGCGCACCTTGTGGTCGAAATTGCCCAGCACTTCGCCGGCCTGGTCCGGGTCGAGGTACGCCACCACGATCGCCTGGATCTGGGGGTGCTCGTAACGGATCACGTCAGCAACGGCGCGTGGTTCCATCCACTTCAGGCTGTCGAGGCCGCTGGTGTTGCCACCCAGCAGGATCCGGTCGATCAGGCCGTTGGCCTTGTCCTCGCCCAGGGCCTGGGTGAGCATCTTGCGCACATAGTCGTCGGAACCGACGCCCAGGCTGGTCTGGTCGCCGACGATGTCGACGAACTCGCTCATGACCTGCTCGACCTGTTCGCGGTGCACGTTACCCATCTGGGCCATGGCCACGCCGACGCGCTGGACCTCCTTGGGCCCCATGTGACGCAGCACTTGGGCGGCGTCGGTCGACCCCAGGGACAGCAGCAAGATCGCGGCTTTGTCGACCCGGGACAATTTGGCAACAGCGGCTCGATTATCACTCATCTGCGTTAATCCACTCTTTCACGACCTGGGCCACACGACCCGGATCTTCTGCCACCAGACTCTTGATGGCGTTCAACTGAGCGTCATAGCCTTCGCTCGGGCTTGGCAGCAGGATGCTCTGCGGCCCGCCGAGGCTGACGCGATCGTTGGCCAATTCGCCATCCAGGCCGCCCATGCCTCCCAGCTCTACATCACCCAAGCCAGCCAACTGCTTGTTCTTGCCGCCACCGGTAATGTTGTTGAGCACCGGACGCAACACACCGAACACCAGTATCAGGATGAACAGCACACCCAATACTTGCTTGACCACATCCCAGAACCAGGGTTGCGAATAAAACGGAATGTCGGCGATTTCTTCACCGCGCTCCAGGGAGAACGGCACGTTGATCACGCTGACGCTGTCGCCACGGCTGGCGTCGAAACCGACCGCGTCCTGCACCAGGCGAGTGAAGCGCGCCAATTCGTCGGCGCTCCACGGTGCACGGCTGGTTTCGCCGTTGGCCGGGTTGATCTTGACCTGATCGTCCACCACCACGGCGACCGACAGGCGATTCAAGCGACCCTGTTGCTGCTTGGTGTGGCTGATGGAACGGTCGAGCTCGAAGTTCTTGGTGGATTGTTGACGCTTGTCGGCCGGGTACGGCGCGAGCATCGGCTGGCCGGTGGCCGGGTCCATGATCTGTTGGCCGTTGGCATCGATCAGCGGCTGGCCTGGCTGCACCATGCCTGCGGCGGCGGTGGCGCCACCGGTGGTTTGCGGCGCGCTGGCCGGCGACGGCGGCTGGTTGCTCAGGGCACCCGGCACGCCTTGCGGGCCATTGCTGGCAGTGCGCTGTTCGTTCACCGACTGCTCGCTGCGCAACGCCGGCTGATCCGGGTTGAACTGCTCGGAGGTCGATTCAACCGCACTGAAATCCACATCCGCCGACACTTCGGCCTTGTAGCGGCCGTTACCGAGGATCGGTTGCAGGATGTTATGCACCCGCTGAGTGAACATGCCTTCCATGCGACGGCTGTAGTCGTATTGCTTGCCGGCCATGGTCAGTTCGGAATTTTCCGCCTGGTCGGAGAGCAGGTTGCCCTTCTGGTCGACCACGGTGATCTGCGACTTACTCAGCTCGGGAACGCTGGTCGCCACCAGATTGATAATGGCCAGGACCTGGCCTGGCTCCAGGGAGCGGCCGGAATACAGTTCAACCAGGACCGACGCACTCGGCTTGCGCTCATCGCGCACGAAGACCGAGCTTTTCGGGATCGCCAGGTGCACACGGGCACCCTTGACGTTGTTGAGGCTGGAGATGGTGCGCGCCAGTTCGCCTTCCAGGCCGCGACGATAACGCGTCGCTTCCATGAACTGGCTGGTGCCCAGGCCCTGGTCCTTGTCGAGAATCTCGAAACCGATGTTGCCATCGGTCGGTGTGACACCCGCGGCAGCGAGCTTGAGGCGCGCGCGCGCCACGTCGTCGGCCTTGACCAGCAAGGCGCCAGAGTTGGGTTCGACAGTGTAGGGAATGTCGGCAGAAGCCAGGGTTTCCATGACTTGCTTGGCATCCATGCCTTCCAGGCTACCGTACAACGGACGGTAGTCTGGCTGCTGGGACCACAACACGACGGCGAAACCAATCGCCACGCTGGCAGCCAGGCCGACCAACAGGCCAACCTGACGCAGCATGGTCATCTCGGAGAGGTTTTCCAGGAAAGACAGACCGAACAACGGCGGTTTGCCGTCTACCGGAGTGGCCTTGGCTGGAACGTTATCAACGGCTGCTTCTGCCATGACTCAATAGTTTCCTTAGACCGGCATCTGCATGATGTCTTGGTAGGCTTGAACCAGTTTGTTGCGTACCTGGGTCAACGCCTGAAACGAGACACTGGCTTTCTGCGAAGAGATCATTACGTCCGTCAGGTCGACGCCACTTTTGCCAATTTCAAAAGCACTGGCCAACTGGTTCGAAGCCTGCTGGGTATCGTTCACTTTATTGACGGCCTGACCGAGCATGTCGGAAAAGCTGCTGCCACCCACCTGGGGGACCGCGACCGATTTCGGCTGGGCCATGGCGTCCATTTGCATGGCCCGCATGTCCAACATCAATCGATTAAATTCAATACCTTGGCTCATGGTCTATTCTCTCTGGCGGCCCGCGTTTTTTTGACACTTACTCAGCGGGTACGTAGGTATTAGCAACAAGGGTGCCAGCTCGATGGCCGGCAGAAACAATTGCGCGCACCGCTCCACTGTGGGAGCGAGCTTGCTCGCGATGCCATCACATCCAACATCAATTTTGACTGACCCGCCGCTATCGCGAGCAAGCTCGCTCCCACAAGGATTGGTGGCGACTATTCAACTGGCGAAAAGGTAGGCCTCCACGTCCATCCCCGCATCACGCATCTGCGCCAGCTTGTAGCGCAGGGTCCGCGGGCTGATGCCAAGGCGTTCGGCCGCCTCCTTGCGACGGCCGCGCTCGGCACGCAGGGTGTCGATGATCATCTGGAACTCGCGTCGACGCAGGTCGTCCTCCAGCGCACCCGCGGATTCCGCCACTTCCATCGGCGGAACCACCGCTGGGGCTGGCTGCAAGACCGGCAACGGCGCACAAGCCACCGGACCGGCCAGGCAAAAATCTTCGGGCTGGATCAAGCCGCCCTGTTGCAGGATGAGGGCCCGCTGGATGGCGTTATCCAGCTCACGGACATTGCCAGGCCAGGGATAAGCGATCAGGCAAGCCTGGGCTTCGGCGGACAGTCGCGCCGTTGCATGCTTCATTTTATTGACGTGCTTGGCCAGCAGGCGCTCGGCCAGCGGCAGGATATCGGCGGTGCGCTCGCGCAACGGACGCCAGGCCAACGGAAAAACCGATAGCCGATAATACAAATCTTCGCGGAAACGCCCCGCCGCCACTTCGCCCGCCAGGTCGCGGTTGGTGGTCGCGACCACGCGGATGTCCAGGCTGATGGGCTTGCGCGCGCCGACCCTTTCAACTTCACGCTCCTGCAACACCCGCAACAGCTTGGCCTGCAGGCCCAGGGGCATTTCTGAAATCTCATCGAGCAGGATGGTGCCGCCGTCAGCCTGTTCGAACTTGCCGGCCTGGGCCGCGATGGCGCCGGTGAACGAGCCCTTCTCGTGCCCGAACAATGTGGCCTCGAGCATGTTGTCGGGAATCGCCGCGCAATTGATGGCAATGAACGGTTCGTTGGCGCGACGGGATTGCTGGTGGATATACCTGGCCAGCACCTCCTTGCCGGTACCCGACTCGCCGGAAATCAACACGGTTGAGTCACTGCGTGCCACCCGCGCGGCCAAGTCCAGCAACTGAGCACTGGCCGGCTCGATGGCCACTGGCCCTTCACCCTCGACTGCCGGGCTTCCCAGGGCATGACGCGCCACCAGGTCAAGCAACGCCTTGGGCTCGAACGGCTTGACCAGGTAATCCGCCGCCCCCTGGCGCATGGCATCCACCGCACGCTCGACCGCACCGTGTGCGGTCATCAACAGGACTGGCAATTGCGGGTGGCGCGCACGCAGCAAACCGAGCAACTGGTGACCGTCCATGCCCGGCATGTTGACGTCGCTGACCACCAGGCTGAACGGCTCGCGGGCAACGGCCAGCAGCGCCTCCTCCGCCGAACCGACGGCGGCATGATCATGCCCGGCCAACAGCAGCGTATCGGCCAGCGCCTCGCGCAGCGCACGATCGTCCTCCACCAGCAAAACCTTGATCGCCATTGCCTTCACTCCACCCCTGGCGCACTGGAAAACAGCGGCAGGACGATCAGCGCACAAGTGCCACGCCCCAGCCGCGAGCGCAGCAGCAATTCTCCCTGATGGGCACGCGCCACAGCCTTGACCACGGTCAGGCCCAAGCCTGTCCCAGTGGCCTTGGTGGTAAAAAACGGTTCGCCCAGGCGGGTCAATACGGCTGGATCGATGCCACTGCCGCTGTCGCTGACACACAGGCGCAACGTGCTGCCACGGGTGTACAGATGAACCTTCAACCGGACGTCACCGCCGCTGGCCTGGATCGCATTTTCAATCAGGTTCAATACCGCGCCCACCAAGGTGTCACGGTTGCACAAGACCTCGCCCACATGGCTGTCGCACTGCCAGCGGATCGGCAGATCCTGCACATGGGTCAACGCTGCGGCCTGCAAGGATTGCAGCAACGCCTTGGGTGTCACGCGGTCGGTCAACGGCAACTCGCCCCGGGCGAACACCAGCATGTCGCGCACCTGGTGCTCCAGCTCATGCAGGCGTTCTTTCAAGCGGCCAGCAAAGCGCTGCTGGGTGTCCATCGGCAGTTGCTGCTCCGTCAGATGACTGGCGTAGAGCAACGCGGCGGACAGTGGCGTGCGGATCTGATGGGCCAGCGACGCCACCATCCGCCCTAGGGAAGACAAGCGCTCGTGGCGGGCAAGCTGGTCTTGCAGGTGACGGGTTTCAGTCAGGTCATTGAGCAGCACCAACTGCCCAGGCTCGGCATCCAGCGAACGGGTCGAAATAGAGAGACGCCGACCATCCTTGAGAGAGATTTCGTGGCCGTCGTCTTCGCGAGGGGCGAAGCAGCGGGCGATGACGTGCCGCCAAAGCTCGCCCTCCAGGGGCAGGCCGAGCAGCTCGCACGCCGCCGGGTTGGCTTCGCGCACGAAACCGTGCTCATCGATGACGATGACGCCGCCAGGCAAGAGATCGAGGAGATTTTGCAGCCGATTGGCCAGGCGTTCCTTTTCCGCCAACTCCTGCATGCGCTGGGCGCTGACCACCGCCAGCTCCCCCTTGAGCTCGGTCACCCGGGCTTCAAGCAGGCTGTAGGAATCAGTCAACTGGCTGGACATCTGGTTAAACAGCGAAAACGCCTGTTCAAGTCCAAGCCGGCTAGCCTGTTCGGCGGACGGCATGTGTCCCGGCTCGGGGACAGGCGACATCAGGGCGGCTTGGGTCATCGTGCTCTCTCGCTTGGCTGACCGTCAGTTAAACGGAACGTTGCGAGGGCTGTAGCAATACCCGTGCCGAAAAAAAACCGCCTGAAAATCAGGCGGTTGCAAAACAGGCGTCAATCATCCGCCTGTTCATCTCCTTCGCGCCGGCTCATGCCGTACTTGCGCATCTTTTCTACCAGGGTCGTACGGCGGATACGCAAGCGCTCCGCCGCGCGGGCCACGATACCGTTGGCATCGTCCAGGGCCTGCTGGATGAGGCCTTGCTCCAGGCCGCCCAAGTAGTCCTTGAGGTCCAGGCCTTCCGGCGGCAACAAGGCATTGCTGGTGAAATCCGGCGTATGGCCGTTGATCGCCACGCGCTCTTCCAGGTCGCTGCGCAGGCTGTCGACCATTTGCTCGTCTTCATCATCGACGTAGCGGAATTTCTTCGGCAGCTCAGCGACGCCGATCACACCGTAGGGGTGCATGATCGCCATGCGCTCCACCAGGTTCGCCAGCTCGCGGACGTTGCCCGGCCAGCCATGGCGACAGAGGGACATGATCGCCGCCGAGTTGAAGCGGATCGAACCGCGCTTCTCATGCTCCATGCGCGAGATCAATTCGTTCATCAGCAGCGGGATGTCTTCGACCCGCTCACGCAGCGGCGCCATTTCGATCGGGAACACGTTGAGGCGGTAATAGAGGTCTTCGCGGAAACTGCCGACCTCGATCATGCTCTCGAGATTCTTGTGGGTCGCGGCGATGATCCGCACGTCGACGCTCTGGGTCTTGTTGCTGCCCACGCGCTCGAACGTGCGCTCTTGCAGCACGCGCAACAGCTTGACCTGCATCGGCAGCGGCATGTCGCCGATCTCATCGAGGAACAGCGTGCCACCGTTGGCCAATTCGAAACGCCCGGCGCGGCTGGTGATCGCACCAGTAAACGCGCCCTTCTCGTGGCCGAACAATTCGCTTTCCAGCAACTCGGCCGGGATCGCACCGCAGTTGACCGGCACGAACGGCGCCTCGCGACGCTTGGAATGGTAATGCAGGTTGCGCGCGACCACTTCCTTGCCGGTGCCGGACTCGCCCAGGATCAGCACGCTGGCGTCGGTGTCGGCCACCTGCTGCATCATCTGGCGCACATGCTGGATCGCACGGCTGGTGCCGACAAGGCTGCGGAAAAGATTGGGTTCACGGTGCCGACCGCGCTCGCGGGCCTGGTCGTACATCTCGCGATAAACCTGGGCACGGTGCAGCGAATCGAGCAATTTGCTGTAGCTCGGCGGCATTTCCAAGGTGGAAAGCACCCGGCGGCGCTGGTCCTCAGGCAAGTCAAGGGAAGAATTTTCGCCCATTAACAAAACTGGAAGGAACTCATCCCAGGTTGAGAGTGTCTTTAGCAAGCCCAAAAGCGATGCGGGAGCATTTACGGTCCCGATAAGGACACAAATGACTTCACGGCTGGAGGACAAAGAGCCGACGGCCTGCTGCCAGTCATGGCTGCCGCAGGGCAAATTTTCTTCGCCAAGAAAATTAAGGATCACCGCCAGGTCACGGCGGCGGACGCTATCGTCATCGATCAGGAGAATTTTGGTTTCACGCCACATGCAATAGCAACTTCCCTAGTCAACTCAGTGCCCGAATTTGGGGGCAAGCTAGACGCTTGCAGACTTGTCATGCCTGTAGACGCCTGAAATCTGTAAACAGCCACTAGTTAAGTCAAAAAATCGTGCACAGTCAAATTTATGGCGCACTTTGTTCGGATTAAATGAAAATTAAATCATCCGAACAAGTGATAAACCTTCGCCGCGTTCTGTGCCTGATGAATCTGCGACATTTCATCGACGATCGCCTGACGCTCTCCCGTCGCCGCCTCCAGCAACTGCCGGTACACCCCCAGCAACTCCTCCAGGTTGTTACGCAACGCTGCCTCGTCCACCCCGGACTCGCTCATGACGTCTTCCATGCAGGAACGGCACGCCAGGTCCAATTGACCGATGGCCTCCCAGTTCCGCTCAGCCAGGGCATCAACCAGGGCCTCGCGGGTTTGTTCGATTCGCTGCAAGACAAGACTCATGAGCATATTCCTCAGAATTGCGGGCCAGCTGGCGCGATGCCGTCCCAGCCTTCCTTGACCGTGCGCAGCAGATCAGCGACTTCGTCGAGGATCTTCGGGTCGGTCTTGGCGTTGGCTTCGGCCAGGCGTTTCATCATGTAGGTGTAGAGCGCATCCAACTCGGCTACCGACTCGGCCTGATTCTCCAGGTCCAGGCCTTCACGCAGGCCACCCACGATACCGATGGCCTTGCTGATCAGTACGCCTTTGTTGGCGATGTCCTTGCGTTCCATAGCGCCCTTGGCCTGGGCGATACGGTCCAATCCACCTTCCATGAGCATCTGCACCAGACGATGGGGACTTGCTTCGGAGGTTTGCGCCTGGGCGCCAATCTTCTGGTATTGGCGAAGGGCTAACATCGGATTCATGTTTTACCTCATCAAAAACTTCGGTTCGTATAAACAGCGTATCGACGCTGCGTCAAAAAACTTTAGACCGAAAAAGCCGAAAGCCCGGAGCGTCGCAAGACGTCGCCGGGCTTTTTTGCATCAGTCAGAATCAGCTGTTTTTCTGCTGGGCCGTCATCGCTTCGAACATGGAAGTGATATTGCTGGCGGTAGCTTTCAGCTTGCCAACCAAAGTGTCCATGTCGTTGTACTTTTTGGTCAGTACGGCGGTGAGGGTTTCGATTCGGCGATCAAGAGCCTGCTGATCTTCGAACAGCTTCGTCTTGATGAGGTCGAGGTTCTTCGTCCTCGCGGTCAAGATGCTATCGACTACAGTCTTCCCGTCAGGTCCCGTCTTGTTTTCCGTGTAGGGCTTGAGTGCATTCTGCATGCGCTCGATCAAACCATTCTCGCCAGTGAACAGAGTCTGAACCTCTCCACCCAACTGTTTGGTGTTCAGCGCTTCCGTAAACTTCGCACTGTTGAAGTCCAGGGCACCGGTCGTCTGGTTGGTCGTGATGCCCAACTGTGACAACACGGTCAACTTATCGCCCGCCCCGGTTTCGGACAAAGGCGCACGAATGGCCGCCAACAGAGAGCGCGGCAGCGAGTCACCCGTCAGTGCTGCAGGAACCGAATTACCGTTAGCATCCGTTGAAGGCTTGGTCAACGAGGTGACTGCCTTGGCAATGGCGTTATAAGCATCGACAAATTTCTGGATCGAAGCTTTCAGGCCGTCGGCGTTGGTGGCCACCGTGACGGTCGTCGGACCGGAGCCGGCGACGAGCAATGTCATGTTCAAGCCTGAAATAACGTTATCCAGCTTGTTGGTCGGGCTGGTCATAGCCAGCCCGTCGACAGTGAACTTCGCGTCCTGAGCGAGGCCGATCGAGCCCGAAGAGGTTGCACTGGGCGCCCCCATCAACGTAGATCCGTCGGCAGCAAGACTGGCAATACCGCTGAGCGAAATATCGCTGCCGGCACCGGTCTTTGTCGAGCCCACTACCAGACGGGAACCAAAGTTGTCGGTGACGATGTTGGCGGTCAGGCCGCTGGAGGAATACTTGCTGTTTATCGCATCCCGAACCGACTGCAGCGTCCCGTCCGCCGGAACATCAATCGTGTAATCCTTGCCACTCTGGCTGATCGTCAGCGTGCCCGCCCCTACGACACTGGAAGCGCCACCCGCGAACGCGGCGGTAGCGACTTTTGATGACGTCGCCAATTGAGTGACGTTTACCGCGTAAGTGCCGCTTACCGCCGAGTTGCCGGCCGTCACCGTCAAGGCAGTGTTATTGGCCGAAGTGGCAGCAACCCCGGTGAATTGTGGCGTGGTCGTGCTGCCCAGGCTTTCAAGCGCGGACTGAAAGGTAGCCAGCAACGATTTCAGGGTACCAATACCCGAAATATTGGCTGTGTTGGTCTTGGTGGCGCGGTCGATCTGACCTTGCTTGGCCGCTTTGTCAGAATCAACCAGTGCCTTGACTATAGCAGTGGTGTCAAGGCCAGAGCCTAAACCCAAGCCAGGTAGAATTGGACTTGCCATGTGGGACTCCCTTCAGTGTGTCGCCGGCCTTTTGACCTTTACAACGTCCAAAAGAACATAACAACAGAATTCGTGCCGGTTGTCAGGCTTCTGCGCTGAACAACAAGCTGTTTGCATCATTCAAACTGTTAGCCAGCTTCAGAACTTCTTCGTTCGGGATCTGGCGAATCACTTCACCGGAACCACTGGCGATCACTTTGACCACTACTTTGCCTGAAGGCTCATCGATAGAGAACTCCAGGTTACGCTTGACCGATTGGACGAACTTCTCGATTTCCTGAACCGCTTTCTTCAGTTTGTCCTGCTCGGAAGCAGCATCCTTAGGGGTTTCCTTGACCGGAGCTACCACAGCAACCTCGGCCCGAGGCTTCTCCACGGGCTTATCGGCCACACTGGGCGCCGGTTTCGCCGCCGGATAAGACAAGTTCAGCTTCACGCTCATATCCATGTCCATCACCTCTTGAACGGAAAAAGCGAGAGAGTACGCAAGCGCACCCCCCCGCTAAAACTCATCCGACTATTACTGAAGCAGCTTCAGTACAGCGGATGGCAACTGGTTGGCCTGGGCCAGAACCGAAGTGGAAGCCTGTTGCAGAGTCTGCTGCTTGGTCAGCTGGGCAGTTTCAGCAGCGAAGTCGGTGTCTTGTACGCGACCCAGTGCAGCAGCGGCGTTTTCGTTCACGTTCTGCAGGTTGGAGATGGTGCTGGTCAGACGGTTTTGTGCAGCACCGAGGTCAGCACGGCTGGAGTTGATGGTCGCCAGGGCAGCATCGATTGCGATGATCGCATCACTGGAGTTGGTTTCAGACATGGCGCTGTCAGTAGCGCTCAGGCTGAGAGTAGCCGAGTCCACGCTCAAGGTTACTGCGTCGAAGCCGCTGTCCAGGGTCAGAGTGATCTGGTTGTCAGCACCGGTGTTGGAACCGACCTGGAAGGTCATGGTGCCAGCGGTACCGTCAATCAGGTTCTTGCCGTTCAGGTTGGTCGAGTTGGCGATACGGGTCAATTCATCCGACATCTGGGCAAATTCTTTGTCCAGAGCTGCACGGTCTGCTGTACCGTTGGAGTCGTTTCGCGACTGAACTGCCAGTTCACGCATACGCTGCAGAATGTTGGTGGATTCCTGCAGAGCGCCTTCAGCGGTCTGAGCGATGGAGATACCATCGTTGGCGTTCTTGATCGCAACAGTCTGACCGCGGATTTGCGAAGTCATACGAGTGGAGATCTGCAGGCCGGCGGCGTCGTCTTTGGCGCTGTTGATTTTCAGGCCGGACGACAGGCGGGTCATCGAAGTGGACAGAGCATCGGAAGCCTTGTTCAGGTTCTTCTGAACGTTCAACGATGTGACGTTAGTGTTTACTGTTAAAGCCATGACGAATTCCTCGTTGGTTGGGTACTGCGGCTTCCGGCCCTGGCAACCGCCGGGTGTGGCCTAGAGAACCTTCGTAATAGTTATCGTCGTAATCGGAACTTGCTTTAGCAGATTTTTCAAAAATTTTGCCATCAGGGTGCCACCCCTCGTAAATCAAGGACTTGGCTGCGATTAAAGGTTGAAAAAATGGCGTCAGGGAAACGCCACTGACGTCGCTGGAAGCGCATGACAGCGGTGAAGCTGAGAAAAGAAGCTAGATGGGCTGACCAGCGGATAGCAGTTGGACCCATTCGTACTCGAGATAATCAGCAAGCGAAATCCAGTTCTGCGCCTCTTGATCATCAAGCATCAGGGCAAGCAGCTCGCTCCACGACGAAGAGACCTCGCCTGGCATCCGTTCGACCAAGGGCTGCGCAGACTCGATCAGCGTGACCATCGCCAACCCCGCCTCAACGTCCCGCCCAAGGCGAAACAAGCGTGCGCACTCACGGGCGTCATCGATTACCTTTTCAAACTCGGTCATTGCACATACTCCGGGTGGAAATCCGTGCCGACAATCATCGCCCCGTCCCGACTGCTGTTAAAGAAACGCACCTGGGGGTGGCCGGCGATAAAACGCTCCAGTTCGCAAAGATAGCTGCGGAAGTTGAGCTGGGTCTTGACTCGCCGACTATACCCGTCAAGCACCCAATGCCTGGACGCCCCCAGTTGCGGGCCCAGGTCACCGTCGCCCCAACCTGCATGAGTCTTGTCATGGGGAAAGGCAAAATCGGCACCGAAAAGCGTGACCTGCGCAGCGCCCATCTTCACCGCCAGGTCAACCGCCGGATGAATCACGCTGCCGCCAACATGGAGTTCGGCCCGGCGCAGTTGCTCGCGCATCTCCCGATAGACAGGACTTGATGAATATCCAGCATAGCGCGCGCCCCGCCATACTCGGATCACCGAAGGATCGGCCATTGGCAGATAGACCAGCGCAATGTTGTCGGTGCTTTCAGGCGGAAGATGACGCACCGAGATGCGCTGGTCGATGCTGACCACGATATCCGGGGCAATGCCATGGTCGATCAACGGTCGGTAGGCCGTATCGACACAAATCAACAAGGGTCGCTCGGCTTGCTTGCTCAGGTGATGCAATTTCTCGAAGTGCCGCTCAAGACTGGGACCGGTGGCAATGACAAACGCCTCGCCCCCCTTCAAGGTGCCGAACAACTCGGCAACGTCACAATCTTCCTGCACAAGGCTGAACGTCGATTGCAGACGTTCGACAATCTCAGGGGACTGGGGATCGAACGCTTGGTTGGTGAAGTCCAGATGAATCTCACTGATCAATCGGTCACGAATCTTGGCGTTGTAATCATCGGCCAGCACCAACTCGGCGGGGAGTGCGAAAAATGGCAATTGGATTTCCGCCAGATCACCGGCGTAGAGCAATACCACCCTCGGATCGGCAAGCCAGGGCGATTGATCCAGCAGCTGCAGGACCAAGGCGAACACCGCACCGTTGAGGATATGCACAGACAACCGTTCAAGCCCGGTCCGCTCCAGCAAGTGACTCTGCAGATCGCCCAGCCCGGTGCCATAGACATGCACAACGGTTGCGTCCTGCGGCAAACTGGCTGCTTGCAGGCCGGCCTCGGCGAGGCGGTCATGGCGACTGGTCAACTGAATGCTGTTGATGCTCAGGGTCGATCCAAGCCCCTCGACCAGATCGGCCTGCAACCCACCCACGTCCTCCAGCAGCAGACGCTCGGCGAGGGCCGGCCAACGCTGCTGGATCACCTGGAGGTTGCGCTCAAAGTACTCGCTCATGGCGTCTCGCTTTTGCATCAGGCAAAAAAATAGCGTTCAAGGTTACACCTTGGACGCTATTTTTTGTGCCCGGGTTTTATCGGCTCACGGGCGATAGATGATCGCCGAGCCCCAGGACAGACCTACGCCGAAACCACTCAATGCCACGCGCTTCCAGTCGGAATCGAGCACGTGTTTCTCCAGCAGCAGCGGAATGCTCGACGACACGGTGTTGCCAGTCTCGACCATGTCCTTGATGAACTTCTCCGGCTCGCCTTCGAAACGCCGCGCCACGGCATCAACGATTGCGGCGCTGCCCTGGTGAATGCAGAACGCATCGATGTCACTGGGTTGCAGATCGGAATCGGCCAACAGCTCATGCAAATGAGCCGGAACCTTGAGCAACGCGAAGTTGAACACCTGGCGCCCGTTCATGAAGAACACGCCGTCGCTGACCTTCAGGTGCGGCGCACCAGAACCGTCAGTGCCGAACTTGGCCTTGCCCAGTTGCCACGGCGCATCCTCGCCCATCCACGTGGCCGTGGCGGCGTCGCCGAAAAGCATCGTGGTGTTGCGGTCTTCCGGATCGACGATTTTCGAATACGGATCGGCGGTCACCAACAAGCCGTTCTTCAGGCCTGCGGCCTCCATGAAGCCCTTGATAGCGTAGATGCCATAGACATAACCCGAGCATCCCAGGGAGATATCGAACGCCGCCACGCTAGTGGGCAGACCGAGCTTGTCCTGGACGATGGCCGCGGTGTGAGGCAAACCTTCCTCGTCGCCGTTCTGGGTGACGACGATCAGCACATCAATGGATTCGCGCTTCAGATCAGGATTATTGGCAAACAGCGCATTGGCCGCTTCGACGCACAGATCCGAGGTTTCCTGCCCGTCATCCTTGCGTGGCAAGAAGGCGGAACCGATCTTGCCAAGGATGAATTCTTCATCCTTTTCAAATTTTGCACCTTGTGCGTAATTGTCCACGCCGGCTACAGGAACGTAGCTCGCAATGCTTTTTATGCCAATCATTACGGCTTCCCAATCAAAAACAGCCCAATACCACCGCTCGCAAGGAATCGAGGGGCGCCGACAATCGGGAAGTGTAAAGGGCTATCACTGGTCCTGATAAGGGCCAGGCGCCATCTTCCCGGTCAATACAATACAGTGAAGATGCGCGTTATGACTCGCAGGTCACGCTAAATTGCCGAATAAGCCCTTTTTTGCGAGGGCTTATTCGACAATGGAGGGAGGCATCGGGCTATGCCAGCAACCGTGCCCAATCAACAGCCGTGGCGGTGCCCAGCGCAAAGCCGGTGCCGGTCAAGGCCAGGTTCGGGTTACGGGCCGCGTCATGGTCGAAGCGTGCTTGCCACTTGTCGCGCAAGGCATCGACCGCCTTCGGCGCATCGGGGAACGTACCAGCGTGGAGCATCTGCGCCTGGGGTGTCCAGACTGTGAGATAGCCTGCATCGGCGACTTTCAAGCAAAGGTCGACATCGGCAAACGCCTCGGCGAAATGCTCTTCATCCAGGCCGCCCACGGCTTCGAACAAGTCTTTGCGGATCATCAGGCACACGCCTGACACCGCCGAGTAGTTCTGTTCCGCCTGATGGCCGTTGAGATAACCCTTGGCGTCCTTGCGTTCGCCAACAAACACCGAGGCCACCTCGCCATCGGGCTTGAGCACCAGGCCAGCCTGGGTGGTAATGCCGCGAATGTCCATCTGCTTGCTGCCGACGATCCCCACCTCCGGACGCTGGGCCTGGTTGAGCAGGCTGTCGAGCCAGTTGGCGTTGATCACTTGAGCCTCGGCCGACAACAGCACCAAGTATTCACCCTTGGCCTGGGCGCTCGCCCAGTTATACAACGCCGATTCACTCAAGCGCTGATCGCTGCGCAGGATACGAATCCGGTCGCCCTTGCCTTCCAGGCTGTCGAGCCACTGGGCTATTGCTTCGGACTGGCTATGGTTATCGGCGATCAGAATTTCATGGCGATGATAACGGGTGCGCTGCAGCACGCTGACCAACGCCTGCTGGATCTGCTCGAAGTTGTCCCGACTTTCGAGAATGATCGATACCAACGGCCGCTCGGCATGCTGGTAATCGACTTGATAGGTCAACGGTTGCGCCGAAGTGACCTGGGCACGATAACCCCGGGCCGCCAGGTGGCGTGTCAGTACTTGACGCTCCTGGGCATTCTCCTCTTCCGCCGCAGCGTTGCAGATCAGCAACGGCTCGGACAGATGCGCCAGGCCGGCAAGCCCCGCGTCCTCGATCAGACGCAACAGCACGTCCAGTTCCAGGGCCTGGGTGTATTCAGGCGTGAATCCGCGCGCCTGTACCAGCACCTCACGACGAATCAACCAATGCCGCGCCATCAGCGAAGGCACCGATTGCAGGAAGTCGAGATTGACGCCAGGGCGGAACACATCGACCAGGCTGCCATCGGCCTTGCGCTGGATTTCATCCATGGCCACGGCGCGCACGCCGTCGGCACCGATCAGTTCAAGACTGGCGCGCAGCAGACCGTTTTGAGTGAACTGGTCACCGGCCTCGGCTAGCACCATCCAGTCGACGGAGGACTGCCCGATGATCTGGTTGATGCGCTCGACATAGTTGGTGACGCTGACTTTTACGAAATGCACCGTGTCGCGCACGGTAGTGGTCGCCGGCAGGTCGCCGGTGGTGAAGACCACCACGTTGAACGCCTTGCAGTGGCCGTTGACCAGGCTGTCGAAGGTCGCCTGCAGCTTGAACATGTCAGCGTCCAGGTCCAGCAATAGGATGCCGAACTTCGGCCCACCCTGATGCTCGGCCAGGTGGGCGGCGATGGACTCGAGCTGCTGCGCATCCGGATTACGCACCTCAAGCCAATTCACCAAACGACCGGAGTGCATATTTTCCAGCAAGCGGCGATCCTGCTGACCTGGCACCGAGTCCAGACGCTCAGCCCAGGCCTGCAGTTTCACTGCCTCATCAGGCTCATCGCTGTTTTTCAACGACTCGGCCAGGCGCTTGACCACAGTGCGGTTGAACGCATACAGCCCTTGGGCTTCCCATAGACGGCTGCGTAGGGTGCGTTCGTTATCGTTGGGTTGAACACGCATCAATTCATGCTGACGCAACAGGATACCTTCCAACTGTTGAAGCTGAAGGCGACCGGCTGGCATGGCATGCAGCAGGAATTCAAACTGGGTCAGCAGATCGAACACCTTCTGATTATAAAATGGCATTTCGACAAACTGCTGCGGGCCGAACGAACGTATCGGCTCGCCCCCTGCTTCCAGCCATGCCGAACGGATGATCTGCGTTCCCTTGAGCGAACGCCCTTGCTGCAAGCAATCGGCCATGGCCGCAAAACTGTCCAAAGCGATCTGCTTGATGCGCTCTGGAGCCTGCTCGCTGAGCTGGGTTGGCACGGATGCCAGGAACTCGGCGAACTGCTCACGTTCGGCGACGCTTTTGGCGTCTTTGTAGCTCAGCACCGTCAGCACGTTGGTGTTGTGTTCGGAACCGCCGTAGTTGAGTTCGCGCACAGCGAACGGAATCGGCAGGATCCGTGCCTTGGCGCAAGCCAGCAGGTAAAAGGTATGGCCGATTTCCTGCCACTCGAAACTGGTGCCTGGCGGCAGCATGCCGTACCACTGTTGCAACAGGTCAGTGCGGGTCACGGCGTAGAACGGCGGCAGGAACTGATCCATGAAACGGATCACACGGTCCTCGGCCAGTTCGCTGTCATAGTCCTCGTGCACCTTGCGGTCACGGCGGAAATAGCAGACTTCCGTCGCGCAGGACAAATACATGATGCCGTAGCCGTGGCAAAGGCCGTAGTCGGGGTTGGCTTCGAGAAACTCCACCGACTCGGTCAAGGCATCATGCAAAAGGAAATCGTCATCGGCGGCGAACACCATATAAGGCGTTTTGACCTGGTTGACACCATAGGTCAATTTTTCCTGCAGCCCTTTGTAGGTGAACTGAGGCAAGTGGCGGTAATCGACCGATGGAAAATCCTCGGCGATCTGATCATCCCGCTCCACTGACGAATCCAACACCAGCACCGAGCACGGGTAGCTGCTGTAGTAATGCAATGTGCGGCGCAGGAATGCGCTGCGGTTGTGGGAGATGACCACCACGGTGAACCGCTCGCTCAGCGGTGCCACGTTGTTTTGAAGCGTATTTCGAACCTGCATATTTCCTAGTCCCCACAACCTGCCAGACGCTAATGACTTGAAACGGATGGATCAACGAACTCGACGCAGATAACCATCCGGAGCAACGGTGATCAGCAGCTTGTTCTGCAATTGCTGGTCGATTTCGAAGCTGTTGTTTTCTTCGAGGTATTTCCACACCGCGGTTTTCGGGTTGTCGCCCGGGCCCCAAGGGCGATCCGGGAAGAAGTCCGCCGGCATGTCTTCCACCACCGTGTCCATCACCACGCAATAGCTGCCCACCGAAACCAGCGGCGCGTACAGACGCAGCTCTTCGAGCACGTGGTCATGGGTGTGGTTGGAATCGAGTACCAGGATGACTTTCTTGCCTTTGGCTGCTGCATGCACCTGCTCGGCAATGGCCGGATCGATGCTCGAACCTTCGATCATCGAGATGCGCTTGCTCATCGGATGGCTCTCGATGGCTTCGCGATTGTGCGGGCGGATATCCAGGTCGATGCCCAGTACTTCACCGTGGCCTTGCAACTCCAACAGCGAAGCGTAATAGATGATCGAACCGCCGTGGGCGATACCGCATTCAATGATCAGGTCAGGCTTGATCTGCCAGATCAACTCCTGCATGGCCATCATGTCTTGCGGCAGTTGGATGATCGGCCGCCCCATCCACGAAAAATGGTAGCTGTACTTGTGGCGGGCCGACTCGTTGAAAAACTCCTTGGCCAGGCCGACGAGTTTCTGATCTTGGCCTTGCCCGGCGATTTCGGTCTGGCATTGGGCTTCGAAAGCTTTATGGATAGTGTTGTCGGTCATTTTTCGAATCTCGCGGTTATTGGAACGAAGCGCTGTCAACGGCGTGGTAGACGTAGCGCCCACCGGTCATCCGCTTGATCTCTTCGAGGTAATTGGAATTCATTACGAACAGGTTGGCGCCTTCGGGCAAGGTCTCCATCGCCTCTTCGGGCGAGGACACGCGCACGCCACTCAGAGGCAAGTAGCGCCCCTGCTTGGCGGGATTGATATCCACCACTCGATCAACTGCAACGCCCGCGCGTTGTAGCGCCAATGAATAGATCACACCTTTGGACGACGCGCCCCAGATTGCCGAACCTTGCTCGGGCGCGCCCAGGATAATCTGCACGGCACGGTCAAGGCTGGCGGTGAAGTTCTCCGGCAGCATCAGCGACTGTGGTGCATCGGCTGGCGTGCTGCGCAAAGTGGAAAGATCCGCAACGATGTAAAGGTATTGGCCACCGAACAAATGCCCGACCTCGTGCACAGTCCCGAACATCGCGCGCAAGTCGGCGATGCGAAAGTAATTCACGTGCTCGTAGAACACGTCGAACCAGGCGTTGTGCTGAATAATCCAGTCGAAACACGGCACTTCGATATAAATCTGTCCGCCCTGGTTGGCGGCGGCGATTTCAGCCAAAAAACTGATCGGATTACTGATGTGCTCCAGGACATGGCGCAACACGATGGCGTCAGCCGCCAGCCCCAACTCGCTACTGAAGGGGGCCTTGATCACATCAGGGTTGTCCCCTTCATAGGAAGGATCGATCCCAGTGATGGCGTAGCCGAGGCCTCGCAGCATTTCGAGGAAAAAACCTTTGCCGCAGCCAACCTCAATCAGGCTTTTGTCCTTGAAATGTGGCGCCAGGATCGCCTCGACGTCATTCAGGTGCTGTTGGAACTGCACCGAATGGGCTTGCTCGTTTTGATAGTCGACGTCATAGCTGAGTTTGCTGGCGTCGAATGCCTGGTTGAAAATCAGACCGCTCTGACTATCCTGCACCAGCACGATATCAGCGCTGGCCGATGCCTGAGCCTGTCCGGCAGTGGCAAATGTACGGTTCTGCAGGATCGGCAGTCCACTTGCCCGATAAAGTTCATGCTGCATGCTCTTCTCTCCTGAGTTGCGAAATCCGCCGGGCATCGCCCCAAAACGCCATGGGCTCATGACCTGAGTACCCGTAGTGCCCCAGGTTCAAGGCGATGGCCGACTGACGCTCGCGCACTCGCTGTTCAACCAGTGTCCGTACCGAAACCGGATAGCCACTGCAACAGTTGATTACTCCATCGACATCGCGCCGCGAAATCAGCGAGGCCAGCTGAGAAGCGGCTTGTCCGATTTCCAGATAATCTCGTAATTGGTCGCCCGCAGACATGTTGAACTGGGCATCACCTTCGTCGATCGCCCGATCAAGACTGGCCAACAGACTATTGGGATTCTGTCCTGCACCATGCAGATAAAACAGGCGTGCCCACTGCAACGTAAATGCATGTTCTCGCTGCAAGGCTTCAAGGAACCGATGCAAAGTATGCTTCGCCAGACCATACGGCGTGCAGGGTTGTGCGATCACCGTCTCACTCAATGGGCCACTTTGCAGTCCGTACTCGAAACAGGTACCAGTGACCAGAACATGGCTGATGCCGGCTTCGATCACGCGCTTGAGAAACGCGTAATCCAGCGGCAAGGTTCGCTCGAAATGGAACAGCGCCTGATAGTTCGGCAGACCTGGCCACGCCAGATGGGCGATGGCATCGACGCCGTCCGTCAGGACACCCACGTCGAGATCTGGTGCGTGGATGTCCGCCACACGGAATTCCACATCTTCAAACCATGGCATAGCGCGCGCGATCTCGACGTTTCGACCTGAAGCGCGAACCTTGAAGCCTTTGGCGAGCAAGGCACTGACCAGATGCCGACCGACAAAACCGGTGGCCCCCGTGACCAGCACGGTCGAGGAATGGCCCATTACAGCTCAACTCCACTGAAATTTTGGTCCAGCAACGGATGACTCGCGTCTTTGGCTGACAGGTTTTTAACCGGCAGCGGCCAGGGGATAGACAGTGCAGGATCATTGACTGACAGGCCGGCCTCATGATCCGGAGCGTAGTCAGCATCGGTAAGGTATAGCACTTCAGCGTCATCGGTCAGGGCTTGGAAACCATGGGCGAAGCCGGCAGGAATCAGGAAACTGCGTCCGTCATCGGCTCGCAGTTCTTCGGCATGCCACTGCAGGTAGGTTGGGGATTTTGGTCTCAAATCGACCACCACATCCCATACCGCACCACGTATGCAAGTAATGAGTTTGGACTCTGCGTATCCGGCCGTTTGGTAGTGCAGGCCGCGTACGCTACCTTTTTCTACCGTACGTGAATGATTGATCTGACGAATAGCGAACGGTCGCCCCTGGATCGTGAGGCGGGACTGGCAGAACAATCGGGCAAAACGCCCCCGATCATCGCAGAAGACTTTTTGCCGGATCAGATACAAGCCTTCCGGCGCTAACGCCTGAAGGGTGAAATCAGTCATACCCGCCCCCTATAGAGGTTCAATTGATTCAGAGTTATTGCACGCATGTCATCACCGTTCTGCCAGGCCAAATGCCAATCCAGGGTCTGGGCCAGGCATTGTTGCAACGACCAGCGTGGCTGCCAGCCGAGCAGCTGCCGGGCGCGGCTGCTGTCCAGGCGCAACAGGCCAGCTTCGTGCAATTCGCTCGGCTCGATGCGCAGGCCGGGCGCTTGCGGCCAGCGCTCGGCCAGCAGTTGGACGACTTCACCGACACTGCACATGTCGGCTTCACCCGGCCCGAAGTTCCAGGCACCGGCGAACTCTGGTCCCTGCTGGTACAGGCATTCAGCCAATAACAAGTAACCGGCCAACGGTTCCAAGGCGTGCTGCCACGGACGAACGGCTTGTGGATAACGCAGCGTCACCGGCTCGTCTGCCGACCAGGCTTTAAGCACGTCGGGAATCAGGCGCTCAGGTGCGAAATCACCGCCGCCCAGCACGTTGCCGGCCCGTGCCGTCGCCAAGGCCAGGCCATGTTCGGCATAGCGCTCAGCCGAGAAGAATGAGGCGGCATAAGACTGCGCCAGCAATTCGCAGCAGGCCTTGCTGCTGCTATAGGGATCGTGACCGCCCAGGGCCTCGTTTTCGCGGTAGGGCCATAACCATTCCTGGTTGGCGTAGACCTTGTCCGTGGTGACCAACACACACGCCTTGACGCCGCCCACCTGGCGAACCGCTTCCAGCAGGTTGAGCGTGCCCATGACGTTGCTGGAATACGTGCCCAGCGGATCGCGATAACCTTCGCGCACCAAAGGCTGCGCAGCGAGGTGCAGGACGATCTCCGGCTGCACGTCGGCCAGCAGCTCCAACAAGGCGCCGAGGTCACGCAGGTCACCACGCCGGTCATCGATGCCCTCGCCCACGCGGGCCAGCTCGAACAGGTTTGGCTGGGTGGCCGGGTCAAGGGAAAAACCACTGACCTTGGCCCCCAGGCTTTGCAGCCACAGCGTCAGCCAACTGCCCTTGAAGCCGGTATGGCCGGTGACCAGTACGCGCTTGCCACGCCAGAACTCAGGGTTCAAGACCATTGCTTCCATGGGGCCTCGCCGCTTTGCCACAGGGCTTCGAGGTGGTTTTTATCCCGCAGGGTGTCCATCGGATGCCAGAAACCATCGTGCTGGAACGCCTGGAGCTGCTGTTCGGTCGCCAGCGCCGCCAGCGGTTCGGCTTCCCAGGACGTCTGGTCATCAGCGATATAAGGCAAGACCTTCGGCGAGAGCACAAAGAACCCGCCATTGATCCAACCGCCATCACCCCGTGGTTTTTCGGTGAAACCAAGGACAGCATCACCGTCGCGCTCCAGCGCACCGTAACGTCCTGGAGGTTGGACCGCCGTCACGGTGGCGAGCTTGCCGTGGGACAAGTGAAAGTCCACGAGCGCACCAATATTGAGGTCCGACACGCCATCACCATAGGTGAAGCAGAACGCCTCTTCGTTTTCCAGGTAACGCGCCGCTCGCCGCAGACGCCCGCCGGTCATGGTTTCTTCGCCCGTGTCGATCAGCGTCACGCGCCACGGCTCGCTGTAGTTCTGGTGAACGTCCATGCGGTTGTTGCACATGTCGAAGGTGACGTCAGAGGTGTGCAGGAAATAGTTGGCGAAAAAGTCCTTGATGGCGTAGCCCTTGTAGCCCAGGCAAATCACGAAGTCGTGGATTCCATGGGCGGAATACTGCTTCATGATGTGCCAAAGAATTGGCTTGCCACCGATCTCGATCATCGGCTTGGGCTTGAGGTGCGACTCCTCGCTGATCCGCGTGCCGAGACCACCTGCCAAGATAACTGCCTTCATCGTCTCCCCTCTTGTTCATCACCGGGCTCGGCCAAGCGTTGTTTCGCTTTGCTGGCGCGGGGATTACACCTTCGATGCCGATCCGAGCGCTGCGATAGGCCGCGAGCGCTCGTTTTATGGCGATATGAGGGGGTCTTGCAGGAAACGCGCCAGCTCTGGCGGGGACGAATTGGCAGTGGAAGTCACTCCAGACGGCCGCACGCGGCCTTTGTGGCGAGGGAACCAACTTCCCCACCGCGACGGTGAACGCTGCATAGGGCAACGATCAATCCGGCAACCACCCCCACAACCAGTGCTGCAGATTCTTGCCGCTGAGCATGTAGTCCCGCAACACCGCTTCGCGCAGTTCGTCGCCCATGCGGTAGCTGGCGTCCGGGTCGGCCAGGTGCATGCGGATGGCCGCGATCCATTCCTCGGTGCTGTTGCTGCGCACTTTGGTGCAGGGCAGGAAACCGTCGTAGGCCTTGGTGTCGGTGCAGATTACGGGATAGCCACACGCACCGTACTCCAGCAGGCGCAGGTTGCTCTTGCAGTCGTTGAAGATGTGGAATTCCAGCGGGGCCAGGGCCAGGTCGAGGTTCAAGCTGGCCAGTTTGAATGGGTAGGTGCCCAGGCCGACCGAACTGTGAAACTCGTGGATATACGGACGCAGTGCGTCGGGGCACATACCGAAGAACACCCACTCCACTTCATTTGCCAGCTCACGCACCACGTCCGCGATGATTTCCAGATCACCACTGTGACTGGTCCCGCCCCCCCAGCCCACGCGAGGCTTGGAGGACGTGCCGCGCCGGCTGGTCAGCTTCGCCCAGGGCTCGGGCGTCAACATATTAGGCACGATACGGATTTCATTGTGCATGCTGGACAAGGCGTCAGCGAGCGAAGGCGTGGTCACCACCACGCGATCACACAACCCGATGCCTTCACGCAGCATCTGCTCGATATTGGCCGGCTTGTTGCGCGCGTGCGTGTTTTTCTTCGGTGCCTGGACGACGTAATCGTCGAGTTCGAAGATCCGCAAGGCACCGGAGTATTTCTTCATGCGCAGAATATCGCCGGCGGCCCCTTCGCTGTAGCGCCCCTGCAATACGATCGTATCCGGCGACAGGCGCTCGATCTCGACGGTGGAAGGCGACTCGTAAGCGACCCGGGCGATGACTCGTC